>DATKIA010000023.1:0-64243 GCA_035509895.1 Solirubrobacterales bacterium
CCTTCGACGAGGGTGGCGAGCCGATCCCGTACGACGACCTGCCGCTGGTCTCGGCGGTCCGCAACGGCCACCCGGCGCACGCCAACTTCGAGATCCAGTCCGCCGACGGCGCGCGACACGAAATCGAGGCCTCGGCCTTCCCGATCCTGACCGCGCACGGCTCGCAGGGCGCGATCGCGATCTTCTGGCCGACCGCGCAGATGAACGGCAACAGCAACGGCGTGGGGCCGGCGTGAAAGTCAAGCTCTGGGGCACCCGCGGCTCGATCCCGGCGCCTGGGCCGGAAACGATCCGCTACGGCGGCAACACCTCCTGCGTCGGCGTCACCCTCTCCGACGGCTCGCTGCTGGCGCTTGACGCCGGCAGCGGCATCCGCAACCTCGGCCTCGCGCTCGGCGACGAGCCGACCCGGCTGCACATCCTCCTCACCCACCTCCACCTCGACCACATCCAGGGGCTCGTCTTCTTTGCCCCTGCCTTTCGCCCCCAGACCGAGCTGGTGATTTGGGGGCCGGCCTCGCCGGAGGCCTCGCTGCGCGACCGCATCGCCCGCTACATCTCTGCCCCGCTCTCGCCGGTCGAGGTCCGCGAGCTGCCCTGCGACGTCTCCTTCCGCCACTGCCCCGAGACCGAGTGGGAGATCGGCCCGGCGCGGATCCGCGCCGCCTCCGTCGCCCACCGCGGACCGACCCTGGGCTACCGGATCGACGACGGCGACTCCTCGCTCACCTACATCCCCGATCACGAGCCGGCGCTCGGTGCCGACCTCGACGAGCTCGACGAGGACTGGATCTCCGGCTTCGAGCTGGCCCGCGACACCTCGCTGCTGATCCACGACGGCCAGTACGCCGACGCCGAGTACCCCGACCACATCGGCTGGGGCCACTCGGCGACCAGCCATGCGCTCTCCTTCGCCCGCCGCACCGGGGCCGAGCGCACCGTCCTCTTCCACCACGACCCGCTCCACTCCGACGCCTTCCTCGACGGGCTTGAGGCCGAAGCACAGCAGGGCTGGGCCTCGCTCGGCGGTGTCGGCGACGCGATCGGGATCGGCGCCGAGGGCGATGAGCACCAGCTGCCGCCGCGGCCGGCGAGACCGATCGCAACCGCGGTGCCGGCCCCGGCTCCCAGCCCTGCTGCCTCTGCCTGAGCGCTACCCTCCCGGGCAGTGTCCTGGGCTCCCACTTTTCCCAGCACGTGACGGGGATCTCCCCCTCCCCGCTGGCGGCAGCCATCGAGCGTTCGGCGCTCGTCGCCGACGCCCTCGAGCTCGCCCGTGAAGCACACGCCGGTCAGGTCCGCAACGGCAGCGGCGGCCTGCCCTACATCGAGCATCCGCAGGCGGTGGCAGCACTGCTGGCCGAGTACGACTTCGGCGACGAGGTCCTTGCCGCGGCGCTCCTGCACGACGTCGTCGAGGACTCGGAGACGACGGTCGAGGACCTGCGCGCACGCTTCGGCGAACCGGTCGCCGGCCTCGTCGCTGCCCTCAGCGACGACGAAACGATCGCCGACTACCGCCAGCGCAAGGACGAGCACCGCGGCCGGGTCGCAGCCGCCGACGGCGACGCCTTCGCGATCTACGGCGCCGACAAGCTGACCAACGTCGGCATGCTGCGTCGCACCTACGCCGACGAGGGCGAGGCGATCGCCGAGGAGTTCGAGGTCCCGCTCGATCTCAAGCTCGAAGTCTGGGACGCCGACTGTGCGCTGCTGCAACGCGAGGCACCGCAACTGCCGTTCCTGGCCGAGCTCGAAGCCGAGCTCAGTCGCTTCCGGGAGGATCGAGCAGCGGCAGCCCCTCCTCCCGGTACTTGAGCCGGCGCTTCAGCGGCAGCACCGCCCAGAGGACGATGAACATCGCCAAGGCGACGGCGACCGTGATGATCGTCGCCACGGTGCCGAAGAGGACGTCGGTGATCAGCATGATCGCGCAGGTCATCGCCAGCGCCAGGGTGGCGAGGCCGGCGATCGCGAGCCGGTTGGAGATGAAGACGAGGCGGTGCTTCTGCTGGTAGCGAAAAGTGATCCGGTGGTACGCGGACGGCGCAATCAAGAGTGCGGCCGAGAGCGCGGTCAGCAGCAGGGTCGCGAAGTAGACCTTCTTCTCGAATTCGGAGATTTTCGTGAAGTTCTGCTGGAACGGAACCGCCAACAGGAAAGCGAAGAGAACCTGGACGCCGGGCAGGGCGACCCGCAGCTCCTGCAGGAGCTCGCTGAGGTTGCGGTCGAGACGCTCCGCCTCGCTCTCGTCTCTCCCTGACGGGCGATCGGCCATCGTCTGCACCATACCCGCGAGATGAAGACCGCACTCATCCTCTTCAACCGCGACCTCCGGGTCCACGACAACCCCGCCCTCCTCGCCGCGGCAGCGGCCGAGCGAACGGTGCCCCTGTTCGTTCTCGACGAGCGCCTGCTGCGCTCGCGTTTCGCCGCCCCGAACCGGGTCGCTTTCATGCGTGAGGCGCTCGCCGCTCTCGACGAGGGGCTCAAGCGGCGCGGCGCCCGGCTCATCGTCCGCCGCGGCGACCCGATCGAGGAGGCACTCGCGGTCGCCCGCGGGTGCGGCGCGACCGCGCTCCACGTCAGCGCCGACTGGAGCACCTATGCCCGCCGGCGCGAGCGGCGCCTGGCCGCGGCCTGCGCGGCGGAGCGGATCGAGTTCCAGGCGCATCCCGGGGTGACGATCGTCCCGCCCGGCGCTGTCACCCCGACCGACGGCGACCACTTCAAAATCTTCAGCCCCTACCACCGCGCCTGGAGCGCGGCGCCGCTGCGCGAGGTCCGTGGGGCGCCGCGCAAGCTGCGCCTGCCCCGCGGCATCGCAGCCGGCCGGCTGCCGGCGCTGGAGAAACTGACCGGCGGTCGCCCTTCACCCGGCCTCGCGACCGGCGGCGAGAACGAGGGCCGCCAGCTGATGCGGCGCTTCCTCCGCAACCACCTCGGCGAATACGACGAGCGCCACGACGACCTGCCCGGCGACGCCACCTCGCGGCTCAGCGCTCACCTCCGCTTCGGCACCGTCTCGCCGCTGGAGCTGGCGAGCGAGGCGGGCGGGCGCCGCGGGGGCGCCGCTTACGTGCGCCAGCTCTGCTGGCGCGACTTCCACCACCAGGTGCTGGCCGCCAACCCGTCGCTGCCGCGCCGCGACTACCGCCACCGCGGGGATCGCTGGTCGCGGTCGCAGCGGGCACTCGAGGCCTGGCGCGAGGGCCGCACCGGCTACCCGCTGGTCGACGCGGCGATGCGCCAGCTCGCCGCCGAGGGCTTCATGCACAACCGGGCGCGGATGGCGGTCGCCTCCTTCCTGACCAAGGACCTCTACGTCAACTGGCGCGAGGGCGCCTGGCATTTCTGGGACCTGCTGGCGGACGGCGACATCGCCAACAACGCCGGCAACTGGCAGTGGGTCGCCGGCACCGGCAACGACACCCGGCCCAACCGCGTCCTCAACCCGATCCGCCAGGCGCAGCGCTTCGACCCCGACGGCGTCTACGTCCGCCGCTACCTGCCCGAGCTGGAATCGGTCCGCGGCAAGGCGATCCTCCGCCCCTGGCTGATGGAAGGCTTCAATCGCCTCGACTACCCGTCCCCGATCGTCGACCACGACGAAGCCGTCGCCGAGTTCCGCGCCCGCCGCGAAGCCTCCTAACACCCGCCGAGGTTGCGTTTACCCTGCCTATAGGAGGCAAAAGGCAACCTCGGCGTAGGATCGCTTGATGGGACGACTGGCGGTGGTGCTCGGGAGCTCTGCGTTGGGGCCGGGTGGGGCGGAGATCGCCCATGCGGCGGCCGAGCAGGGGGCGGCGATCGTGCAACGGCACACCGGCGATCCCTACGTTCTTCCGCACCAAATCGACCATGTCGCCAACCTGCGGCACCTGGCCGAGCAGGGCTGCGACCGGGTGCTGGCGATCTCCTCGGTCGGCTCGCTCAGCACCGATCTGGCCGTCGGCACCGTCGTCTGCCCCGACGACTTCATCGCCCTCCACATCGACGTCTCGATCTTCGCCGACGCCCGCGCCCACACCGCGCCCGGCTTCGACGAGCACTGGCGCCAAGAAGTGATCGAGGCTTGGGGCGCAGGCGGCGAGCCGCCGCGCGACGGCGGCGTCTACTGGCAGACGGTCGGGCCCCGCTTCGAGACGCCGGCCGAGATCCGGTTGATCGCCGCCCACGCCGACGTCGTCGGCATGACCGTCGCCTCCGAGTGCGTGGTCGCCGCCGAGCTCGGGCTCCAGTACGCAGCTCTCTGCATGGTCGACAACCTCGCCAACGGCCTCGGCGAAAGCCGCCTCAGCGTCGCCGAGCTGGAGGCCGATCGGGCGCAGAACGCGACGCAGCTGCGCGACGGCCTCGCCGCGGTGCTGCCCAAGCTCGGGGCGGTGGGCCCGTGATCGCGTGGTTCCTTTTTCGCCGTATGGGTCCGAAAGGAACCACGCGATGGGGTTGATGGTGACCGACGCCCGGCTCGACGGCGAGACGGTCGGGGTGCGCTGCGTCGACGGCTCGATCGAGGCGATCGGTCCCGAGGTCGCGCCGCTCGAGGGCGACGAAACGATCGACGCCGGCGGGGCGCCGTTGGTGGCGCCGCTGATCAACGGCCACACGCACGCGGCGATGACCCTGTTCCGCGGCTCCGGCGGCGACCTGCCGCTGATGCCCTGGCTCGAAGACCTGATCTGGCCGATCGAGGCGAAGCTCGACGACGAGGACGTCTACTGGGGGACCCGGCTCGCCTGCGCGGAGATGATCCGCACCGGCACGACCCGGTTCTGGGACATGTACTGGCGGCCGCAGGCAACGGCGCGGGCGGTGGCCGACTCCGGCATGCGGGCGACGGTCGGGGCGCCGCTGTTCGACGCCAACGGCGACGCCGAGGGGCTGCGCGCCTCGGCTCACGAGAGCCTGGCGATGTTGGCCGAGCAGGAGCCGCGCATCACCCCCGCCCTCGCCCCGCACGCGATTTACACCGTCAGCGAAAGCTCGCTGCGCTGGATCGCCGCGCTCGGCGCCGAGCGCGGCCTGCCGATCCAGATCCACCTCTCGGAGACGGCGAAAGAGGTCGAAGACTGCATCGCCGCCCACGGCATCCGCCCCGCCCCGTACCTCGACCGGCTGGGGATGCTGAACGAGCGCACGGTGCTCGCCCACGGCGTCTGGCTCGACCCCGAGGAGCTGGCGCTGATCGCCGAGCGCGGCGCCACCGTCGTCACCAACCCGGTCGCCAACATGAAGCTCGCGGTCGGCGGCATCTTCCCCCACCCAGCCGCGAAGGCCGCAGGAGTCGCGGTCGGGCTCGGCACCGACGGCGCCGGCTCCAACGACTCGCTCGACCTGCTCTCGGACCTGAAGGCCTTCGCCCTCGCCCAGAAGCACGCCGCCGCCGACCCGACCGCGATCGATGCCGCCGAGGCCTGGGCGGTCGCGACCGGCGCCCGGGCACCGCTGCTCGGCGCCGGCGCCCTCGCCCCCGGCGAGCCGGCCGACTTCCTGCTCTTGCGCGGCGACTCGCCCGCGCTCGGGGTTGGCGACCTCACCGCCGGACTCGTCTACGCCGCCTCCGGCGCGGTAGTCGACACCACCGTCGTCGCCGGCCGGGTGCTGATGCGCGGCGGCGAGCTCCCGGGCGAGGAGGAGATCGTCGCCCGCGCCGCCGAGCGCGCCCGCCGCCTCGGCCTCTAATACCCCTGGGGGGTATCTGGTATCGTGCCTGCCATGGTCGGATACGAGCAGGACAAGGACAAGCTGTTGAAACGCCTCTCGCGGATCGAGGGCCAGGTGCGCGGGGTCTCGCGGATGGTCGAGGAAGAGCGCTACTGCATCGACGTGCTGACCCAGATCAGCGCGATCGAGGCGGCACTCGACAAGGTCGCGCTGGGCTTGATCGACGATCACACCCGCCACTGCGTGGTCGAGGCCGAAGGCGGTGAGCGGGTCGAGAAGGTCGACGAGCTGATGGCCGCCCTCGGTCGCTTCGTCAAACGGTGAGACGAGCCGGGGCGGGGCGATGAGCGACGTGCTGGGAAAGATCTGGGAGGGCTTCGAACAGTCCTTCCTGATGGCGTATGAGGTCTGGTGGGCGCTTGTCCTCGGCTTCGCGATCTCCGGGATCGTCCAGGCCTGGGTGCCGCGCGAACGGATCGAAGGCGCCCTCTCCGGTCACGGATTTGTGCCAGTCGCGAAGGCGACCGGGCTCGGCGCCGCCTCCTCCTCCTGCTCCTACGCGGCGATCGCGATCGCCAAGTCGCTGTTCCAGAAGGGCGCTTCGGCGGTCACTGCGCTCGCCTTTCAGTTCGCCTCGACCAACCTCGTCTGGGAGCTGGGGCTGGTCCTCTGGGTCCTGATCGGGTGGCAGTTCGCGCTCGCCGAGTACGTCGGCGGGATCATCATGATCGCGCTGATGGCGCTGCTCCTGCGCCGCTTCGTCTCACCGCGCCTCGAGGAGCAGGCCCGCGCTCACGCCCAGCAGGCGGGGGCCAGCCACGAGCATGACCACGGCGGCTACGAAGAGGCGCGCAGCTGGCGCCGGAAATTCACCTCGGCCGACGCCTGGGCCGAGGTCGGCGGCAACTTCCGCGGCGACTGGGGAATGCTCTGGAAGGAGATCACGATCGGGTTCCTGCTTGCCGGCTTCATCGGCCTGCTCGGCGATGACTTCTTCAACGTCCTCTTCATCACCGACGCGCCGCCGCTGGTGCAGACGATCGAGAACGTCCTCGTCGGCCCGTTGATCGCGATCCTCAGCTTCGTCTGCTCGGTCGGCAACGTGCCGCTGGCGGCGGTCCTCTGGTCCGGCGGGATCAGCTTCGCCGGCGTCATCGCCTTCATCTTCGCCGACCTGATCGTGATCCCGATCGTGCTCGCCTACCGCAAGTACTACGGCACCGCCTTCGCCCTGCGGATCACCGCCCTGATGTTCGTCACGATCGTGCTCGCAGCGCTGGCGGTCGATGGTCTTTTCAGCCTCCTCGGCCTGATCCCGGAGGGCTCGCGCCCGACCCGGACCGACATCTTCGGCTCGATCGAGCTCGACTACAAGCTGGTCCTCAACGTCGTCGCGACGGCGATCTTCCTCGCCCTGCTCTGGGTCAGCCGCGGCCGCAGCGGCTCAACTCACTGCGAGCACCACGGCGCTCACCAGATGGGCTGACCCGTCAAAGGTTTCAAAGCCGGGGTGGCAAGGGGTATAGGTTTGTAACAGTGCCGCCGGGCGAGGCCGCAATCGACATACAGTCCCAGTCAGGGGCCTCCTCGGTCAGCTACCAGGGGGCGACGAAGCATTACGGCAACTCCGACTCGATCGCCGTCGATCACCTGACTCTCGAGGTGCCGGCTGGCGAGATCTGCGTACTCGTCGGGCCCTCAGGCTGCGGCAAGACGACGGCGATGCGGATGGTCAACCGCATGGTCGAGATCACCGAGGGCGACATCCTCGTCGGCGGCGAGTCGGTCCGCGACCGCGACCCGGCCCGGCTGCGTCGCGAGATCGGCTACGTGATCCAGGAGACCGGCCTCTTCCCGCACCGCACGATCTCCGAGAACGTCGGCACCGTGCCGCAGCTGCTGGGCTGGAAGAAGGACCGCACCCGGGCCCGCACCGGCGAGCTGCTGGAGCTGGTCGGCCTCGACCCCGAGCTCGGCGACCGCTACCCGGCGCAACTCTCCGGCGGCCAGCAGCAGCGGGTCGGCGTCGCCCGCGCGCTCGCCGCCGACCCGCTGGTGATGCTGATGGACGAGCCCTTCGGGGCGATCGACCCGATCAACCGCGAGCGCCTGCAGAACGAGTTCCTCCGCCTCCAGGCCGAGATCCAGAAGACGGTCCTCTTCGTCACCCATGACATCGACGAGGCGATCAAGATGGGCGACCGGATCGCGATCCTGCGCGAGGGCGGCAAGCTCGAGCAGTACGCGACGCCGGCCGAGATCCTGATGGCACCGGCAACCGAGTTCGTCGAGGACTTCGTCGGCGCCGACCGGGCGCTGAAGCGACTGGCGTTGATGCGGGTCTCCGACATCGACCTCTGGAAGGCGCCCATCGCTCGTCCCGGCCAGCCCACCGCCGAGGTCCGGGCGGAGCTCGACGCACCCGACGTCGAGGTCCCCTACCCCCTCCTCCTCGACGGCAACGAGCGGCCGCTCGGCTGGCTCTCCGAGCGCGACCTGCGGGCCGAGACGGTGCCCGAGAAACCCGACTCGCCGCTCGGCCCGCTGCTCGATCGCGACGACGTGATGCGCGACGCGCTCGCCGACCTGCTCCAGGGCGAGGCCCAGTACGCGGCCGTGGTCGATCACCAGGGCCGGATCGACGGCGTCCTCTCGGTCGAGATCATCTCCGAGTTCCTCGCCTCGCCGAAAGCGAAGACGGAGGAGCACAGCGCCGTGGAGCGGCCCCATGACTAGCCTCGCGGGGCTGCCGCTGGCGGCAGCGGGGGAAGTCGGCGAAGGCTTCTTCCGCAACCACGAAACGGCCCCCTGCCAGGCCAAGCCGAGCCACCTCTTCTGCTGGGACTGGGCGCGGGAAAACATCGACCGCTTCGGGACCCCGACGCTGCAGCAGTTCGAACTCGTGGCGATCTCGGTCGTGCTCGGTTTCGCGGTTGCCTTCACCCTCGCCCTGATCGCCCACCGCCGCCGCTGGCTGCGGCCACCGTTGCTAGCCGGAACCGGCATCCTCTACGCGATCCCCAGCATCTCGTTCTTCCTCCTGCTGCTGCCGATCACCGGGCGCAGCCGCGAGACCGCGATCATCGCTCTCAGCGCTTACACGCTGCAGATCATCTACCGCAACGTCACCGTCGGACTCGACAACGTTCCCGACTCCGCCAAAGACTCCGCCCGTGGCATGGGGATGACCGACCGCCAGATTCTTTGGCGGGTCGAGCTGCCGCTCGCACTGCCGGAGATCATCGGGGGCCTACGGATCGCCACGGTCAGCACGATCGCGATCGCCACGCTTGCCGTCTTCGCTGGGGCCGGCGGGCTCGGCACCCAAATTCTTGGTGAAGGGCACTTGCGATTCCCGACCGCGATCGTCGTCGTCATCGCGATCGTGGTCGTACTGGCGTTCATCTTCGACGCCATCCTGCTGACGATCCAGTACCTGTCCACGCCCTGGCGAAGAGCGAGGGTTTCGTGACTCTTGTCCACCCCCTGTTCGCCTCCTTTGGCGGCGCGATCGAATTCATCTTCACCCCGCAGACTTCGAACGTGACCGGCGGCAAGACCGTCGGCGGCATCGACCAGGTGATTGAACTGACCATCAACCAGCTCGAAGTCACGGTCTTGGCGCTGGCGCTGGCGATCGTGATCGCCCTCCCCGCCGGTCTCTTCTTCGGCCATCGCGGCAAGGGCGAACTGATCGCAATCGGACTCGGCAACACCGGCCGCGCGATCCCCGAGCTCGGTCTGATCGCGCTGATGGCGGCGGTGATCGGCGTCGGCCTCTTCAACCTCACGATCGCGCTGGCGATCCTCGGCATCCCGCCGATCCTCACCAACACCTTCGTCGGCGTCCGCGAGGTCGACCGGGCGACGGTGGCGGCCGCCCGCGGGATGGGCATGAGCGAGCTCGAGATCGCCCGCAAGGTCGAGCTGCCGATGGCGGTGACCAGCGTCTTCACCGGGATCCGCACGGCGGCGATCGGGATCGTCGCGACGGCGACGATCGCGCCGCTGGCCGGCGTCGCCACGCTCGGCGAATTCATCCTCGGGGAAAACGTCTACGGCACCAACGGCGTGCTGGCGGGCGCGATCATGGTCGCCTTGCTCGCCCTCGCGATCGAGTTCTCCCTCGCCGGACTGCAACGTCTTCTCACTTCGAAAGGCTTGCGGCTGCAAACGACCTGACATGACCGTTTCGAAACCCACCCCAAGGAGGCAACAGTGAGGATCGATCAAACCCGGCTGCGAATCGCCCTGGCGGCGCTCGCGGCTCTGGCCCTGGCGCTCGGCGTCGCAGCATGCGGGGGCAGCGACGACAGCTCCAACAGCGAAAGCACCAGCACCGAAACCGAAGCAGGCTCCGGCGGCGGCGCGATCACTTCCAATCCCGATAACGGGAAGGTGAGCCTGAAGATCGGCTCGAAGAACTTCCCCGAACAGGAAATCCTCGGCGAAATCTACGCCCAGGCACTGAAGGCCGCCGGCTACAAGGTCAAGTCCGACCTCAACCTCGGCTCTGAAACGGTCGCCCACAAGGCGGTCAAGACGGGGGCGATTTCCGGCTACCCGGAGTACGCCTCGACCGCGCTGACGTCGTTCTTCGGCCTCGAACCCGAAGAAGTCCCCGCCGATGCCACCGAAGCGTGGGAAAAAGCGAACGAAGAATTCGAAAAAGAAGGGCTGGTCGCTTTCGAACCGACGCCGTTCGAAAGCGCCAACGCGGTCGGGACCCTGAAAAAGACCGCCGAAAAGTACGACCTCGAAGACGTCTCCGACCTCGAAGGGGTCTCGGAAAAACTGTCGCTCTACGGCTCGCCCGAGTGCCGCGAGCGGATCGACTGCCTGGCCGGACTGGAAAAACTGTACGGGCTGAAGTTCAAGTCCTTCCACCCGGTTGACATCAGCCTCCGCTACACGGTGCTGGAAAAGGGTCAGGCGGATCTCTCGATCCTCTTCACCACCGACCCGCAGCTCTCGGCGGAAAGCGACAAGTTCGTGATCCTCGAAGACGACAAGCACGTCTTCCCGGCCGGCAACATCATCTTCGTGACCACGCCCAAGGTGGTTGAAGAAGCAGGCCCCGACTACGAAGCAACCATCCTCCAGGTCCAGGAAGGTCTGACCTTGGAAGTGATGCAGGAGCTCGACGCCCGAGTCGAACTCGAAAAAGAAACGCCGAAGGCGGCAGCCGCGGCGTACCTGGAATCGGCCGGCTACGTCGGCTAGTTAGGACGCAGCGACGGCCGGGGCCTCGGCCTCGGCCGTCCGCGCGCGCAGCCGGGCGAAGCTGACCTTGGCCGCCCAGGCGGCGCTGACGCCGGAGATCCCCGCCAGCAGCAGGGCGACGCGGGGGTCGTAGGTCTCGGCGAGCCAGCCGGTCAGCGGGCCGCCGATCGGGGTCGAACCGAGGAAGACGACCGAGTAGAGGGCCATCACCCGGCCCCGCATCTCGGGCGCGACGGCGAGCTGCAGGCTGGAGTTGATCGTCGCCGCGAAGGTGACCGCGGCGGCGCCGAGGATGGCGAGGGTGACGATCTCCAGGGCCAGCGCCGGCATCGCTGCCGAGAGCAGGGCGGAGACGCCGAAGGCGAGGGCGCCACCGGCGATCAGCTTCGGGCCGGTGCGGCCGTGGTGGCCGTTGATCAGCGCCCCGGCGATCGAGCCGACCGCCATTGCCGCGACCATCGCCGCGTAGGTGAGGGCGCCGCCGCCGAAGCTGAACTTGGCCAGCAGCGGCAGCACGACCTGGAAGTTGAAGCCGAGCGTCCCGACCAGCGCCATCAGCGCCAGCGGCACGGCCAGCTCCGGCGTGCGGACGACGTAGCGGAGGCCGGCCCGGATCGCGCCGGGGCCGCGCGGGGCCACCGGCTCGGTGTGCAGCTTGGCGGTGTCCATCCCCCGGAGAGCGAAGATCATCGCGACGAAGGTGAGCGCGTTGAGCGCGAAGCAGGGGACGACGCCGAAGGCGGCGATCAGGATCCCGGCGAAGGCCGGGCCGACGATCCGCGCCGCCTGGACGATGACGCTGTTGAGGCTGACCGCGTTGACGACGCGGTCGGGGCCCACCATCTCCATCACGAAGCTCTGCCGGGTCGGGTTGTCGACCGCGTTGACGGTCCCCATCGCGAAGACGCCGAGGTAGACCATCCAGGGCTCGACCACACCGGTCGCGGTGACGGCGAAGAGGCCGACGGCGGGAATCGCCATCAGTGCCTGGGTGGCGATCAGCAGCTGGCGTTTAGGGAGGCGGTCGGCGAGCACCCCGCCCCAGGCTCCGATCAGCAGCATCGGCAGGAACTGCAGGGCGGTGGTCAGGCCGACCGCGATGCCGGAGCCGGTGAGGCTGAGGATCAGCCAGATCGCCGCCACCGTCTGCATCCAGGTGCCGGAGAGGGAGATCAGCTGGCCGGCGAAGTAGCGCCGGTAGTTGGGGACTTCGAGCGAGTTGAAGGAGCGGCGCAGGTGGTACCTCATGGGCGCTGCTCGCGCCCGGACCGCGGCTCACCCTCCCTCATCCGGTCGAGGATCTCGGCGGCGCGCTCCAGCGTCTCGACCTCGTCGGCCGAGAGCTCGCGCATGCGCCGCGCCAGGTAGGCGTTCTTGCGGCCGCGCAGGCGCCGCAACCGCTCGCTCCCGGCGCCGTTGATCGCGACCAGGGAGCTGCGGCCGTCGGCGGGGTCCGGGGTCCGGTCCACCAGCCCCTCGCGCTCCAGGCAGCCGAGCGTGCGGGTGATCGTCGGCCGCCGCACGCGCTCGATCTCGGCCAGCTCGCTGGGAGTGAGCGGTCCGTGGCGCTCGATCGTGGCCAGCGCCGAGACCGAAGTCGGGGTCAGGCCGCTCGTCTCCGCCGCAGCCTCCTGCCGCAGCCGCCGCGCGGTCCTCACCAGCGCCATCCGCAGCTTCGCGGCGGTGTCGGTGAGAGAGATGTGCGTGGGCTCAGTGGTCATTGATTAGCGTTGATAATTAGTTTAGCAAACTAGTTTTGACATGCAACCCGCCCCGCGCACTCGCCCTCGTTGGCGCTTAGCCTCCCTTTAACCACTTTTAGGTAGCGTGCCGCCGGTGAGCGAAGCGGCGATCACGGTCAGCGGCCTGCGCAAGTCCTACGGCGAGCACGAAGCGGTGCGGGGGATCGAGTTCGAGGTCGCCGCCGGCGAGGTCTTCGGCTTCCTCGGCCCCAACGGCGCCGGCAAGACGACGACGATCGAGATCCTCGAGGGCTACCGCGAGCGCTCCGGCGGCGAGGTCTCGGTGCTCGGCGTCGACCCCGGGGCGCCGACCCGCGCCTGGCGCAACCGCGTCGGCCTCGTCCTCCAGGAATGCGAGCTCGACCCGCTGTGGACGGTCGCGGAGGCGGTCTCGCTGTTCGCCCGCTTCTACGAGAAACCGCGGCCGGTGGCGGAGACGATCGACCTGGTCGGCCTCGGCGACAAACGCGACGCCCGCGTCGCCACCCTCTCCGGCGGCCAGAAACGCCGCGCCGACGTCGCGATCGGGATCATCGGCGACCCCGACCTGATCTTCCTCGACGAGCCGACCACCGGCTTCGACCCCAGCGCCCGCCGCGACGCCTGGAACATGATCGAGGGGCTGAAGGCGCTCGGCAAGACCGTCTTCCTCACCACGCATTACATGGACGAGGCCCAGCACCTCGCCGACCGGGTCGCGATCCTCCGCGACGGCCGCATCGTCGCCCAGGGCCGAACCGAGGAGCTCGGCGACGACCTCGGCCGCCGCACCGTGATCGGGTTCAGCCTCAACGGGAGCCTCTCCGCCGAGGACGTGCGCGGCGCGGTCCCGACCTCGCAGGTGGCGGTCGCCGGCAACCGGGTCGAGATCGAGACCGAGACGCCGCAGCCCGACCTCTACCGCCTGCTGGAGCTGGCCGAGCAGCGGGGGGTCGAGCTCGACGAGCTCGAGGTCCGGCGCCCGAGCCTCGAGGACATCTTCCTCGAGCTGACCCGCGCCGAGGCGCAGGAGTCGTGAACGACCGCGGCGTCGTCCTCGCCCAGGCGCGGATGGCGATCCTCGTTGCCCTGCGGACGCCGCGGGTGCTGATCTTCACCGCCGCCTTCCCGCTGATCCTGCTCGTCCTCTTCAACTCGATCTTCAGCAAGGGCGGCAACGAAACGACGACCTTGCCGGGGGACCTGAAGCTCAGCGCCGAGGCCTACTTCACGGCCGGGATCATCGCCTACTCGGTCGCCCTCTCGACCTTCGCCACGCTCGCCGTCTCGCTCACCACCCAGCGCGAGAACGGCCAGCTGAAGCGCTACCGCGGCACGCCGATGCCACCCTGGACCTTCATCGCCGCCCAGATCACCCGCGCCAGTGCCCAGGCGCTGCTGATGACCGCGCTGCTGCTCGGCGTCGGCGCGATCGCGTATGGCGTACCGGTCCCCGCTTCGACCTTCCCCGCCTTCATCGCCTACGTCCTGCTCGGGACGGCGGCGATGTGCTCGCTCGGGATCGCGCTCAGCGCCTTCACCCCGAACCCCGATGCCGCCTCGACGATCGCCCCCTTCTCGGTCGTGATGCTCTCCTTCGTCTCCGGCGTCTGGATCCCGGTCGACCAGCTGCCGAGCTGGCTGGAAACGGTCGGCAAGGTCTTCCCCCTCTACCACCTGGCGCTGGGGCTGCAGACGACGCTGGCGCCGGGCGCCAGCGGCACCGGCCTCGAACTCGGCAACGTCGTCGTCCTTCTAATCTGGTGCGCCGTGGGCATCCGGATCGCCAGCAAACGCTTCAAGTGGGAGCCACAGGCGGCCAAGGCGTGAGCCGCGAGGTGGATTAGCCGCAGCCGATCGTCCCGGTCGGCCACGCCGTCCACCCTGACCTCGCCTGGTCGTATGAGTTCCCGATCCCGGCCCTGGCCCCGATCGCCGGCCTCCTAGAGCGGGAGCGCCGCTAGCCCTCCGCCCGCGCCACCTCGGCCGCGAGCGACTCCAGCAGCTCGATCATCTTCTGGTGGTAGCCGGTGCCGACCGTCAGCGCCCGCTCCTGGCCCTCCATTCCCTCGACCCCGCGCACCGCGTCGAGGTACTCGCCGAACTCCTCCAGCTTGCCGCGGTGCCAGGCGATCCGGGACGCCAGCAGCGGCCCCGGGTCGCCGCCGGCGAAGACTTTCAGCACCGCCTCCTCTTTCAGCTGGGGTGCAGAGGCGGACGGGTCCGCGGCCCACTCGCGCAGCGCCTCGCGCCCGGCCTCGGTCAGCGCGTAGACCCGCTTGCGGCGGCCACCCTCCTCCTGGCGCGCGGTCAGGTAGCCGGCTTTGGCCAGCCGCGCCGGCTCCTCGTAGGCGGTCGTGTGCGGGACCGGCCAGAAGTTCTGGATCGAGGTGTCGAGCGCCTGCTTGAGGTCGTAGGAGGTCGCCTCGCCGCCGCACTGATCGAACAGGGCGAGCACCGCGTAGGAAGTCCCGGTGAGACGAATCGGCTTGCTGCTCATGGAATTAACTTGCTTTTCATGATTCGAGTCGTATAGTACGGGACGAACGGTGAACACCACGCGGGAGGGCGAAATGGCCAGCACCGATGCCAGCCGAGACATCTTCACCGACCGACCGGATCACGACGCCGTCGTCGTCGGCGCCAGCCTCGCCGGTTGCACGACGGCGATGCTCCTGGCCCGGGCCGGGGCGCGGGTGGCGCTGGTCGAGAAGTCTCCGGACCCCGCCGCCTTCAAGCGGATCTGCTCGCACTTCATCCAGGCCTCCGGCGTGCCGGTCTTCGAGCGTCTTGGCCTGCTCGACCAGATCGAAGCCGCCGGCGCTGTCCGTTCACATTTCCACGCCTGGACCCGGTGGGGCTGGATCGGGGCGCCGAAAGACGAGGCCGGGCTCTGCCTCAACCTGCGCCGCTCGGTGCTCGACCCGCTGATCCGCGAGGCCGCCGGCGCCGAGCCAGGCGTCGAGCTGATCCTCGGCCAAAGCGCCGAGCGCCTGCTCTGGGACGGCGAAACGATCGCCGGCGTCGTCGTCCGCGACCGCGACGGCCATGAGACCAGGCTGCGTGCCCCGCTCACCGTCGGCGCCGACGGCCGCGACTCGCGCGTCGCCGAGCTCTCCGGCGTCCCGGTCAAGACCCGGCCCCACGGCCGCATCGCCTACGGCGGCTACTTCGAGGGGGCGACGCCGCCGCTGGCGCCGGACACGTCGATGTGGATGCTCGACCCCAATTGGGTCGCCGCCTTCCCGACCGACAGCGGTCTCACCTTCTACGCAGCGATGCCGACCAAGGACCGCCTGCAGGACTTCAAGCGCGACCCCGAGGCCGCCCTGGTCAAGATCGTCGGCGACGCCCCGGAGGCGCCGCCGATCCGCGAGGGGCGGGCGATCGAACCGGTGCTCGGCAAGGTCGACATGCTGAACCGGGCTCGGCGGCAGACGGCGCCCGGCCTGGCGCTGGTCGGCGACGCGGCGCTGGCGATCGACCCGATCTTCGGCGTCGGCTGCGGCTGGGCGCTGCAGTCGGGCGAATGGCTGGCGGACGCGGTCGCCCCGGCGCTGGCGGGTGCCGAGCCGCTCGGCCGCTCGCTCGATCGCTACCGCAAGCGCCACACGCGCGAACTGCGCTGGCACGCGTTCATGATCCACGACTACTCGAGCGGCCGGAAGCTGACTCCAACCGAAAAGGCGCTGTTCAAGGCGGCCGTCAACGATCCGGTGGTCGCGGCGGCCTTCGACCGGGTCGGCACCCGCCGCTCCCAGCCGTTACGGGAAATGGCCCGCATCTTCCCCCGTGTCCTCGCCGACTCGCGCCGGCCGGTCGCAGCATGAGCGTGGAGCGAGCAAGCGTGCATCTCTGGTTCTTCGCGCCGCAAGCGAAGCGCGAGGATTTGTGATGAGCGTCGCCAAGGTCGAGCGCTCGCGCGTCACCGTCGCCGGCACCGCGACGCGACTGCTGCAGGCCGGGCCGGCCGACGCCAACGAGGCCGTCGTCTTCGTCCACGGCAACCCCGGCTCAGCCGACGACTGGGAGCAGCTGATCGCGGCCGCGGCCGGCACCGGCAAGCGGGCGCTCGCCACCGACCTGCCGGATTTCGGCGAGACCGCCGCCGCCCCCGGCTTCGAGTACAGCGCCTTCGGCTACGCGGTCTTCCTCGGCGAGACCTTGCGGGCGCTCGGGGTCGAGCGGGTGCACCTCGTCCTCCACGACTTCGGCGGCCCGATCGGGCTCGTCTGGGCGGCGATGAACGCTGACGCGCTGGCCAGCATCACCCTGATCGACACCGGCATCCTGCCCGGCTACAAGTGGCACCGGCTGGCGCGGATCTGGCGCACGCCGGGGCTCGGGGAGCTGTTCCAGGCGACCGCGACCCGCGGCGCCTTCCGCACCCTCGTCAACCGCGGCGAGCCGCGCGGCCTGCCGCGGCCGTTCATCGACCAGATGTACGACCACTACGACCGCCGCACCAAACGGGCGGTGCTGAAGCTCTACCGGGCGACCGACGATCCGGGTGCCGCAGCGAGGGAGTTCTCGGCGCTGATGGCGCCGCGCGACATCCCGGCCCTGGTCGTCTGGGGCGAGCACGACGCCTACCTGCCAGCCGCCTTCGCCGAGCGCCAGCGCGACGCCTTCCCCTCGGCTGAGGTCCACGTGCTGCCGAGCAGCGGCCACTGGCCGTTCGCCGACGCCCCGGAGACCGTCGAACGGCTCCTGGTCGAGTTCTTCAGCCGGTAGCGCCGCATCCGTAATCTGTCTGGGGTGACCGACGCCGCCGCCGCTCGGGACAAGCGCTGGATCGCCCTGATCCTGCTCTGCGTCGCCCAGTTCGTCGTCGTCCTCGACGCCTCGATCGTCAACGTCGCGCTGCCGACGATCGGCGAAGCGCTCGACTTCTCCGAGAGCAACCTGCCCTGGGTCGTCAACGCCTACGTGCTGACCTTCGGCGGCTTCCTCCTGCTCGGCGGCCGCCTCGCCGACCTGCTCGGCCGCCGTCGCGTCTTCATGGCCGGGCTCGTCCTCTTCGCGATCGCCTCGCTGGCGGGCGGGCTGGCGAGCAACTCGGGTCAGCTGATCGCCGCCCGCGCCGTGCAGGGCCTCGGCGCCGCGATCCTCTCCCCCGCCGCGCTCTCGATCGTCGCCACCACCTTCCGCGACGGCGCCGAGCGCAACAAAGCGCTGGGGATCTGGGGCGCGGTCGCCGGCTCCGGCGGCGCCGCCGGCGTCCTCCTCGGCGGCGTCCTCACCGAAAGTCTCGGCTGGGAATGGGTGCTCTGGGTCAACGTCCCGATCGGGATCATCGCCGCCCTGATCGCCCCCAGCCTGATCGCCGAAACCCGCGACGAGGGCGAGGTGCGCCACTTCGACGTCGCCGGCGCGGTGACGATCACGCTCAGCCTCTCGGCCCTCGTCTTCGGCCTGCTCGACGCCGAAAGCGCCGGCTGGGGGTCGGCGCAGACGATCGGCACCCTGGTCGGCTCGGCCCTGCTGCTGGCCGCCTTCATCGCGATCGAGCGTCGCTCGCGGGCGCCGCTCGTCCCCTTCTCGATCTTCCGCATCCGCACGATCACCGGCGCCAACGTGGTCGGCACCCTCACCGGCGCCTCGCTGTTCTCGATGTTCTTCTTCATCTCGCTCTACATGCAGCAGGTGCTCGGCTACAGCCCGATCAAGGCCGGCCTCTCCTACCTGCCGCTGGCGGTCTCGATCATCCTCGCCGCCGGCATCGCCTCGCAGCTGGTGACCAAAGTCGGCTTCAAGCCCGTCCTTGCCGCCGGCATGGCGCTGATCGCCGGCGGCCTCGTCTGGTTCTCCCAGATCTCGGTCGACGGCACCTTCCTCAGCGACATCCTCGGTCCCTCGCTGCTGGCCGCGGTCGGCCTCGGCTTCGCCTTCGTCCCGGTCACGATCGCCGCCGTCTCCGGGATCGAAGACCGCGAGCAGGGCCTCGCCAGCGGTCTGATCAACACCTCCCAGCAGGTCGGCGGCGCCCTCGGCCTGGCGATCCTCGCCGCCGTCGCCAACGGCATCATCGGCTCCTCCCACGAGCCGGCGAAGCTGGTCGAAGGCTTCCAGTCGGCCTTCATGGTCGGCGCCGTCTTCGCCGCCCTCGGCCTCCTCGCCACCCTGTTCCTGATCCGCAGCAGCGACAGCCGCGCCCACGTCGAGCTCAGCAACCAGCTCGCGACCGAAGCCGACTAGCGCGAGAGCCGCGCACTTCCGAGCCGAACTGAAAATTGTGTGTGCCAACTGGCGCGCGCCTAACCCGTTGCGAGACAACGGGCCTTAGCTTCGCCTCAGGAGGGTTGAAGGAGACAGGCGCGCTCCAGATGGTTGATACCCATCATGTCCGGCCAACCAGCCGGATCCGGTTCGAGTCCGGCGCCCTCCGCATTCGATTCGCCAGCGGGTCGAGGTGGGGCATGGTCCGCAGTGGTACTTTGACTGTGGGTATCAACCAAGCGGGGTGGTTCCTCGCGACGCGCCAGACTCGACCCGCTCCGGCGGGTCTTGTCGTTTCTGGGATCGAAATTGGTTCCCGTACGGCGATCGGTTAGGCTGGCGCCGTCTCGTGATCCTTCGCCGCCCGATCACTGCGGTCGTCGCTCTTGCCCTGCTCGGCCTTGCCGTGCTCGCGCTCAGCACCCAGGGCCGCGCCGCGACGACCGGGGTCGACAACTCGGCCTGCGGTCCGGTCCAGTACGGCGGCGCCGGCCAGGCGCAGGCGCTGATCGTCTCCGACCTGCCGCTGCAGGGCGACTCGCGGCGGCGCTCGCTGCAGATGAACGACGCGATCGGGCTCGTGCTCGAAGGCGCGCAGTGGAAGGCGGGCGGGCGCACCGTCGCCTTCCAGGCCTGCGACGACTCGCTCGCCGACACCGGCCTCTGGAGCAAGTCGCAGTGCCAGAAGAACGCCCGCGCCTACGCCGCCGACCCGACCGTGCTCGGCGTGATCGGCACCTATAACTCCGGCTGCGCCGAGGCGATGATCCCAATCCTCGGCCAGGCCCCCGGCGGCGGCCTGGCGATGGTCTCGCCCGGCAACACCTTGATCTGCCTCACCCAGTCGAGCCCGAGCTGTGGCAAGGGCGAGCCGGGGAGCCTCTACCCGGCGCGGCGCAACTACGCCCGGGTCGTCCCCAACGACGCCTACCAGGGAGCGGCGCTGGCCCAGTTCGCCCGCACGCAGGAAATCAGCCGCGCCTACGTCCTCTACGCCGGCGGCGACCCGACCAGCCTCGGCCAGGCAAAGACCTTCCGCGGCGCCGCCCGCAAGCTCGGAATCAAGATCACCGGCTTCCGTGCCTGGAACGAAAACGCTTCCAACTACAAAGGCCTGATGAACACGATCGGCATGACCGACACCGACGCGATTCTGCTCGCCGGCCTGACCGAAGAGAACGGCGCCCAGCTGATCAAGGACAAGGTCGCCGTCCTCGGCCCCAACGCCGGCCCGATCAAGCTGCTCGCGCCCGACGGCTTCGCCCAGCAGTCGACGATCGACCTCGCCGGCGCCGCCTCCCGAGGGATGTTCGCCAGCGTCCCCGGCCTCGTCCCCCAAGACCTGACCGGGCCAGGCAAGCAGCTGGTCTCGCAGCTGAAGAAGAAGGTCAGCGGCTCGGTCGAACTCTTCGCCCCCTACGCCGGCCAGGCGGCTGAAGTCCTACTCGGCGCGATCGCCAAGAGCGGCGAACGCTCCGGCGTGATCGGCGCCGTGCGCGCGACCAAGGTCAAGAACGGGATCATCGGCAGCTTCGACATCCTCGGCAGCGGCGATCCCAGCATCGCCCCGATCACGGTCTCCGAAGCCCGCAACAGCTTCGTCCCGACCGAAGTCCTCCGGCCCGGCCAGGGCCTGGTCAAGGCCGCCCGCCAGGGCTGAGACTCACCTGCTGACACACACAGTACGAACTTAAGTGTAAGAACTTAGGTGTTCGGTAAAAGGTATTCTGAGTAAGTAGGTTCTTACGCGTAAGCGTGGGACCAACCAAAGTCTCCTCATCTGACCCCCCTCCCGCCGGCTCAGCTTTCGTCGGCCTCCTGAGCGCGGCAGGAGAGCGGCTTCTACCTCTGATCATCACTGCCGGCAGCCTGCTGGGGTTCGTCGCCTTTGCCGGAGCGGTAATCGTCTGGACCCGCTTCCAGGCGATCAACGTGCCGCCCGACCAAGCAGTAAAAGCAATGCCGCAGGACGAGCTGGTGGCGACGGGTTCTTCGCTGCTGCTGATCTTCGGCTTCTTCGGGGTTCTGGCGGTGTTGGCGTCCTATCTCGTCGACCGCAGCGGCCGCGCCACGCCGGGGATGATCCGCTGGCTGCTGGTGCTGCTGGGTGCCGAGGGCATCGCCGGGGTGATCCTCACCGAAAGCCTTTCACCTGAACAAACGGTCCTCATCGCCGCTCTATTTCTCTTCCCCGTTCTCGTTGCCGTCCTACTCACCTTCGTACCGCTGCTGACCTGGCTAGAGGACGAGCTCCCGCCTCGCGAGTCGGAGACCTTGCCCCCGGAGGTCCCCCTCCTCCAACGGCACCGCAAGTGGGTGGAACCTCCGCAGGTGAATCTGATCGCCGGCGCCCTTGTCTGTGGCGTGGTCGCCGTGGGCCTTAAATGGGGGCTGGGGGCGGATTGGTGGGATCTACTTGCCATCGCCTCCTATCTGTTCGCCGCCGCTGCCCTAGTGCTCGCCGTGGCCGCGCTCTTCCCAGTCGTCAAGAGGCTGTGGAAGATCTGGGCGAGGCGCAGGAAGGAGGAGAGATGGGAAAGGAAAGCGACCCGCCGGTCCAAGACCGAGACCCCGGGTCACCCCCGGCCCTACCGCTTCTATTTCCGGTCGACGGGCGTCGCGCTGGTCTGGTGGCTGATGCTGATGGCGGTCATCCTTCCCGCGTTGGTCCTGGATCAGTTCTGGGTGGCGGTCTCGCTTGCCGTCGCGGTGGTGCTGACCGGCGGCCTCTGGCGGATTGCGGTGCTGGAAAAGTCGGACTTCATGTGGTTTGGCCTGGCCGTCTTCCTCTCTGTCCCGCTGTTCGGGACGCTGACCCTGATGGCGAGGAACCTCGCCCACCCGCAGGTGCAGCCGATGGCCCTGATCCGCAGCACCGACGGTCCCGACGAAGCGATGCAGGGCCTCTACGTCACCGAGGGAGACGACCGCATCTATTTCGCCAACATCTCCTCCAAGGGCTGCCAGGACAAGGTCAGCCCCAACAGCGGCCGGTTGCTCTGGGTACCCAAGTCAGAAGTGGTGGCGATGTCCCTGGGGCCGCTCGAGAGCGTCGAACAGGCGAGTAAGTCGGCTCTGGAAATGTCCTACGCACTCACTCCCAACGCCGAGACCCGGGCTGGAACCGAACTGAGTCTGACCAACGCCGAGAAACGCGGCGGTGAAGAATCGGCGGTGAGCCAGCCGTCCGAACAGGAGCACCGTCTGGAGAACGCCGGGGCAGCCGTACTGCCGAACTTCGGCAACGGCCTCAGGCTCGAGCCCGAAGAAGCGGCGCCCGGGGAAATCGTCACCCTGACGATGAGCGCGCCGAAGGAAGGCGGCTTCGGCCGCTTTCGCAGCGGCAAGACCCTGCGGGTCGGGGGCGTCAAGGCAAACGTGGTCAAGGTGCCGGCCCCCAGCGCCGAACGTGCTGAATTCGTCGAGACGACGTCCGGGCGCCTGCTCCGCCTGGACAGAAACGAGCCGTACGTGTACGTGCCCGGCACCGGGTTCACGCCGCTGAGCGAAGCCGGCGCCGCCTCGACGGCGCCCCGGTTCCTGAAACTGATGGGGGGGTCGGTGATCGGGACGGAAAACGGGGGGCTTCAGGAGGGATCACCCGCCTTCATCGAGCTCGAAGAAGGATCCGGCGCGCCGACGCTCGCAGGCGCGCCAACGCTCGCCGGCTACGCCGGTCCGGACCAGAGCGAATTGGAGCCAGAGCGGCTGGAGCCCCAACCGCTGAGCCAGGCCTGGTATCGAAACAGGATCAGGTTCGAAGTGCCGGAAAAAGCGGAATCGGGATTGGTGACGGTGGAGTGTCACCAGCTGGCGGGGCAGCCGCTGCTGCGGGTTGACCACGCCCCGAAAGCGCGGATCGTGGTCAAGATGGCGCCCGGCTCGGAGCGAGTCACCCTGGACAGCAGTCACTCCAGCGACGAGGACGACCAGGACCTCGCCCGCCGCTGGACGGTCGCGGGCATACGCCACGGGCACGACACGACGATGTCGGCGGACCTGCCGCCGAGACTTCGGCCCTATGCCGTGACGCTCACGGTCACCGACCAGGGCGGTAACGAAGACAGCTTGACCCTGCGACTGCTCCGCTTCCCCTCCACCTTCTTCTCTCTCGACCAGGCCGTTCCCGACGACGGCGCCCTGGTCGAACGCGCCGCGCAGGCGATGGCGCGCATGGCCGAGCGCGCGCCCCCGGCCGGACTGGAGATCATCGGCAACGCCGACGACACCGGCGGAGCACACCACAACATGGCCTTGTCCCTGCAGCGTGCCCGTCAGATACGCGATGCCCTTTTGCCCGAGAAGGTGGGCACCGGGTCGAACCAGATCGAGGTGCCGGTGACGACGATTGCCTACGGCGAGAGCTGCCCGCTCGACCCGCGAGGCGGGATGAGACCGCGCAATCGCCGTGTCGACGTCTTCATCCTCGAACAGGGCGTCCGCGTCACCCCACCCGGCGGATGTCATCCCGGGCGCCTGCAGACCAGCAATCGCGCCCTCTCCACCACGCCAGCGCAGCCGACGCCGCAAACCGCAATACCACCGAATCGCTAGGGGTCGGCGCTTCGGCGTCGAAGCAATTGCGGTGAGCTCCGCCGACGCAGCCGCCGAAACCGCGAAGCCCGCCGTCGACGGCGATAAGCCCGTGCACTACGCGCCGGGGATGGATGCGCGCAGCACGCGGGTCGCCGAACGGCTGAACACGCCGATGCTGATCGCGGCGGCGCTGACGCTACCGACTGTGGCGATCTCCGAGTCGAGCCCGGGCGGCGCCCTGGGGACGATCGCGATCGCCCTCAACTGGATCACGTGGACCGCCTTCCTGATCGAGCTGGTGGTGATGCTCGCGGTCGTCCCCGACCGCTGGGCCTGGATCAAGCGCCACCCGCTCGACATCGTCATCGTCGTCCTCACGCCGCCGATCCTGCCGGCCGGCCTGCAGAGCCTGCGGGTCCTGCGGCTGCTGCGCCTGTTGCGGCTGCTGCGGCTCGCCCAGCTCTCGCGGGAGGTCTTCTCGCTCGAGGGGCTGCGCTACGCGATGCTGCTCGCCCTGCTCACGGTGATCGGCGGCGCGGCCCTTTTTCAGGCCTTCGAGGCGAGTCAACACATCGACTTCGCCGAAAGCCTCTACTGGTCGATCACGACGATGACCACGCTCGGCTCCGACATCAACCCGACCACGACCGGCGGCCGGGTCGTCTCGACCGTCACCCTGCTGGTCGGCATCGGCTTCGTCGCCCTGCTCACCGGCGCCTTCGCCCAGCGCTTCCTCTCCCCCGAAATCGTCTCGCTCGAGGAAGAGCTGGCCGAAGAGGAGATGAGCGCCGAGGCGATGGCGCTGCGCGAGCTGCGCAGCGTCCAGGAACAGCTGCAGGCGCTCGAGGTCGCGGTCGAACAGATGGCGAAGAAGAACAGCGGTTAGAGCGCAGCGGCAAGCGCCGCTGGATCCGGCGCCAGTTCGTCTCTAGTCAGCAGCGCCAGCAGGGCCGCCACTACCAGCGGGTCGAACTGCGACCCAGCGCAGCGTTCCATCTCCGCGACCGCCGCCGCAACCGGCATCGCCTCGCGGTAGGAGCGGGTCGTCGTCATCGCGTTGAAGGAGTCGCAGGCGGTGATCACCCGCGCCTCGATCGGGATCTGCTCGCCGACCAGCCCGTCCGGATAGCCGCTCCCGTCCCAGGCCTCGTGCGAAGCGCGGACGATGACCCCGATCTCGGCCATGAAGCCGCCGATCCGCTCCAGCATCCGCTGGCCCTCGATCGTGTGGGTCTTCATGATCGCCCACTCGCGCTCGTCGAGCGGCCCGTGCTTGTTGATGATCTCGTTCGGGACCGCGATCTTGCCGACGTCGTGGAGCAGGGCGCCGAACTCGACGTTGCGGCGGCCGTCGGGGCCGAGGCCGAGCGCGTCGGCGACGTCGAGCGAGAGGCGGACGACGCCACGGCTGTGCTCGCCGGTGTAGGTGTCGTCGGCCTCGACGACGTCACCGAGCAACAGCGCCGTCCCCTGGTAGGCGTCGTTCAGCTCGGCCAGTTGCCCGAGCCGTTCCTGGCGCTCTTTGGAGAAGATCCGGAGGACGAAGAAGAGCGGCGCAACCAGCGCCACCGCCCAGCCGCCGTAGCCGCTGGTCGCGGC
Organism: Solirubrobacterales bacterium; assembly: GCA_035509895.1. GTDB lineage: Bacteria > Actinomycetota > Thermoleophilia > Solirubrobacterales > 70-9 > VAYN01. The sequence goes on from DATKIA010000023.1 coordinate 24,966, forward strand.
GAAGGCGACGACCAGGCCGAGCAGCGAGAGCGCGACGTCGATCGCGTAGATCGGCTTCACCTCGCGCAGCAGTCCCAGCAGCGAGGAGCGGTCGTCGAAGAGCCGGTCGCGGATCGCGGCGGCGGCGAAATCGACCGCGAACTGGGCCGCCAGGGCCAGCGCCAGGATCCCGAAGCGTTCGTCCGGGGCGACGTCGCCGGCCAGGACGAGGACCAGCGCCGGCCCCAGCGCGAACCAGCTGTTGCTGGCCGCGGTCAGCAGCCAGCTCGGCGCGATCCGGCCGCGGAGAACGTCGGGCGCCATCCCCAGCGCCAAGGCCGGGACGAAGAGCAGCGGCACCACCGCCGGCGGCAGCGCGAACAGCATCGGCACGAAGACAGCCTGGGTCGGGACGGTGAAACCCGGGCCGACGTCGATGCGGACGTTGCTGGCGATCGCCACCGCCGCCACATAGATCGCCGCCGTCGCCAGCGAGAAGCTCTCGACCCCGCCGAGCACGGCAAGGGCGAGCGCCGCAGCGAGGAAGAGGGCGCCGCCGAACAGTTCTGCGCGGCGCAGGGCAGGGCTCATCGGTCGGGCTCGCAGCGAATGCGAATCCCTGGTGCGCTCGGCTTCCTTGATGGCTTCGACGGACAAAAGTTTCAGCTCGTATCGCCGCTCGGCGCCGCAGCCTTAAGTACTCACCATTCCTTGCGCTGCCTGGAATCAGACGAACGTCCAGGCGATTGGGCAACACGCGTCCAAGCCCCTTGCATCTGCAGCACTCGGCCGCCGATAGTTCTCGCTCACCAAGTTCAAACCGAACTCATACGCAAAGCACTGAAAAAGGCAAACCCGTCGCGAGGCGGGGACGCAAAGCCAGAGGTCTCGCAAGAGATAGCTCGGTCGCCAGTGAGACGTCACGGAGGACGCAATGTCTCTGTTTCGCCCCACGGCACATGTACCCGGATCGGCACGGAAGCTCGTCTTCCTCGTTGCTCTGTGCCTTGGCCTGCTCGGCCTCTTCTCCAGCTCCGCCCTCGCTGATTCCTGGCACCATGGCCACTGGGGCTACTCCGGTGGACATTGGGACGGCAGCGGCAAGCCGGCTTCCCCCAAGACCAACTCGGAACTCGCGGTCTGCCCCGGCCAGACCTTCTCGCAGCCGTTCCTCGAGTTCGGCGACGAAAACTTCTACACCGAAGCCGAAGCCAGCGACTTCGACGCAGGCAGCGGCGGCTGGACTCTGCGCAACGGCGCCAGGCTCGTCAACGGCACCGACCCAGACGGCAGCGCAGGCGCAGCGCTGGAGCTGCCGGCCGGCGCCTACGCGATCAGCCCGCCGGTCTGCGTCACCCTCCAGTACCCGAGCGCCCGCGCCTGGGTGCGCACGGCCGGCGGCTGGGGCGGGGTCACCGTCAGCGTCTACTACGCGAAGGGGAAGTACGGCATCGCGGCCGCCGACGACGTCGGCTATCTCGGCTCGGACGGCGCCTGGGACCTCTCCGACCCGTTCGAAGTCAAGCCCGAGCTGGCGGGCGACGCCGAAGGCACCCGCGAAGTCCGCTTCGTCTTCACGAACAGGACGTGGAGCAGCGTCTTCGACCTCTCGGGTCTGTTCGTCGACCCGCGGATGAGGTGAGATCCATTTCTGGCTCAGGACGGTCGCCGTCGGCGGCTGGGTCACCCTCCTCATCTGCGTCGCCGGCGTCGTCTACGTCGCCGCCTTCGCCGAACCCGAGCGCCGGCTTGAGCTTGCGGGACTGGTCGCCCTCACCGGCTTCCTCGGCGCGGCTGCCCTTTGGCTGGTCCCGTGGCGGCGAGTTGTCGCCTCGCGGTGGCGGCAAGCGGCCATCTTCACCTGGTGCGCGCTGACGATCGGCATCGTCGCCCCTAGTCCTCGCCGTCGCCTTCCTCGGCGATCTTCGCCTCCAGCTCCGCCATCACCCCGGGATCGCGCAGCGTCGTCACATCACCCAGGGCCCGGCCCTCGGCGATGTCGCGCAGCAGCCGGCGCATGATCTTGCCCGAGCGGGTCTTCGGCAGGTCGTCGGCCCAGATGATCCGTTTCGGGCGGGCGAATTTGCCGATCCGGGTTGCGACCTCCTCGCGGATGCCCGCGATTAGCTGATCGGAGGGCTCGGCGTTGCCGTTCAAGGTGACGAAGGCGCAGATCGCCTGGCCGGTGTCCTCGTCCGATTGGCCGATCACGGCGGCCTCGGCGACGTTGGGATGGGCGACGATCGCCGACTCGACCTCGGCGGTGGAGAGCCGGTGACCGGAGACGTTGACGACGTCGTCAATTCTTCCGATCACCCAGAAGTAGCCGTCTTTGTCTTTGCGGGCGGCGTCGCCGACCAGGTAGCGCTCCTTGCCGAACTTGGCGAAGTAGGTCTCGATGAAGCGATCGTCCTCCTTGTAGAGGCCGCGCAGCATCGAGGGCCAGGGGCGCTCCAAGACCAGGAGACCCTGGCCCTCGGCGAGCGGCGTGCCCTCGCGCTCGTCGACGACCTCGGCGCTTACCCCCGGGAACGGCGTCGTCGCCGAGCCCGGTTTGGTCTGAGTGATGCCCGGCAGCGGCGTGATCATGATCGCGCCGGTCTCCGTCTGCCACCAGGTGTCGACGATCGGGCAGCGCTCGCCGCCGATCACCTTGTGGTACCAGAGCCAGGCCTTGGGATTGATCGGCTCACCGACCGAGCCCAGGAGGCGCAGGGAGGAGAGGTCGAACTTCTCCGGGATCTCCGCTCCCCATTTGATGAAGGTGCGGATCGCGGTCGGGGCGGCGTAGAGAATCGTCGCCTTCGTCTCCTCGATCGTCTCCCACCAGACGCCCTTGTGGGGGTAGTCGGGTGCCCCCTCCCACATGACGCTGGTGGCGCCGTTGGCGAGCGGGCCGTAGACGATGTAGGAGTGGCCGGTGATCCAGCCGACGTCGGCGGCGCACCAGTAGACGTCCTGGTCGGGCTTCAAGTCGAAGACGTAGCGGTGGGTGGCGGTGGCGCCGGTCAAATAACCACCGGTGGTGTGCAGGATCCCCTTCGGCTTCGCGGTCGAACCGGAGGTGTAGAGGATGAAGAGGGGGTGCTCGGCCTCCATCGGCTCGGCCGGGCACTCGGGATCGGCGGCGGCGAGGATCTCCTCGTAGAAGACGTCGCGGCCCGCGCTCATCGGGCACTCGATCCCGGTGTGAGCGACGACGACGATCGTCTCCAGGCTTCCCAGGTCGCCCATCTGCTCGTCGACGGCAGCCTTGATCGGGGCGGTCTTGCCCTTGCGGCGGGCCCCGTCGACGGTGATCAGGGCCTTCGCCGCCGAGAACTCCATCCGCTCCCTGACCGACTCGGCCGAGAAGCCGCCGAAGACGACGTTGTGGATCGCGCCGATCCGGGCGCAAGCGAGCATCGCGACAGCGACCTCGGGGATCATCGGCAGGTAGATGCCGACGACGTCGCCCTGTTCGACGCCCTGGCCCTTGAGCGCGTTGGCGAAGCGCTGGACGTCGCGGTGCAGGTCTGCATAGGTGACGTCGCGGGTCTCCCCCTCCTCACCACGCCAGTGGTAGGCGACGCGCTCGCCCCGGCCGGCTGCGACGTGGCGGTCGAGGCAGTTGTGGGAGGCGTTGAGGCGGCCGTCCTCGAACCACTTATAGAAGGGCGGGTTGGAGTCGTTCAGGCCCTGGCTTGGCTCGGTCTCCCAGTCGAGGAGCTCTCTTGCCTGGGCCAGCCAGAAGGCCTCGGGGTCGGCGGCGGCTTCCCCGTAGATGGCGGGGTCTGACCACAGGGCCTGCTCACGGAACTCCGCCGGCGGCTCGAAGCGCTCGATCTCGAGCATCACCTCCAGGTCGCGCTCAAGGCTCGACCCCTGCTCCTCGGTAGCCATCCACCTCTCCTCTCGATCCCGACAGCTGGGCGACGATCGTACTCAGAGATCGGGATCGCGGCAGACGCGCCGCTGTCGACTAGAAAGCGAAGATGGCGAGTGAGACGAGGCCGGCGACGATGCAGTAGATCCCGAACGGGGTCAGCCGGTTGGTCTCGAAGAAACGCAGCAGGAACTTGACCGCGAGCCAAGTGGTCGCGGCCGCGACCAGCGCGGCAACCAGGGCCTGGCCGCGGACGCCGTCGCCGGCCGAGCCGAGCAGGTCGGGCAGCTTCAGGAAGCCGGCGGCGGCGATGATCGGGGTCGCCAGCAGGAAGGCGTAGCGGGCAGCGTCCTCGTTCGAGAGCCCGGTCATCAGCCCCCCTCCCATCGTGATCCCCGAGCGCGAGATGCCAGGGATCAGCGCCGCCGCCTGGGCGGCGCCGATCGCCAGCGCCTGTTTGAAGCTCATCCGGGCGATGCGGGCGTCGCCGTCGCCTTCCCAGTCGCCGGCACGTGGCCGGCGCCGGCGCAGGCTCTCGAAGGCGAGCAGCAGCAAGCCGTTGACGGTGAGGAAGATCGCCGCCGAGGTCGGCGAGGCGAAGAGGTCGCGCAGCTTGTGCTCGAGCGCGAGGCCGAGGATCCCGGCCGGGATCGTCCCGATCACGATCACCCAGCCGAGCCGGGCGTCGGCGTCGTCGGGGCCGGCGCGTCCGCGCAGCGAGCGGCCGAGCCCCCGCAGGATCCGCTTCCAGTCGTCGAGAAAGAAAAAGAAGAGGACGATCGCCGTTGCGCAGTGGGTGGCGACGAGGAAGGCGAGGAAGAATTCGTCGTTCTGGTGGATGTCCCAGCCGAACAGCGACGGCGCGATCACCGCGTGGCCGAGGCTGGAGATCGGAAACGGCTCCGCGATCCCCTGCAGGGCGCCGAGGACGATGGCCTGGAAATAGGAGATCGGTTCCAGGCGCCGACCCTATGCGGGCTTTCTAAAGTCCTGCTGAGGAGGTTATTTAGAGTCCCGCGGGGTGTCTCGCGACGAAACCTTCGGGCGAGTCGACCCAGGGGTTGTGCCAGCGCGGGCCGGGGCCGCCGACGGTGTCGAAGGCGATGCCGGCGATCACCATCCAGGCGTGTTCGGCATTGGCGTAGACCGTGATCCACTTGCCGGCGCCCGGTTCGCCCCAGGTCTCCAGCCCGGTCGAGTCGAGCGGGCTTTCGAGCAGCCCGGCACCGTGCAGGGCAAAGCTGACCGCGCCCGAGCAGTCATAGCCGGACGATTCGAAGGAACCGTGGCCACCGCCCCAGATGTAAGGCGTCATCGCGATCGCGTTGCCGGCCGAGATCGCGTCGATGACCGCCTGCGGCGCCGAGGACGGCGCGCTGGCCTGGCTTTCGTTCAGCACCTGCGCTTCTTCGCCGGGGTTGAGCGGCGGCGGCACCTGCGCGGTCGGGACGCCGCTGGTCCCGCCTTCGGAGGCAATCTGGTTGGAGATCGAGGAGAGGTTGCTGCTCAGCGCTTCTTCGCGGCTTTCGAGCGATTCCATCGCTTCGCGGCGCTCGTGCTGGGCGGCCTGCAGTTCGACGAAGCGCGATTCCGCTTCGGCGGTGGCGGCGGCGACTTCCTGCTCGAGGGCGGCAACCGAGTCGCGCGCCGCTTCGACCTGGTCGCGGTGCTCGGTCAGCTGGCCGACGGCTTTCGTCACCTCGTCGCGCAGCGTCTTCACCCGCTCGACGACCGAGTCGTCATAGCTCTGGATACGGCTGAGGTATTCGGTCTGCGCCGCCATCTGGTTCCAATCTTCGGATTCGAGGATCGCGTTGACCAGGTCGGGCGAGCCCGCCTCGTAGATCGCGACCAGGCGTTCGCGGAGCAGGCCGAGGGCGCGGCCGAGCTGCTCCCGCACCCGTTCGAGGTGGGCTTCTTCGGCTTCCAGCGCCTTCGTCGCGGCCTCGAGCTGGGCCTGCTTTTCGGCCAGTTCGGCCTCGACCACGGCCCGCTTCTGGCGCAGCGCCGAGACTTCGCCGATCATCGAGTCGATCGCCGCATTCTGTTCGGCGATCGTTTCCGCCAGCGCCGCCGAGTTGGCCTGCACCCCTTCGAGCTTGTCGCGGGTCGATTCGAGTTCTTCCTGCGGGGTCTCCGCCGGAGCGTTCCCGGCAAGCGAGATCGAGAGGACGCTGAGGGCCGCCAGCAGCAGCGCCGCGAACAGCAGTGCCCGGCGCCGGATCGCGCCTGAGTTGGTGTCTGGGAAGTCGGCCCGCATCGTTTAGCCGCCGACCCGCGCACGGATCAGGCAGTGGACGGGCAGGCTAGCGAAGTCGCCGAATAATTGTTAGGAGTTGCTAATAACCTGCAACTTCCCTTGCAAATCGGCCCCTTTTCAGGGGCCGAGAAGGACTTCGATTGGCTTCGTTGACGGCCCGGTCTCCCCCATCACAGGCGGGAAACCGGGCTGTCGGGCGGCGTCTAGGCGAGCAGTTTCGCCTTCGCCTTCTCGAACTCGTCGGCCGAGAGCGCGCCCTTTTCCTTCAGGTCGTTCAGTTTGTGCAGTTCGTCGGCGGGGCTGGCGGCGTGGGCCTGCTGGCGGACGTAGGAATCGAAATGCTGTTTGGCCTCCGCCTGGGCCTTGATCGTGCGGTCACGCATGCCCTGGCCGCGAGCGATCAGATAGACCAGCGCCGTCAGGAACGGGATAAAGACGAGGAACAGCACCCAAACCGCCTTCCACCATCCGGACAGTTCGTGATCGCGGAAGAGGTCGGTGAGGATCGTGATCAGGATCCAGATCCAGATCACGAAGAAGAAGATCTCGAGTGCGATGAGGAGCAGTTCCCCAAAGCTGATGTCTGCGAGCGGCACTAGGCAGTTCCTTTCGATCAGGGCAGGCTGGTGGACGAAGCGCGGCCGTGGTTAGACCCGAACGCTATCCGGCTCCGAGCCTCATCGCAAACAGGGTGACCGCGACCGAGGTCGCGAGGTTGAGGCTGGAGACCCCCTCCCGCATCGGGATCGCGACGCGGGCGTCGGCCCGTTCGAGCAGGCCGCCGGTGAGGCCGTGGCGCTCGGTGCCAAAGGCGAGGACGGCGCGCGGCGGCACCTGGCCGGGATGCAGATCGTCCCCCTCGGGATCGACGGCGAGCAGCGGCCGGCCGCTGGCCGGCAGCTCGTCGATCGCCGTCACCGGCAGCGCGAAGTGGAGCCCTGCGGCACCGCGGACCGCATCCGGGTACCAGGGGTCGTGCTCGCCGGTGGTCAGCAGCGCCGCCGCGTCGGCCGCGGCGGCGACCCGGACGCAGGCGCCGATGTTGCCCATGTTGCGCGGGTCCTCGAGCAGGACCACCGGTGCCAGGCCGGGGTTGGCGAGCGTTGCCGCCAGGTCGACGGCCGGCCGGCGGGCGATCGCGACGATCCCGGTGCGCGGCACCAGCGGCACCATCCGCGCCAGCGTCTCGGCGTCGATCGTCGCGACCCGGTCGGCACCGAGGCGGCCGGCTAGGTCGGGGGCCAGCTCGGCCGCCAGCTCCTCGATCGCCGCCGGGTCGACCGCGTAGGCCTCGACCAGGTCGGCGCCGAAGCGGAGCGCGTGCTTGAGCGCGTGGAAGCCCTCGACCACGACCAGGTCGGGCTGGCGCCGGGCACGGCGGAAGCGGTGGATCAGCTCGTCGCCCACCGCGCCATCATGCCTCAGAGAGAGCTCAGACGGACTCGGGGACCGGCACCGCGACGAGCAGGTCGCGACCGGATTCCTTCGCTTCGTAGAGAGCGGCGTCAGCGCGACTGAGCAGTGCGTCAACCGACTCGGCGAAGTCCCACTGGGCGAGACCGGCGGAGCAGGTCTGCCCTCCCGGGGTGACGCCCCGCAGGCGCTCGACGATCTCTGCCGCCTGGTCGAGCGGGCAATCGGGAAGGACGACGAGGAACTCCTCACCGCCGAAGCGGACGATCGTGTCTTCGCCGCGCAGCTCCGAGACCCAGGCGATCGCGCACTCGCGCAGCACTTCGTCGCCGGCAAGGTGGCCGTGGCCGTCGTTGTAGGCCTTGAAGTGGTCGATGTCGATCAGCGCCAGGCAGAGCGGCGACTCGCCGCGGCGCGCCCGCGCCATCTCACCTGGCAGCGCTTCGTCGAGTGCCCGCCGGTTCGGCAGGCCGGTGAGGACGTCGCGGCGGGCAGCGTCCTCGACCTCGGCCAGCAGCTCCTCGCGCTCCGATGCGATCCGTTTGAGCTCGGTGACGTCGGTCGAGCGGGCATAGATCAGGCCCTCGTCGGGCGCCAGGGTCGAACTCGACCGCAGCCAGTGCCAGCTGCCGTCCTTCGCCTGCACCCGCGTCTCCAGCATGCTCGGCCCGCCGCCGTCGAACAGCCGCATCATCGCCTCACGAGCGGCCTCATGGTCCTCCGGGTGGGTGAAGTCGAGCAGCCGTTTGCCGCGCATCTCCTCCGGCCCGTAGCCGAGCACCGCCTCCCAGGCGCCGTTGGCCTCGACGCAGCGGCCGTTCGGGTCGAGCGTGCAAAGCATGTCCTGGGAAAGATCGAAGAAGCGCCGGGCGCGAACGTCGGCCCGATCACGCGAGGCGACGATCGAGCTGATCAAGGCGACGACGACGCTGAGCGAGATCGCCGAGAACAGCCACCGCGTCAGCGGCGAGTAGCCGGCCGTGCTTTCGACCAGGCTCAGTGAGATCGCGTAGGTCAGCAGCAGCCAGGCGAGGTAGGCGAAGGCGATCCGTCGCGGGAAGAAGTAGGCGGTGATCAGCAGCGCCCAGACGTAGATCGTTCCGTACTGGCCCGCGGCGATGCCGCTCTCGGCGATCAGCACCGCGGTGACGGCGATTACGCCGGCGAGCGCGGCGTAGGTCAGGGGTAGCGGTGCCCGGCGCGAGAGGCCGAAGTAGATCGCACCGAAGACGAGCATCGCCGCGGCGGTGGCGATCAACGCCGCGGTGTCGGCGCCGTCGGGATGCGGCAGAACCAGTGAGAGGGCGACGAGCCCGGCGCCGGCCATCCAGAGGGCGCCGGTGGCGCGCGCCTCGGAGCGGCCCGGCGGCCTGATCGCTTCCCGTGTCCTCTCCGGGTTTCTCATTCCCGGAAAGCATCGGCGCAGGGGGATCTTCCTTTAGTTCTCGACCACTTGAAATTGGCTCATCAAACCGTGGTCCTCGTGGTCCAGCATGTGGCAGTGGACGACGAATTTCCCGGTGTAGTCGGAGAAGTGACCGGCAAGGAGAATTTTTTCGTTGGGGAAGACGAAGAAGGTGTCCTTGAGGCAATTTTCCCAGGGCGGCGGCTCCCGCCCTTCGCGCTCGAGCAGGTACCAGTCGGTGTGGTGCAGGTGCATCACGTGGGCGACACTGGTGCGATTGTGGAACTCCCAAGTGACGGTCGAGCCGAGCTCCACGCGGGCCTCGGCGTAGGCCGGGTTGAACGTCCGGCCGTTGATCTCCCAGGTGGTCTTGAACAGGCCGCCGACCGTGATCACCCACCGGTGGTCGGGCTTGCGGCTGACTTTGCGCGTCCACTCCGGCAGCGGCCGCAGCTTGCGCGGGACGCGGGTGCGGTCCGCCAGGCGCTCGCTGCCGACCCGGAACTGCATCAGGGCGCCGCCGTAGGTGTGGGCGCCGTCGCTGTTGCGGCCGGGATGGCGCTTGGCGCTGCGCAGCTCGACGCTCTCGCCGCGCATCGGCGCGAAGTCGACGATCACCTCCGCCCGCTCGGCCGGCCCGAGCATGATTTCGGTGCGGCGCACCGGCTGCGGCATCAGGCCGCTGTCGGTCGCGATCTGGACCATCGGCGCCCCGTTGGAGAGCTGCAGGTTGTAGCTGAGGAACTGGGAGACGTTGAGGATCCGCAGCCGGTAGCGGCGGGCACCGACCCGGTGGTGCGGCATGAAGGCGCCGTTGACGAGGATGCGGTCGCCGACGATGCCGTCGGCGGGCGGGCGCAGCTCACGGCGGTAGGGGTCGGTGAGCTGGTTGTGGCGATCGAAGCTGCGGTCGCCGATCATCAGCGCGACGTCGCGCTCACCGCGGGGCAGCGGCAGCGAGGCGTCGAACTCGTCGTCGACGATCCACATCCCCGCCAGCCCCTTCCAGGTGTGCTCGGCCGTGCGGTCGAGGCGGTGGTCGTGGTACCACTGGAAAGCGGCCCGTTCCGGCTCGCCGGCCTCGCGCAGGTCGTAGACGTAGGTCTTTCGCTGACCGGGCGCCAGCAGTAGGTCGTTGCCCGACTCCCGGGCCGAGAGCCCGCGCGGGATCTGGCAGTACCAGGACGCCGGCTGGGACTTGGTCAGGCCGCCCGGCTGGCCGTCGAACTGGGTCCGGTTGTGGCCGCCGTGGAGATGGACGGAGAGCTCGCCGGCCGCCGCCGGCAGCTGGTGCTCGAAGGTGACCCTGGTTCGCTGCCCCGCCCAGCGGCGCACGGTCGGTCCCGGGAAGCTGCCGCCGTAAGTCCAGAGCTTGGTCTTGCGGCCGGGCAGGATCTGCAGTTCAGCTGCGCGGATCGGGATCCGGATCCCGGCCTCGGTCAGCTCCGGCGGGATCGGCAGCTGGGCCCAGAACGGCACCGCGGCGTCCGCCGCCGACGGCTCGCTGGAAAGCGGCAGCAGACCGCCGCCCTGGCCCCGCAGCGGCAGCAGGACCGCGAGAGCGCCCCCGCCGAGGGCGCCGAGGAAGGCTCGGCGCCCCAGGCGTGGCGAGGATGAGTGCTGACCAGACGTCTGCCTAGCTGCCCGCCAGCACCGTCACCTTGCCGTGCATCCAGGGATGGACGGCGCAGATGAAGTAGAGGTCACCCGGCTTGGCGGTCACTTCCTGGCCGAACGCCTCGCCCTTCTTTTCGGTGAACCAGGAATCGCCCTTCTTCGAGGTCGAACCGGCGGTGCTCCAGCCTTCAGGACCGGCTTTGGCGGGGTTGATGCTGATTTTTTCCGTTTTCGGGTCGAACCCGTGCCACTGGGCGACCGAGAGGCAGATGTGTTTCGGCGTGAAGCAGCTCTTCCGCGCGCTCTTGGTCAGCGGCACCGAGCCCTTGGTGACCAGCGAGAAGGTGTGCGGGCCGACCTTTTTCGGGTTCGTTTCGTTGACGATTTCGAGCTGGTCGCCCTGGGTGACCGTCGACGGGAAGACGAACTTGAGCTTGCCGCCCGTTTCCTCGATCGAGATCTGATCGGTGACGCCGGTCAGCGTCGTCGCGCCCGCGAGCGAGGAGGCGAAGATGGTGAGACCGATTGCGGCTACCGGGACCGAGATGGCGAGCGCCCGGAGCGCGCCTGAACGAGAGATGAAGTTGCGCAAAAGTTGCCTTTCTGGCTTCGATTACTTACCGGATGAGGACGAGTTCATTGCAACTTAGTGAAAGAACTGTGACCAGCGCAAGCCCAGTTTTTCGGGAGTTCCCGCGGCGGCGATAGCCTTGGGCTCGACGTGGCCACCTATCTCCACACCTGCTACCGGATCGGTGAGATCGAGCGCTCGGTCGCCTTCTACGAGAAGCTCGGCTTCGAAGAGGTGCGACGGATGCCGATCGGGGACGAGGCGATCAACGTCTTCATGGGCCTGCCCGGCGACGAACCGCGGCTGGAGCTGACCCACAACTTCGGCGTCGACTCCTACGACCACGGCACCGGCTACAACCACATCGCGATCGGCGTCGACGACCTCGACGCCACCCTCGAGCGCCTCGCCGCCGAGGGCATCGAGCCCGAAAAGCCGCCCTACCGTCCCGGCGGCCGCAGCGAGGGCCCGCGGATCTGCTTCGTCCGCGACCCCGACGGCTACCGCGTCGAGCTGATCGAGCTCGGAACGCTGTAGGCGGCGGCCTCCGTGGAGCTGTTCGCGGCCTCGACGGGCGTCGCAGTCGCCTACGGCATCGCCCTCTGGGCCGTGCTGGTAATCGTGCCGTCGACGATCACGGCGCTGAAGGGTCAATGGCTCCTGTTCGTCGCCGGCTGGCTGACGCTGGGAATCGTCTGGTGGATAGCGGCCGTACGCCTGGCCCGCCCTGGCTCTTGGTTGGACCGCCGCCGCTACGGGCCCGAGAAGCGCCAGCGGGCCCAGCAGCGCTACGACAATTCCACGCGTGGTTGAGATTTCAGCCGCTATACGTCTGGAACCTCAACCACACCGGCCAGCTCGAGCGGCTGCGGGAACTCGTCGATCACGTGGTCGGGAACGGCTCGATCGCCTCCATCTGCTCGACGTAGACGCGGTGGAAGACCGCCTCGATCCGCTCGTAGACGTCGTCATCGCCCGCGGCGATCTCCGCGAAGGCCTCCTGGCCGCGGACCTGGACGATCCGCTCGACGTCCTCGTGCGCGGTCGGGAACGGGCTGCCAAGCACCTCCCGCGTCGTCTCCTGGAAGCTGGCGACGAGGACCCGCTTGGAGTCGACCAGGGTCCCGTCCCAGTCGAAGACGACCGCCTCGATCGCGCTCAACGCTCTAACCGGGGCTGACGCCACCGCCGACCGAGGGCGGTGGACCAGGATTCGATTCAGGCGTCGGCGGCGCTTCCTGAGCTTCTTCTTCGGCTTCCCCTTCTCCGCCTTCTTCGTCCTTTTCCGCCTTTTCCTTTTCCTTCGGTTCGTCTTCCGATTCTGCGGATTCTTCGGTTTCGTCTTCACTGCTGGCTTCGTAGGAAGAGCGGGTGTGATCCGTGCTCAGCGCTTCCAGTTCGGGCAGGCTGGTCGGTTCTTCGAAGTCGGGGCAGTTGTATTCCTGGGCCGCTTCCATGTAGGAGCGCCAGATCGGGCCCGCGGTGGGACCGCCGAAGCCGGTGTATTCGCGCGACTGCGGGTGGCCGACCCAGACGGCCGTCGAGAACATCGGCGTGTAGCCGACGAACCAGGCGTCGGACTCTTCCTCGGAGGTACCGGTCTTGCCGGCCTCCGAGCTGCAGCCCATGTAGGTGTAGCCGGCGCCGGTGCCCTGGGTGATGACGCCCTCGAGGATCCGCGTCACTTCCCAGGCCTGGCCCGGGGTGAGGACGCGTTCGCCCTCCTCGCTTTCAATCTCGTCGACCTTGCCGTTGGGGAATTCGACCCGGCTGATCGCGGTCGGGTCGTGGTGGACGCCACCGCTGGCGAGGGTCGCGTAGCCGTCTGCCATTTCCAGCGGGCTGACGCCGTAGGCGAGACCGCCGATCGCCTCCGCCGGGACCGACTGCAGCGGCGATTCGATCCCCATTTCTTCGGCGGTTTCGGTCACCGCTTCGGGGCCGACGTCGAGGTCGAGCTGGGCGAAGATGACGTTGACCGACTCCCAGGTCGCCTCTTCGAGCGACATCACGCCGCCGCCCGCCTCGGCATTGTTGACAGTCCAAACGCCGCCGCCGGGGATGTCGAGGGTGATCGGCGAGGTGCCGTTGTAGTAAGTGGTGGCGGGATCGACGCCCTGCTTGATCGCGGTCGTCAGCACGTAGGTCTTGAATGAGGACCCCGGCTGGCGGTGCGCCTGCCAGGCGTAGTTGAACTGTTCTTCGCCTTCGGCGCCGGGACTCGAGGCGAGGGCGACGATCGCCCCCGTGTCCGGGTTGACCGAGGCAAGGCCGGCGGCCGGGCCGCCTTCGTAACAGACGTAGCAGGAGCCTTCGATCGCGGCTTCGGCCTTGGCCTGGAGGTCGGGATCGATCGTCGTGTAGGCCTTGAGGCCGCCGTTGCGGACGGTGTTGATCCCGTAGCGTTCGATCAGTTCGTTCTGGACCAGGTCGAAGAGGAACGGGTCCTTGATCACCTGGTACTTGTTGCCCGGTTCGAGGCCGAGCCCGTGGGTCTTCGCGTCGCGGTACTCGCTCGAGTCGATGTAGCCCTGTTCGTGCATCGCGTAGAGGACCTCGTTGCGGCGCTTGAGCGCCGCTTTCGGGTCGAGGAACGGGTTGTATTCGGACGGCGCCTGCGGCAACCCGGCGAGCAGCGCCGCCTCGGTCAGGTTCAGTTCCTTCGCCGGTTTCGAGAAGTAGGTCTGGGAGGCGGCCTCTGCCCCGACCGCGGTCTGCCCTTCGACCGTCCCGTAGGGGGCGGTGTTCAGGTACTGGGTCAGGATCCAGCTGCGATCGTGCGCTTCGAATAGATCTTCGGCGAGATGGGCTTCGACGATCTTGCGGTGGAGGGTGTCTTCGGGATTGTGGATGTAGAGGTTTCGGACCAGCTGCTGGGTGATCGTCGAGGCGCCCTGAACCGGCTTGAAGCCGGCGCTGATGTCCTCGATCACAGCGCGGCCGATGCCTTCGAAATCGAGCGCGCCGTGCTGGTAGAAGTTCTTGTCCTCGATCGCGATCGTCGCGTTTTTGAGGTCATCGGGGAGCGAGGCGGCCGGGACCGGCTGGCGCACGTTGTCGGAGCGGATGAACCCGATCAGGCTGCCGTCGGCCGCGTAGATCGCCGAGGAGCGGCCCTTCTGGACCGGCTTCAGGCTCGAGAGCGGCGGCGCCGAGTTGTAGATGTTCAGCCCCCAGGCCGCGGCGATGCCGCCGGCAACCAGGCCCGCGACGAGCAGCACCCCGAGCGGGATCGCGATCTTGGTCCAGACGCGGTGCTGCGTCCGGCGCCGCCGCCTGCGCATTCGAGAGGACATTCGGAGGAAATTGTAGAGAGGGGGTGTCGGGTCCGACCCGCTTTCTAGGCTCGTGAGAGAGCGGTTTCGTTTAGGGAGAGGGGAGAAAAAGTGAAACTCGTGATCGGGATCGTCCGTCCCGAGCAGGCAAACGAGGTGCTGGAGGCGCTTTACCGCGCCGAGGTCCGGGGCTTCTCGATCAGCCGGGTCCAGGGCCACGGCGGCGAGCTCGACCGGGTCGAGACCTACCGCGGTACGACCGTGAAGATGGGTCTTTCGGAGAAGGTCCGGTTCGAGATCGCGGTCTCGGACCCGTTCGTGCAGACGACGATCGACGCCCTCCGCGAAGGCGCCCGTACCGGCGACGTCGGCGACGGCAAGATCTTCGTCCTGCCGCTCGAGCAGGCGGTGCGGATCCGCACCGGCGACACCGACCACGGCGCGGTCACGCCGGTGGGCAAATGAGTGGGCTGGGGCTGTCGGCGGCGGTCGCCGGGATCGACACCGGGGACACCGCCTGGATGCTGGTGGCGACGGCGCTGGTGCTGATGATGACGCCGGCGCTGGGCCTCTTCTACGCGGGGCTCGTGCGCTCCAAGAACACCCTCAACACGTTCATGATGTGCGTCGCCGCGATCGCGGTCGCGGCCGTAACCTGGGCCGCGGTCGGCTACTCGCTGGCCTTCGACGGCGACGGCAGCATCATCGGCGGCTTCGGCAACGCCTTCCTCAGCGGCGTCGACTTCGCGCCCCGCGAAGGGACGACGATCCCGGAGCTGGTCTTCTTCGCCTTCCAGGCGACCTTCTGCATCATCACCGTCGCCCTCGTCTCCGGCGCGGTCGTCGAGCGGATGCGGTTCGGGCCGTTCCTCGTCTTCGCCGCGCTGTGGTCGGTGCTGGTCTACGCGGTCCTCGCCCACTGGGCCTTCGGCGGCGGCTGGCTGATGGCCGGCGGCACCCTCGACTTCGCCGGCGGCGTCCCGGTCGAGATGGGGTCGGGCTTCTCGGCCCTGGCGGCGGCGCTCGTCGTCGGCGCCCGCAAGGACTACGGCCGCCAGGCCCTCCTCCCTCACAACGCGATCTACGTCCTGCTCGGCGCCGGCCTGCTCTGGTTCGGCTGGTTCGGTTTCAACGGCGGCAGCGGCTTCTCGACCGGCGATCCGAGCGTGCTCGCCTTCACCAACACGCTGCTCTGTCCCGCCTGCACGCTGGTCGTCTGGTTCGCTCTCGACCTCCTGCGCGGGCGCAAGGTGACCGCGATCGGGGCGGCAACGGCGATCGTCGTCGGCTGCGTCGCGATCACCCCGGCCGGCGGCTACGTCAGCCCCGGCTGGGCGATGCTGCTCGGCGCCCTGGCGGCGCTGCCGAGTTACGCGGTGATCGTCTGGCGGACCCGGACCGGGGTCGACGAGACGCTCGACGTGCTCGCCGCCCACGGCACCGCGGGCCTGTTCGGAATCCTCTTCATCGGCTTCTTCGCCGAGACCGCCTGGAACGGGGTCTCCGACGGGCTCTTCTACGGCAACGCTGCCCAGCTCGGCGACCAGGCGCTGGCGGCGCTCGCCGCGCCGGCCTACGCCTTCATCGCCACCTACGTGCTGCTGCGCGTGATGGGAGCGGTGATGCCGCTGCGGGCCAGCGCCCGCGACGAGGCGCTGGGCATGGACGTGATCCAGCATGGCGAGGAGGCTTACGTGACCGGCGAGGGCGCGATCCTGGTCATGCCCGACGACGACGGGGCCGTGGAGCGGCCGGTTGCGAACCCCGCCTGAGGGCACGAAGCCGGGAGACGATGCGATGCCAATCGAGCACGTCCAGGTCCTGACCACGGTCGGCTCCGAGCAGGAGGCGGAGCTGGTTGCGAGCTCCCTGGTCGAGGCGAAACTCGCCGCCTGCGTCCAAATCGCCGGCCCGGTCCGCAGCCGCTACCGCTGGCAGGGCGCGATCGAGGAGGCGAGCGAGTGGCAGTGCACGGTGAAGACGACGACAGCGGCCTATCCCCAGGTCGAGGCGGCAATCCGCAGCCTGCACTCCTACGAGGAGCCCGAGATCATCGCCACCCCGATCGTCGCCGGCTCCCCCGGCTACCTCGCCTGGATCGACGACAACGTCGAGTGATGTATTTGCCAGACCCTGGCGTGGCAAATACATCGAGCGCCTAAGAGGGATTGGCGAAACCCGCGTCTGCGATCCGGCGAGCGCCGGACCAAGCGGGGCAAGGACGCAGGGAGGCCGAATAGCAGCGCTATTCGGCCGACTGAGGACGCCGCACCGCGCCGTGTCCGCCGCCGCCCGGGCGCGGGCGGGGGTTTCGCCAATCCCTCCTAAGCGCGCAGTTTGTAGCCGCTGCTGAACAGCCGCAGATTGATCGCGAAGAGGACGGCGGTGGCGAAGGCGAGGGCCGCCAACGCCAGCGGAATGCTGATTTCGGAGTAGCCGACAAAGCCGTAGCGGACCAGGGAGATCATGTAGAAGATCGGGTTGAAGCGGGTCAGCGTCTCCCACGGCTGCGGCAGCAGCGAGGCCGAGTAGAAGACGCCGCCGAGGAAGATCAGCGGCTGCAGGATGAAGGTCTGGGCGAAGGCGACGTCGTCGAACTGCTCGGCCCGGACCCCGATCAGCACCCCGAGCTGGGAGAAGAAGAACCCGACCAGGAACAGGGCCGGGATCAGAACCAGGACGTGGTCGACCGGGAGGCCGACGAGGACGACCGAGACGACGAAGGTGATCGTCGCCACCATCAGGCCGCGGACGAAACCGCCGAGCGAGAGCGCCAGCAGCAGCTCGGCCGGCGATGCCGGCGAGGAGAGCTGATCCTGGATCGCCCCCTGGAACTTCTGCTGGAGGATCGAGGAGGAGTTGTTGGTGAAGGCGTTGGTCGCCAGCGCCATCATGATCAGGCCGGGAATGACGAAGAGGATGTATTCGATCCCGTGCAGCTGCTTGATCCGCGAGCCGAGGGCGGCGCCGAAGACGGTGATGTAGAGGAAGGTTTCGAGCAGCGGCCCGCCCAGGGTCTGTTTCTTGATCTTCATGAAGCGGTTGACCTCGCGGCGCCAGAGCGTCGCGAAGCGGATCTGACCGGTGGTCATCGAGAAGCCGCTCATACCTCCACCTCCTCCTCGACCCCGATGTGCGAGCGCGAGAGCTCCTTGCGGCCGACCAGCGCCAGATAGGCGTCCTCGAGACTGGAGGCCCCGAAGCTCTCGGCGACGCTCTGGCTGCTCCCCTCGGCGACGATCTCGCCCCCGGTGATGAAGGCGATGCGGCTGCAGAGCTGCTCGGCCTCCTCCAGGTAGTGCGTGGTCAGCAGGATCGTCGTCCCCTCTTCGTTGATTTTCTGGACGTAGTGCCAGAGCTCGAGCCGCAGCTCGACGTCGACGCCGGCGGTCGGCTCGTCGAGGATCAGCAGCCGCGGCCGGTGCATCACCGCCCGGGCCAGGATCAGGCGCCGTTTCATGCCGCCGGAGAGGGTGCGGGTGCGTTCGTCGCGCTTCTCGGCCAGTGAGAAGGTCTCGAGCAGCTCCGTCGTCCGCTCGCGGCGCTCGCGCTTCGGCATCCCGAAGTAGCCGGCGTGGTAGTCGAGCGTCTCCTCGACCGTGAGGAACCAGTCGAGGTTCGGCTCCTGGGGCGCCAGCCCGACCGCCTGGCGCGCCTCTGCGTAGTCGCCGATCGCGTCGTGGCCGAAGATCTCGATCGTGCCGCTGCTCGGCTGCGCCAGGCCGGTCGTGCAATGGATCAGCGTCGACTTGCCGGCGCCGTTGGGGCCGAGCAGCCCGAACAACTCGCCGTTCGGGATCTCGAGCGAGACCCCGCGCAGCGCTTCGACCCCGGTCGGGTAGGTCTTGACCAGGTCGACGATGTTGAGGGCCGGGACACTCACGGCCGCCAACCCTAGTGAGGCGTCTACTTCGGCAGGCGAACGACGCGGAAGCTGCGTTTGGCCGGCGTTTCGTCGCTGACCCCGCCGAGCGCGGCCTTGACTTCGAACCGGTACCGACCGGGACCCAGCCTCAGTTTCTTCGGCGACTTGCAGGTTTTGAAGGCGGGCACTTTCGACCCTTTGGCCTTCTTCGCGCCTTTCTTTACCAGCTTCTGAACCCGGCAGAGGAAGGTGGCGCCGGCGTCCGGAGAGCTGAACCGGAAGCTGACCTTGGCCTTCTTGTGGGTCGTCTTGATCACGCCTTTGGGACCTTTGTCGATCTTGGTGCGGGGTTTCGTGACCGGCGGCGGGGGTGGTGGCGGTCCGACCGGGGGTTCGAGACCGACGACGCGACCGACTTTCTCGGTCATGTCGAGGGTGACCCAGAGGGTGTTGCCCGGGCCCGGCGCGACCTGGCGCGGGAACGAGCCTTTGGCGAACCCGCCGAGCTGGGTGAGCTGGCCGCTCGGCGTCAGTCGGGCGAGACCGTCATTGGCGGACATCGCGAACCAAAACGCCCCGTCGATTCCGTAGGCGGCGCCGAACGGGTCGCCGACGCCGCCCGGGGTTTCGACCAGCGGCAGCAGGGTCGGCGGCGAGATCAGCCCCACCTGCTCCGGGGCGTTGCTCTGCTGGGAGAAGCCGATCATCCCGTTCGGCGCCCCGGCCACGCCCTGGGGTTTGCCAGGGAGTTTGTACGTGCCGACGACGGCGCCGGCGGTGTCCAGGGTGACGATCCGCGGTTCGTTGCTGGCGTCCGCGACCGCCAACAGCGAGCCGGCGACGTCGATGTCCTTGGGATCGAGACCGGCCACCGGGAACGCTTTGAAGGTTTTCGGTTCGCTGGCCTGGATTCGCAGGACGTTCCCGTTCGTCGCCACCCACATGTTGTTGTCCGGGCCGCGCACGATCGAGTGCGCGGTGCCAATTTCGATGTTGTCGGTGGGGTCTTTCGTCAGCACTGGATTCATCGGGTCGAACCTCGTCGTCCCCCCGTTGCGAGTAATCCAGTCCAGCCTTCGGGGCCGACGGCGATGCCGGCGGCGGTGATCGCTCCCACGTCGTAGGGGGTGACAACCCCGGTCGGCGTGACTTTCGCGACGTCTTTGCCGGCCTCGGAGACCGTCAGCCACATGTTGCCGTCAGGCCCAGCGACGATCTTGTCGTTGGCTTCGATTTCCGG
Organism: Solirubrobacterales bacterium; assembly: GCA_035509895.1. Taxonomy (GTDB): domain Bacteria; phylum Actinomycetota; class Thermoleophilia; order Solirubrobacterales; family 70-9; genus VAYN01. The sequence continues at coordinate 44,456 of DATKIA010000023.1, forward strand.
GACCGTGAATTCGCCGTTCACCGCGGGCGCCGCCACGGCCGGTGCCGCGGCGAACAGCGCCAGCGCGGCGGCGAGGACGGCGATTGAAAAGGCTCTCCCCGGCATCTGCGCCAGTGTAAACGCGGCGCGGGAGCCGCGAGTTCATTTCGCGGACGCATAGGCTGGGAGAGATGAGTGGGCCACTCCTCGCGGTCGACGCGCCCTCGATGCTGTTCCGCGCCTTCTACGCGCTGCCGAAGACGATCACCGGCGCCGACGGCAAGCCCGTCAACGCGCTGTTGGGCGCGGCGAACCTGATCCTGCGCGAGGTCGAAGTCCACCATCCGCGCGCCGTCGTCCTCTGCTTCGGCCCCGATGCCGCCGCCTACCGGGTTGAGCTCTACCCGAGCTACCACGAGAGCCGCGAGGAGGAAATGCCGGACGAGCTGCCGCACCAGTTCGCCGCCTCGCGCGAGTTCTTCGAGGCCTTTGGCTGGACCGTCGCGAGCAGCGGCGACCTCGAGGCCGACGACCTGCTCGGCACCTACGCGCAGCGCGAGGCGGAGGCCGGCGGCCACGCTCTGCTGCTGACCGGCGACCGCGACATGTACCAGTGCGCCGGCGAGGGGGTGACGGTCCTCTACGTCCGTACCGGTGGCAAAGGGGCCGAAGAGGTGGGGCCGGAGGAGGTGCGCGAGCGCTACGGAATCGGCCCCGAGCTGGTGCCGGACTTCATCGCGCTCCGCGGCGACCCCTCCGACGGCCTGCCCGGGGCCAAGGGGGTCGGCCCGAAAACGGCAGCGGAGCTGCTGCGCAAACACGGCTCCCTGGAGGGGATCCTCGACAACGCGATCCGCGAGCAGCGGCCGAAACTGCGGGCGGCGTTGATCGAAGGGCGCGACGACCTGCTCGCCTTCAAGGACATCGCGACCCTGCGCGACGCCGGCGTCGACCCTCCCGCCGACCGCGCCACCGACTGGGCCGGAGCCGCGGCCGCCGCCCGCGATCGCGGCATGAACCGCCTCGCCGAGCGGCTCGAAGCGGCAGCGGGCTGAGCCTGTCGAGTTTGTTCCCACAGGGGAAACAAACTCGACAAGCACCACCCCTAGGGACGGCTCGATTCCGCGCGCAGCGCCGCGACCAGGCCCCACCCCGAGACGATTGCCCAGACGCTCTCGAGCAGGACGAAGCCCCACTGGGACTCGATCAGCGCCAGGACGGCGAGAATCGCCGAGCCGGCCAGGTTGAGGGCGAGGTAGACGCGCGAATCGGGCCGCATCCGTTCCACCTGCACGGCGGTAAAGGCCGCAAGGATCAGCAGCGCGCCGACGATCTGGATCACCTGGTCCATGGCCGCCGACACTAGCCGGGAGCGGCGGCAGGCAGCGGCCGGGCAGGTACGGTGGCGGCATGCCTCCGGCCACGATCCCATGGCGCGGGCCGGGCGGCGACCGGCCCGACCTGCCCCTCCCCCCCGGCCCGATGCCGCTGCGCTGCGCCGGTCAGACCCGCAAGCGCTGGCGCTACGTCGGCCTCTTCGCCGAGGAGCTGATGCTGTGCGCCGCCCGCGCCCAGATCGGGCCGCTGACCCAGTCGTTCTGGGTGCTCTGGGATCGCGGCGAGCGGCACGCCGCCGACCACACGGCCCTGCGCCCCGGTAGCCGTGAGGTGCAGATGGACGGGCCGCGGATCGCAATCGCGGCGCGCGGCCTGCGCGCCGACCTGCACCTCGGCGAGGCGATTCCGATCGAATCGATCTGCCCCAGCGGCAGCGGTTGGGGCTGGACCCGCAAGCGCGCCGGGATGCCGATCACGGGCACGGTCGAGATCGCGGGCCGGCGCCTCGAGGTCGCCGGCCACGGCGTCGACGACGAGTCGGCCGGCTACCACCAGCGGCACACGAGCTGGCGCTGGTCGGCCGGGGTCGGCGAGGCCGCCGACGGCCGGCCGCTGGCCTGGAACCTGGTCGAGGGTGTCAACGACCCACCCGAGCACAGCGAGCGGGCGATCTGGATCGCGGGCGAGCCCTACGAGCCACCCCCGGTCCACTTCGACGGCGTCGCCGCAATCGATTTCGCCGCCGGCACCCGCCTCGATTTCAGCCCCGAATCGGCCCATGCCCGCGACGACAACTACCTCCTCGTCCGCTCCCGCTACCGCCACAACTTCGGCACCTTCCGCGGCTCCCTCGACGGCGTCGAGCTCGCCACCGGCCTCGGCGTGATGGAGGAACACGACGCCGTCTGGTGACCCTCCACCGAGGTTGCCTTTTACCCACCTATAGAGGCGGAAAAGGCAACCTCGGTGGATTGGCGTGAGAGGACTTGAACTTTTGCGCTCGGAGGAGGACTATTTCCGGCCGCCGTCCGGCGGGCAGGACTGAAGGAGGCTGCTGATGAGGGGCAGAATTCTGGTCGCCAAACGGAGCCGCGCAGCGCGCAAGGCCGAGGTTTACATCTCCGGCTACACCTTTCCGTCGCACATCGAGCGCCGCGTCCGGCGCAAGCTGCCGCAGCTCGACGACGCCGGTTGGGCGCTGGTCGAGCAGGGCCTGCGCGAGTGGTTCATCTGCTGCGCCTGGCGCGGCCGCACCGTGCTCGGGATGCCGTCGCGGGCTGTCGACGAGGCCTGGCACGAGTTCATCCTCGACTCGCTCGGCTACACCGCCTTTTGCGACGCCGCCTTCGGTGAATACCTCCACCACACGCCGGACGAGGCGCTGTCGGCGCCGATGGACGGGTTGCTGGCCGACACGGTCCGCGCCTGGGACCGCTCGGAGATGGGCAGGGGGGAGCGCGAATCGGTGCTCTGGGACCTCGACCGGCGGCTCGGCATCGAGGAGCCGTTCGGCCTCACCGAGGTCGAGCTGATCTCGGCCCGCACCCGTTCGCCCTACCCGCTCGCAACCGGCTGGGCATACGCCGTCGGAGACGGATCGTGGAGCGGCGGCGGCAACGGCGGCGGCCATCACCACGGCGGCGGCGAAGGCGGCGGCGGCTGCGGGACCGGTGGCGGTGGCGAAGCCGGCGGCGGCTGCGGGGGCGGCAGTGGTTGCGGTGGCGGGGGCTGCGGGGGCGGCAGCAGCTAGCCCGCCCCCTGCCGGCTACGCGGCGAGCGCCCGGCGCCGCGCCGCGAAGAAGTCAGTTGCCGTGGCTTGCGGGTCAGCGGCGCCGAGCAGCTCCTCGTAGCCGAGCTCGGCGCCGCCGAACCCGACCGCATTCCAGAGCTCGCCCTCGACCCCGGAGCGCCACGGGGCGACGTAGGCGTAGGGCTCGGCGTGGTTCTCGTCGCCGGGCGAGAAGCCGTAGGTGGCGCGTTCGCCGGCGGCTTCGTCGCCGAGTTCGATCGCGAGGTCGAAGTGCTCGGGCCAGAGGATCGGCTCGGTGGCGGCGTCGCCGGCGGGGGCGGTCGCAGCGAAGGCCCTGAGAACCGCGCCACCGAACTCGTACCAGTCAGCGAGCACCGCGGCGGCATCGGCGTCGAGCGCGAGCGGGTCGTCGCTCAGGTCGGCGTCGGCGGGGAGCAGCTCGGCGACGACCGTCCCCGCTTCGGCCAGACTCGTCAGTGGCGCTCGCCGCTGGCCGTCGCCGACCGCCTGGACCAGCTCGGTCCCTTCGACCCGGACCTGGCGCCGAGCACCGTCGTACTCGAACTCCGGCGTGCCGAAGCCGCCCGGCGTCGGTGTCAGCGCGATCTCGTTATCGGGCTTGCGGGCCGGTGCAACAACCAGCTCGGCGACCCGGTGCAGGGCGACGACGGTTGCCGCGAACCCTGCGGGCAGCGGTGAAAGTGGCGAGCTCACTCCGCGTCGAGTCTCCCACGCCGCGCTCCGACTGGTCAATGCCGGAGATGGCGGCGCAGGAACTGCAACTGGTCGGCGACCACGGCGTCGTGCTCGGGGCCGTCGTAGATGTCGAAGTGGTCGACGCCTGGATACGTGCGCAGCTCTCCCTGCGGAGCCCGGCGGGCGGCGGCGATCGCCGGTCCCGGCCGCGCCACCCGGTCGGCCTCGCCGACGCAGACCAGCCAGGGACAGTGCAGCTTCGCCGCGTGGCGGGCCGGCCGGAAAGGACGGCCGAGCAGCCAGCGGGCGGAGACGCGGTCGCGCCAGCGCGAGTCCTCGCCGGTTGCGACCACACGGCGCCACCCCTGCTCGGCGCCGGGCGCGTTGATGAAGGCGGCCTCGTCCGGCTGGCCGACCACCGGCACATGCTCGCCCCGCGCCGCGGCGAGCATCAGCCTCGCAGTCACCGCGGGTGAGGAGCGGTGGGACTGGGTGACGATGTCGAGGAACGGGACCTGGCTGATCGCCGCCGCCACTCGCCGGTCGGCCGCCGCGGCGGCGAGCGCGTTACCACCGCCCATCGAGGAGCCGAAGGTGACGACGCGGTCCGGATCGACGCCCGCCAGCGAGCGCGCCTGGGCAATCGCCGCCCGCCAATCCTCGAGTTGGCGCCGGGGCTCGAACAGATCAGGCTCCCCGCCGCTCTCGCCGAAACCGCGGTGGTCGAAGACGAGCGCCGCCAGGCCGTCGTCGGCAAAGTTCTCGGCGAACGGTCCCAGGCGATCGCGGCGGGTGCCGGAGAGACCGTGAGCGATGACGACGATCGGCACCCGGTCGCCGCCATCGGGCCAGTAGAACCAGGCCGCGCAGGTTGCGCTGTCTACTCCGAACTCGAGATCCTCCCGCTGCATCGCCACATACAACGCGCGGGCGCGCCGAAACGTGAGATCGCTACCAGGCGTCGACGAAGCGGCCGCTCGGAACCGGGTCGGTCGGCGGCGCTGCCGCCAGGGTGGCGGCGATCAGGCCGCGGGTCTCAGCCGGGTCGATGACGTCGTCGACCTCGAACAGCACCGCCGCGTTGAGCGCCTTCGCGTTGGCTTCGGCGGCGGCGGTCAGGTCGCGGACGCGCTGCTCGCGCTCGGCCTCGTCGGCGATCGCCTCCAGCTCCTTGCGCAGCGCCAGCCGCACTGCCCCTTCCAGCCCCATCGGGCCGAGATGGGCACCCGGCCAGGCGACGGTGAGCAGCGGCTCGTGCAGGCTGCCGCCGGTCATCGCCTGGGCGCCGAGGCCATAGCCGCGACGGAGGATGACGGCGATCAGCGGCACCCGCAGGGCGCCGCCGGCAACCAGCAGCCGGCAGGCGCGGCGGACGAGTCCGGTCGCCTCGGCCTCGGGGCCGACCATGTAGCCGGGGGTGTCGACGAGCGAGAGGACCGGCAACCCGAAGGCGTCGCAGAGCTGCAGCAGGCGGGCCGCCTTCTCGGCGGCGGCGCCGGTGATCGCGCCGGCCATGTGGCGGGTGTCGTTGGCGATGATCCCGACCGGCCGGCCCTCGATCCGGGCCAGCGCCGTCACCATCTCCGGCGCGAAGCGCTCGCGCAGGAAGGTCACCGATCCCTCATCGGCAAGGCCCTCGATGATCGGCGCCACCGCATAGGCGCGCCGCGCCCGCTCGGGGACGAGGTCGCGGAGCACAGTCTGGTCGGGAGCCGGGCCGGGCTCGGTCGCGCCCTGGAAGTAGGAGAGCAGCCGCTTGGCAACCGCGGTTGCCTCGGCTTCGTCGGCGGCGACGTAGTCGACGACCCCGTTGCGAGCCTGGACCTCGACCGGGCCGACGTCCTCGGGGTCGACGCGTCCGAGCCCGCCGCCCTCGATCATCGCCGGCCCTCCCATCCCCAGCGAGGAGCCCTCGACGGCGACGATCAGGTCGGAGCAGCCGGCGATCACCGCGTTGCCGGCAAAGCAGCGCCCGGCGACGACCGCGATCCGCGGCACGACGCCGGAGAGCGAAGCCCAGAGAGCGAAGGCGCGCGTCTCCAGCGCCGAGACGACCGGCAGATCGGTGTCACCGGGCCGGCCACCGCCGCCCTCGGTGAAGAACACCGTTGGCAGCTTCATCCGCTCGATCAGGTCGAAGAGGCGGTCCTTCTTCTTGTGACCGAGGGCGCCCTGGGTCCCGGCCAGCACCGTGTAGTCGTAGGAGAGGACGGCGCAGGCCGACCGCTCGGCGCCAAAGAGGTCGCCGTTGATGCGAGCGGTGCCGGCGACGAGGCCGTCGGCGGGGGTGCGCTCGATCAGGTCCTGGAGCTCGCGGCGACCGCGCTGAGCGGCGATCGCGAAGCGGCCGTACTCGACGAAGGTGCCGGGGTCGACCAGGTCCTCGACGTTCTCGCGCGCGGTGCGCGTGCCGGCGGCGTGACGGCGCTCGACCGCGTCGGGCCGCGCCGCGTCCTCGGTCAGCGCCCGCCGCGCGAGCAGCTCAGCCAGGTCCTCGCGCGGGGCGCCACCCTCGGGCATCCGTCGCGTGCCGGCTCAGCCGCCGAGGCCGCCGAAGATCGCGAACGGGTTCGGCGGCTGCTCCTCGTAGACCGCCTCGGCGCTGCCCTCGACCGTGACCGCGCTGCCCGCGGGAGCCTCTTCTTCGAGCTGAGTCGCAAGCTGGCGGGCAGTGTCCTCATCCGCCGCGCCGACGACCAGGTACTTCCAGCGCCGTACCGAGGGAATGCCCTCGGCCCGCAGCCGCTGCTCGAAGCGGCCGGCGTCGCCGTGCGAGGGGAGGTCGACCCGGACCTCCCATTGCAGCGTCGCCCCTTCCTCGACTTCCTTGCGCTCGGACGCGACCAGCTCCTGGTGCTCGGCGGCGCGGGCGGCGGCGCTCTCGGGCAGCGGCACGTCGGGCCCCTCCCAGCGCTCCGCCTCCGGATGCCAGTGCGTGAAGGTGAAGTCCATCTCCCAGCCGTTCTCGCTCGCCAGCTTGGTCGCGGCATCGCGTGCCGCTTCCGCCTGCTCACGCGTTTCCGCGTAGAGGAAGACCACGCTGTCGTCGCGCGAGACCATCACCTTGTCGTGGAAGGCGGTGCCGAGGTTCTCGCCGGGCCGGCCGCCGCCGAGGCCTTCGACCAAGAGCAGCGCCTGCCCGGGGTCGGCGGCGTCGATCTGCACTCGCCAGTCGTCGTTCATCGGCCCAACATAGAGGCTCGGGCCGGCGCCGGCTTCAACTCTTCTCCAGCTCCTTGGCGAGCCGCTTCATCCCTTTGCCGAGCGCGCGCCGGAGGAAGAGCCGGGTCAGGGGCGGAACCATCCGTTCGCTGCGAGGCGCCTTGTCCCAGCCCATCTCGAAGTCGACGTCGGTGCCGCCGTCGGGGCGCTCGGTCAGGGTGTAGGTGCCGCGGGTGTGGCGCTTGCCGTGGGCGCTGACTCCCTGCTCGACCGTCCGCGCGGGGCGCTCGGACTCGACCACTTCGAACTCGGCGATCTCGCGCGAGGCCGGGGCCGAGACCCGCGCCCTCGCCTTCGCCCCGACCCCGAACGCCGGACCGGAGAAGCTCCAGTCGACGAACATGTGGTCCATGTAGGACTCGTGGTTGGCGAGGACGTCGATGAAGTCGAAGACCTCCTCGCGGGAGCGGTCGACGCTGACCGAAACGTGCACGGGCTTCATCGCCCGATCCTAGATCCTGCGGAGCTCAGGCAGCTTCAGGCTGGTCGCGATCGGTGGTTGCGGCTTCGAAGGCGGCGAGGCCGACGATCATCGCTGTCGCGTCGCCCTCGGTCATCTCGAGCCGCCGGCGGCTCTGCTCGTGGACCCGCTCGAGGCGCGCCAAGGCTTCGTCGAGCACCTCGCTCGCCTGCACCCAGCCGACCTCGTCGACGGCCATCGTCATCCAGCTCAGCGTCGTGTCCTCGCGATCGTCGATCGTCCCCGCCTGCATCGCCTCGACGACCCGGTTGACGAAGCTTTCCAGCGAAGCACCGGTGATCTCAGAGCGCACCGAGCGTGGCACCTTGCGCCAGTCCTGGTGGCCGATGTACGAGCGCGGCACGGCCCGGAAGTAGTGCTCCACCGCCCCCCGCCGCTGCGCCGTCCGGATCTCCTCGATGCAGCCGCACTTCTCCAAAACCCGCGCGTGATACGCGACGTTCCCGAGCGGCTGTTCGAGCAGGTCGGCCAGTTCGTTGGGGCTCGCCTCACGTTCGTTCAGCACCTGAAGGATTTCGACCCGCAAGGGGTGCGCCAGCGCCCTGACGAGGCTTGAATCGATCTGATCGGGGCGGTGTTCAGCCACTATTCGGCGATCTTTGCGCATGGAACTACAGCTGTGGCAAAGAAGCTGTCGATTGAGGGAGCGAGCTTGAGCATTCCGCTGGAACACGGAGCGCCACCCTCGGATCGATCGATCGCCCCTGCGGCGATCCGAGGGTTGACCCCGTCCCAGACCTAGACCATCTTGCGGATGTTGACCGCCGGATACAGATGGGCAACCTGAACCACTCTCATTGGCTTCACCTCCTCTGCCTGTCGCATGCACATCACTGCGCGAACTAGGCGGAGGATTACTAAAAATGACTCTCTCAATCGAGGTCCTCGATTGAGAAAGGCGCAAGAAGCGCCGAGAAAATGTTTAGAGTTGCCCTCTACTCTCGCTCAGAATTTTTGGAGGATTGTTGCCAACGCGCCGCCCACCGAGCCTGACCAACCCACGACTGGCGAGCGCGCTCTCGCACCCGACGCGTCTGCGGGCCATGCGCGTATTCGCCGAACGGGAGGCGACGCCGCGGGAAATCGCGGCCGAGATCGACGAGCCGATCAACAACGTCGCCTACCACATAAAAATCCTCAAACGACTGGGCTGCATCGAGCTGATCCAGACCCGGCAAACGCAGGGCGGACGGGTTGCCGAGCACGTCTACAAAGCGACTCAGCGCCCCTATTGGGACGACAGCGAATGGAAACAGCTGAATGAGGGCGAAAAGCTCGACGTCACCGCCGCGGTCATGCAGCAGATCTCCGAAGACATCGCCGAGGCGATGTCCCACGGCACCTTCAACTCTCATGACGACAACCACCTCAGCCGCTCACCGATGACCGTCGACGACGAGGGCTGGCAGGAAGTCATCGCCCTCCTCAAGGAGACGATGGAAGAGCTGATGGAGATTCAGATCCGGGTCAACAAACGTGGCGCTGACCCAGACGAAACCCTCCGGACGACCGTCCAGATCATCCAGTTCGAGTCGCCGCAGACGAAGAGGGAAGCCCGGGCTGGCTAGCCGCCGCGGATCGCCTTGCCGACGATGTTCTTCATCCGGGTGCGGTCGCGCTGGGCGAGGTTGCTGGGGCGGCCTTTCGATTTCTTGATCAGGCCCCAGAATTCGGACTGCTCCTTCTCGGTCAGGTTCTGCTGAACCCGCTCGCGGCCTTTGTTGGCGAGCCAGACCGAGACGGTCCAGACCATTTTCCAGGGGATCCGCTTCCAGACGGCGGGCAGAGCCTTGCTGGCGATCCAGGTGGGCATGAGTTCCTAGTTGCCGACGGACTGCTCGGCGAAACCGATTGCGGCTGCCGCTGCTTCGAGGGCGCGATCGCGATCAAGTGAGACGGCCGGATCGTCGTCGTACCGGAACAGCACGCCCCATGGGGTCAGCCAGTCGGCATCGAGGACCGCGCGTGGGAGCTCGTCTTCAGCTTCTTCAAGGCGCTCGATCAGGTACCCCAGGTCATGACTGCGTGGGATCTCGATACCCCGCACGGCCAGCACAGACTTCAGCGCCTTCTCAACCGTCTGCTGGAGATGAAACCCGATGACGTGATCGGCCTGGTTCTCGGTTGCAGCGAGAACCTGGGCGGCACTGAAGTCCTCACGAGCCTTCCGCAGCAGCAGTCGGGCGACCTCGTGGTGCTCAGACGTCGACAAGGACGCGGCCCTCGCGCAGCGCTCGCTCGACCATGGTCCCGCGAACACTCGCGCGGCGACGAGCCCTGTCCTCGTCGACGACGACGACATCGATGGGGGCGCCAAGCCCCTTCAGGGCGCGCCGGAGTCGAACCGACTCCTCAGCGGCATCGTCGACCTCCGGCTTGATGACCAGCAGGTCGATGTCGCTCAGGGGATCGACGGCCGTCCCTCGAGCGTGGGACCCAAACAGAATCACCCGCGCTTCGGGCTCCGCTTCGTGGATCCGCCGCCCCGCCTCGACAATCGTCGACTCGTCGATCATGGTCAGGAAGGTAGCGCCTGCCGGGGCTAGGCTTGCGGCCGTGCGTCCCGCCGAACGCTCTCTGCCGTGATCGCGCGGTTCGCCGCTGCCGTCACCGGGCCGCGCGGGCGGTGGCTGACGATCGGGGCCTGGGTCGTGCTCGGGGTCGCTGGCTGGATCGGGCACTCGAAGATCGGCGGCGTCACCGCCCAGGGGCAGGCCAGCTTCCTGCCGGCGAACTCGGAATCGACGCGGGCGATCGAGGCGCTCGACACCGGCGGCGGCAACAAGAGCGGTGACAGCAGCGTCGGCGAAGAGGTGCCGGCGGTGATCGTCTTCGTCCGCGACGGCGGGCTGACGCAAGCCGACCGGCAGGGGATCGGGCAGCTCGGCGACCAGCTGAACGAGATGGGGATCACCGGCGCGACGCCGATCATCGATCCCTTCTCGGCCGACTCCGACGCCTCGCTCGGCGACGTGGCGAAGATCGCCGACGGCATCGGCCCGGTCTCCCGCGACGGCGAAGCGGCCCTGGTCGTCCTCGCCCTTGACGCCGGCGAACGGGGAGCGATCACCCATGGGGTCAAGCAATTGCGCCGCTATCTGGCCGAACACCCGATCCCCGGCGTCAGCTCCTACGTCACCGGCCCTGCCGGGATCGCCGCCGACCTCGAGCGGGTCGCCGACGAAGCGGCCGAAACGCTGCTGGTCGCAACCCTGGGCCTGGTCCTGATCCTGCTGCTGCTCGTCTACCGGGCACCGCTGCTGGCGCTGCTGCCGCTCCTCACCGTCGGCGCCGCCTACCTGGTCGCGACCGGCATCGCCTACCTGCTGATCGAGGCCGGCTGGATCACCGTCAACTCTGAGGGGACGATGCTCTTACTCGTCCTCACCTTCGGCGCCGGCACCGACTACTCGCTGCTGCTCGTCCATCGCTATCGCGAGGAGCTCGACGCGGGCAACCCGCAGACGGCGGCGCTGCAGACGGCGCTGGCCGAGAGCGGGCCGGCGATCGCCGCCTCGGCCGGAACGGTGATGGCGGCGATGCTGGTCCTGCTCGTCGCCAACCTCGAGTCGACCCACTGGCTGGGACCGATCCTGGCGATCGGGATCGCGACGATGCTTACCGCCGCCTTCACCCTGTTGCCAGCGCTGCTCGCGGTCCTCGGCGAGCGCGCCTTCTGGCCGCGGGGCGCATTGGTCGCACATGGAGCGACTAACGCGCCCCATCGGGTCGGGCCGAGCATGTGGGAGCGGGCCGCGGCGCTGGTCCGGCGTCGCTCCCGCCCGATCATCCTCGTCGTCAGCGCCGGCCTGCTCGTGCTCGCGCTCGGCAACTTCACCCACCACGGCACCGTCGGCTTCGCCGCGGGTGAGACCGAGCCGACCCAGTCCAGCCGCGGCACCAAGGCGATCGAAGAACACTTCCCACCCGGGATCAGCTCGCCGCTGGCGGCGGTCGTCGCCGACGCCAAGGTCAGTCCGGTCTCGCGCGGGATGGAACGCCTCGACGAGGTCAAGCTGGTGCTGCCGGTCCCGGCCAGCGCCAGCGGCTCGGAAAAGTCGGTCGTCGTCATCGTCCTCCGCGGCGACCCCTACTCGGGCAAGGCGGCCGCGGACGTCGGCGCGATCCGTGACCGCCTGCACGAAATCGCACCCGACGGCCTGCTCGGTGGAATCCCGGCCGAGAACTACGACATCGAGCAGACCAACGCCCGCGACACCCGACTGGTGCTGCCACTCGTCCTGCTGGTCGTCGCCCTGATCCTGGCGGCGGTGCTGCGAGCGCTGGTCGCCCCCGCCTACCTGATCGCCACCGTCGTCCTCTCCTTCGCCGCCACCCTCGGCCTCTGCACCGCCCTCTTCTCCTGGCTCAGCAGCGAAGGCCTTGCCTTCAATCTGGTCCTGATGTCGTTCATCTTCCTCGTCGCGCTCGGGGTCGACTACAACATCTTCCTGATGGCGCGGGCGCGGGAGGAGGCGGCCCGCGCCGGCACCCGCGAGGGGATCCTGCGCGCCCTCGTCCACACCGGCGGCGTCGTCACCGGCGCCGGCCTGATCCTCGCCGGGACCTTCGCCACCCTCGTCCTGCTGCCGCTCGAGGAGCTGGTCCAGATCGGGGCCACGGTCGCGATCGGCGTCCTCCTCGACACCTTCGTCGTCCGCGCTCTGCTGATCCCGGCGATCACCTACCGCCTCGGCGAGCGCACCTGGTGGCCGTCCCGCATCGATCCGCCGAGAGTTGACTTAACCGGTCCCCAGCCCGGTGAACTCAACACTCGGCGCTTGGGTCAGTAGCCGGGCGTCATTTTGGTCTGCTTGCGCTCCGACTCGTGGGCGCCGCCCTTCTTCTCGAGCGTCGCGCAGGCCTGTTCGACGTCGTTGGAGAGGCGGTCGACCTGGGCGCGGCTGAGCGTCTCCTTGACCAGCGCCCGCATCACCTTCACGTCTTCGGCGTCGGGCGGCATCGTGTAGGCGGGCAGCATCCAGCCGCGCTCGGCCGAGAGCTGCCAGGAGACGTCGAACTCGTCGTAGTTCTTGCCCTCGACGAGCTTGAAGGCGACCAGCGGCAGCTGCTCCTCGTCGGCGCCGATCAGCTCGAAGTGGCCCATCGACTCGAGGTCCTTGGCCAGCGCCGTCGCGTTTTCCTCCATCACCCGCATGATGTAGCCGTAGCCCTCACGACCGAGGCGGACGAAGTTGTAGTACTGCGCGAGCACCATCGAGGCGCCGGTCGAGAAGTTGAGGGTGAAGGTCGCGTCGGTTTTGCCGAGGTAGTTCTCGTAGAAGACGAGGTCGTCGGCGAGGTCGGCTTTCTCGCGGAAGATCAGCCACCCGATCCCCGGATAGACGAGCCCGAACTTGTGCCCGGAGACGTTGATCGAGCGCACCTGCTCGAGCCGGAAGTCCCACTCGGAGTCCGGGTAGAGGAAGGGCCAGACGAAGCCACCGGAGGCGGCGTCGACGTGCATCGGCACGTCGAGCCCTTTCCCCTTCAGCTCCAGCAGCAGCTTGTTGATGCCGACGATGTCGTCGGCGTGGCCGGTGAAGGTGGTGCCGAGGACCGCGGCGACGCCGATCGTGTTCTCGTCGATGTGGGGCTCGACGTCCTCGGGCCCGATCACGTACTTGTCTTCCTGCAGGCGGACGATCCGCGGTTCGACGTCGAAGTAGCGGCAGAACTTTTCCCAGACCACGTGGACGTCGCCGCCGAAGACGAGGTTGGGCTTGTCGACCGGCTTCGATTCGGCTTCGCGCCGTTCCTTCCATTTCCACTTCAGCGAGAGCGCGCCAAGCATGATCGCCTCCGAGGAGCCCTGGGTGCGGGCGCCGGTGGTCTCCCCGGGCGCGTGGTATAGGTCGGCGAGCATGCGAATGCAGCGCTGCTCGATCTCGGCCGAGATCGGGTACTCGGCGTGGTCGATGAAGTTGCGGTAGAGGTTTTCGGCGATCAGCCGCTGCGCCTCCGGCTCCATCCAGGTGGTGACGAAGGTGGCCAGGTTGCGCCACGGGTCCCCCTCCAACACCAGTTCCTCGTCGACCACGCGCATCGCGTCGAGCGCCGACATGCCGCTTGCCGGAAAGGGACCGTCGGGAGCGCTCTCGGTCAGCCAGCGGCTGCCGTAGAACATCGCGTCGTTGGGAGGAGCGGAGTCTTTTTTCATACCGGCCAGCCTATTCGCGGCCGACGATAGAGTGGCCATAAGTCGGATCAGAGTGAGGACTTTGCCCAAAGACGAAAGGATCGCCGTGAACGGGGACGCGTTGGACGAGATGGGACCGATCGACTACATCCTGGTCGAGTGGCCGGGCCGGCAGCCGAACGGCGAGGCCCTACCGCACCTGGTCGACCTCGTCGATCGCGGGCTGATCCGGATCATCGACCTCGCCTTCATCGCCAAGGACGAGAACGGCGACGTCGCGATGCTGGAGATCGCCGACCTCGGCGGTGAAGTCGCGGAGCTGGCCGTCTTCGAGGGCGCCTCCTCGGGGCTGATCCACGACGACGACATCGGCACCGCCGCGGACGTGCTCGAGCCGGGCACCTCGGCCGCGCTGCTCGTCTACGAGAACACCTGGGCGGCGCCGTTCGCCGCCGCCGTACGTCGCTCAGGCGGCCAGCTCGTCGCCAGCGGCCGCATCCCCGTCGAAGACCTCCTCGCCGCGCTCGACGCGGCCGAGGCCACCGCTTAGAGAGGAGCCAGAGATGCCAGGACTACTTCGAGGAATGGCCCGCACCGCCGTCGTCGCCGGAACCGCAACCGCCGTCAGCGGCCGGGTCCATCGCCGTCAGGAATCGCGCTGGGCGCAGCAGGAAGAACAGCAGTACGCCCAGCAGGCTCCCCCGCCCCAGGCGGCTGCCCCCGCGCCCGCTGCGCCGCCGGCCGGCGGCGAGTCGTCGATGATCGACCAGCTGAAGCAGCTCGGCGAACTGAAAGAGCAGGGGATCCTCACCGAGGAGGAGTTCGCCGCGCAGAAGGCCAAGCTGCTGGGCAGCTAAGGCCGCCCGGCAGGCGCCGCTGCGGCAAACTGCGGCGATGGCTGACATCGCGACGATCGCGGAGATCGGGACCGCCGTTGGGACCCTGTTCCTCGGCGCCGCCACCTTCGCCTCGGTCCGCTCGGCGAACCGGGCGGCACGGGTCGCCGAGCGCTCCCTGCTGCTGGGGCTGCGGCCGGTGCTGGTCACGGCGCGCTACGAGGACCCGGACGCCAAGGTCCTATTCGGCGACGGGCAAAAATTCAGAGTCGTTGCCGGCACCGGGCTGTTCGAACAGATCGACGAGATCGTCTATCTGGCGATCCCGCTGCGCAACGTCGGCACCGGCCTCGCCGTCCTGCAGGGCTACGACGTGATCCTCGGCGACTTCGTCCAGGATGCCTACCGGATACCGAAACCCGGGGTGTTCGACCGCCAGGAGCGCCACTACCGACCGATCGAGAACTTCCGCAACCAGCAGCGCGACATCTACATCGCGCCCGGCGACATCGGGTACTGGCACGCCGCCTTCCGCGATGCCCGTGAGGGCCTGCATGCCGAGCTGAAGGCGGCGCAGGCCGAGCGGGAATCGATCTCGATCGACCTCCTCTACGGCGACCACGAGGGCGGCCAGCACCAGGTCAGCCGCTTCGTCCTGCTCCCGATCGACGACGGCCGCTGGCTCTGCAACGTCGTCTTCCACTGGACGATCGAGGGCCGGGACCCCCGCGACCCGGGTTAGTTCAGCGCGTAGTACAGGTGGGTCGCTTCGGGGCCAGCGACGACCCGCTCGATCTCGAGCTTCGGCGCCGGCTCACCGAGGTTCTCGAGCAGGCGCGCGCCGCCGCCGAGCACGATCGGGACCTGGTTCAGGAGCAGCTCGTCGAGTAGGCCGGCGGCGATTGCCTGCTGGATCGTGGCGGCGCCGCCGCCGATCGAGACGTCGAGGTCGCCGGCGGCTTCCTTGGCCTGGACGATCGCACTCTCGACGCCCTCGGTGACGAAGTAGAAGGTGGTGCCGCCCTCCATCTCAAGCGGCTCGCGCTCGTGGTGGGTGAGGACGAAGACAGGCGTGTGGAAGGGCGGTTCGTCGCCCCACCAGCCGTTCCAGGCCGGCTCGGTCCACTCGCCGCGGACCGGAGCGAACATGTTGCGGCCCATCACCACGGCGCCGGTGCCTTCCTGCGCCTCCTGGATCACCGCGTTGCTCGGGTTCTCGTCCCCCTCCCCGCTCTCGCGGCCGTGCGCCTGCTGCCAGGAGGAGAGCTTGAAGACCCACTCGTGCAGGTCCATCCCGCCTTCGCCGAGCGGGTGTTCCTCACTCTGGTTGGGACCGGCGATGAAGCCGTCGAGCGAGATCGAGATCTGGGCCTTGACCTTGCTCATCGACCGCGCCTCAGCCGCCGTGCTCGGCCTCGGCGACCGTCAGCTCAGCGGTCGGGTTCGCTTCCAGGCGCTCGTCGGGGATCGGCTCACCACTGCGGACCGAAAGCCCGTAGGTGCCGGCGGCGAGGCGCTCCTCGGCCCGCTCGACCGCTTCGAGGCGGCGTTTGAGGTCATCGACGCGGCCGGCGTCGAACTCGTCCTGGTAGAGGTCCTCGGAGTCGAAGTCTCCCGGCTCGCGACGTTCGTCGCCCTCCTCGGGTCCACCGCGCCGCGCGGCCTCGATCTCTTTTTCGACCTGCTCCCGCTCGGTCGCCAGCAGCTCTTTCGCGCGTGATGGATCCATGCCGGAACCGTATCGGTCCGCCCGGCCCGTCGTTGATTCGCCCTGCCTGGGCGGAATCGGAGGGTGGTTGACACGGAAAGCAATCGCGCTATCCTTCTAGAGGACTAACTACAGAAAGTGGACTTGGTTATGACTTATCGGCTGATCCCCCTCGATGACGCAATTGTCTTCCCCACCGTCACCGCGACTCTGCCGATCGACGTCGGCGACGAGGAGCGCGTATTCCTGATCCCGCGCCGCGACGGCGAGTTCGGCCGCGTCGGCGTCGTCGCCGAGGTGATCGAGCACGGTCACTCGCGCCGCGGCCACCCGGTCGCGACCGTGGTCGGCCTGCATCGCGGGCTCGCCGGCGCTGCCCAGGCGGACGAGACCGACCCCGACGTCCTCCGCGTCGAGGTGCAGGAGATCCGCGACGGCCACCCCGATGACGAGCACACGCGCGAGCTGGCCCGCGAATACCGCGCCGTGGTCGAGGAGATCCTCGAGCTGCGCGGCGACGATGGCCGCATCGCCGCCTTCCTGCGCTCGGTCGAGGAGCCCGGCCACCTGGCCGACACCTCCGGCCTCTCTCCCGACATCTCCAATGAGGCGAAGCTGCGCCTGCTGGAGGCGATCGACGTCAGCGCCCGTCTCGAGCTGGCGGTCGAGCTGCAGCGCGAGCGCCTGGCCGAGCTCCAGGTCCGCTCGAAAATCCGCGACGACGTCGAGTCCGGGGCTCAGAAACAGCAGCGCGAGTACTTCCTGCGCAAACAGATGGAGTCGATCCGCAAAGAGCTGGGCGAGGACGAGACCGACCTGATCGGCGAGTACGAGACGAAAATCGCCGAGGCGGGAATGCCAGAGGCGGTCGCCGAGCAGGCCGAGAAGGAGCTGCGCCGGCTCGAGCGCCAGGGCGAGCAGTCGCCCGAGTCCTCGATGATCCGCAGCTACCTCGACTGGCTGATCGCGGTGCCATGGTCAAAGCGCTCCGAGGAGCGGCTCGACCCGGTCCACACCCGTGAGGTGCTCGACGCCGACCACGCCGGGCTCGATGACGTCAAGAAACGGATCACCGAGTTCGTCGCCGTGCGCAAGCTGCGCGAGGAGCGCGGGGTCGAGGACGACGGCCGCGCCAACGGCACGATTCTGACCCTGGTCGGTCCTCCCGGCACCGGCAAGACCTCGATCGGCGAGTCGATCGCCCGCAGCCTCGGGCGCGAGTTCGTCCGCATCAGCCTCGGCGGCCTGCACGACGAGGCCGAGATCCGCGGCCACCGCCGCACCTACATCGGCGCCCTGCCGGGACGGATCGTCCGTGCCCTGCGCGACGCCGAGACGATGAACCCGGTGATCCTGCTCGACGAGATCGACAAGGTCGGCGCCGACTGGCGCGGCGACCCGAGCGCGGCCCTGCTCGAGGTCCTCGACCCGGCGCAGAACAACACCTTCCGCGACCACTACCTCGACGTCGAGATCGACCTCTCCGAGGTCGTCTTCATCGCCACCGCGAACCTGACCGACACGATCCCGGCGCCGCTCCTGGACCGGATGGAGCTGATCGGCTTCGACGGCTACACGACCGAGGAGAAGCTGGCGATCGCCAAGGGCTACCTGCTGCCGCGGCAGCTGAAGCGGAACGGACTGCAAGCCGAGGAGGTCTCGGCATCCGACGAGATCCTGCGCGCGGTGATCTCCGAGTACACGCGTGAGGCCGGCGTCCGCCAGCTCGAGCGCGAACTGGGCAAGCTGCTGCGCGGCGCGGCGACGAAGATCGCCGCCGGCGAGGGAGCGAAACCGGTCGTGCTCGACACCGAGGCGGTGCGCGAGGCGCTCGGCCGTCAGCGCTTCTTCCAGGAGTCGGTCGAGCGGACGGCGATCCCGGGCGTCTCCACCGGGCTGGCGGTGACCGGCACCGGCGGCGACATCCTCTTCATCGAGGCGACCGCGATGGACGGCGACAAGGGCCTGGTCCTGACCGGCCAGCTCGGCGACGTGATGAAGGAGTCGGCGCGGATCGCCCTCTCCTACGTGCGGGCGCACCGCGAGGAGCTCGGCATCGACGCCGACCGCTTCCAGCGTGAGTTCCACCTCCACGTCCCCGCCGGGGCGATCCCCAAGGACGGCCCCAGCGCCGGCACGGCGATGACGACGGCGCTGGTCTCCCTGCTCAGCGGCCGACCCGTCAAGCACACTGTCGGCATGACCGGAGAGGTGACGCTGCAAGGCCGGGTGCTGCCGATCGGCGGCCTCAAGCAGAAGGTCCTGGCCGCCCACGCGGCGGGCCTGACCGAGGTGATCCTGCCCGAGCGCAACCGCGGCGATCTCGACGAGGTCCCCGAGGAGGTGCGCGAGCAGATGAGCTTCCACCCGGTGATGAGCATCGACGAGGTCCTCGGCCTGGCGCTGGAGCCAGCTGAGAACGGAGCGGACGTCGCGGCGGCGGCCTAGGGCCTCTGATGTCGCCGCGATGTCGCAGCTGCAAGCCGGTGCCGCCCGAGTTGCGGGCGGCTGCCGGCCTGCTCGAGCGGCGCTGGACGATGGCGACGATCTACGCCTGTTCCAGCGGCGCCACCCGCTTCAACGAGTTCCGCCAGTCGCTGCCCGGCGTCTCCCCCACCACCCTGTCGGAGCGACTCGACCAGCTCGAGCAGGCCGGGATCGTCGAGCGCCAGCTCGTCCCCGGCCGCCCGCCCCACACCGAGTACGCGCTGACCGCGCGCGGCGAGCAGCTGGCGAGCGCAGTGGCCGGTTTACTGCAACAGACCAAATAGGCCGGGTAGGCTCTTCCTTGGATTGGACATCCGATCCAATCGGAGGCGCAACTTGATAGCCCAGTTCACGCACGTCGGTGGTCCCACCGTCCTGATCGAGGTCGGCGGTTGGCGGCTGCTGACCGACCCGACCTTCGACCCGGCCGGCGGCAGCTACCGCTTCGGTTGGGGGACGGGGTCGAAGAAAACGACCGACCCGGCGGTCGCGGCAGCCGCGATCGGCCCGATCGATGCCGTCCTGCTCAGCCACGATCACCACGAGGACAACCTCGACGCCGCCGGCCGGGCGCTGCTGCCAAACGTCGGCACGGTGGTGACGACCGTACCGGGAGCGGAGCGGCTCGGCGGCGCCACCCGCGGCCTCGCCGCCTGGGAGCGGACCGTGCTCGAAGCGCCGGGCAAGCCGACGATCGAGGTCGTCGCCACCCCCTGTCGCCACGGCCCGCCGCTGACCCACCCGATCGTCGGCGAGGTGATTGGCTTCGCCCTCACCTGGGAGGGACAGGCGCACGGCGCCCTCTGGATCTCCGGCGACACCGTGCTCTACAGCGGCGTCCGCGAAGTCGCCGACCGGGTCGACGTCGGCACCGCGATCATCCACCTCGGCGGTGTCCGCTTCCCGGTCTCGGGCCCGCTGCGGTACACGATGACCGGCGCCGAGGCGATCGAGCTCTGCCAGCAGATCCGCCCCCACACAGCGATCCCGATCCACTACGAGGGCTGGAAGCACTTCCGCGAGGGCCGGGAGGCGGTCGAGCGCGAGCTCGCCACCGCCCCCGACGACGTCAGCGCCCGCTTCCGCTGGCTCCCGATCGGCGCCCCCACCGACCTCGACGTCTGAACACCGCGCCGAGGTTGCGTTTTGCCT
>DATKIA010000024.1:0-5694 GCA_035509895.1 Solirubrobacterales bacterium
CGCGTCCTCATGGCAGTCGCAGTCCTCGACGTCGGCTTTCCTGACGACCCGGCAGCAACCGATCCAGGAATGAACCTCGAACTCCTCAAGCAACTCGCGCGCTTCATCGATCGTCGTCGCGACGACTGCGCTGGTGTTTCCTCCGTCGTAGAGGTATTCGCCGGGGCCGGGAACGCTGAGCTTGTAGCGGGGCATCTACCCAGCCACCCCCGGCAACAGCGCGTCGCGGATCTCGGCCAGCGGCACGCCGGCACGGGCGTCCCTTACAGCCCGCACCACCGCGGCGGCAGAGCACCCGATCTCACGTAGGCGGAAGACGGCGAAGGTCGACGCCGGCCGGGACTCGCCGAGCTCGAAGACGGCCTGCTCGACACACAACCCGCAGAGTGAGGAGCCCCGGTCCTCGGCGAGCTTGGTGTCGCACTCAGAGCAGCGGGTGGAGTCGTCGAGGTGCTTGATCACCGTGGTGTGGCTGAGGCCGACGCGGCGGCCGATCTCGCGGAAGGGCACGTCCTCGGCGCAAAGGCGGCGGGCCTCGGTGAGCTGGTCGGTGGTCACGCGACCTCTCTCAAGCCGGGGTCGCGGATCTCCCCCGTCACCGGATCGAACTTCAGCGGGGGCGCGTCGGTCCGAAGATCGCGATGCATCGACCAGCGGACCAGACCGTCAAGCGCCCGCCGGTCGGCGGCGATCCGGTAGGAGTCCTCCTCGAGCGCGCGCAATGCGCCCTGCGCTTCGTCGCGTTCCTTCCGCAGGTTCGCGATCTTCTCCTCGCCGCGGGCGATGTCTCCGCAGACGGTGGCAGCCCAGCCTTCGCCACGCAGCTCCTTCCAGCGATCCGAGAGAGCGGTGCGGTAGGCGTATTCGGCGTTGGCCAGGTCGTCGTGGGCGCCGGCGACCTTGTCGACGTGGTCGCGCTGCGTCTTCGAGGCCTGGTGCTGGGCGGTTCGGGCCTCGATGATCTCCAGCGGCTGGGTGAGGGTGTTGTCGCCGAAGTCGGTCACTGGACGCTCCCGGCGAAGTCCTCATCGATCGACCACAGGCCCAGCGCGCCTCTCCACGCGACCGGCTGGATGGCGGCGATGTTCTTCAGCGCCCAGGCGAACCGACCGGGCGTGTAGTCGCCGAAATGGATCTCGCGCTCGGCGTCCGTGCCGGTGAGGTCGAACATTGCGGCGTAGCTGAGACCAGCCGTCTCAAGGCAGTCGACCAGCTCGCAGGTGGCGACGATGACGCCGCGGGGAAGATCGCGCGGATCGGCGAAGCCGGTCTGAGTCAGAACGCCTCGGAACGGTTCGGACTCGCACAACGCCCGCAGCCCTCGCTCGCCGCCCACGGGCCCGAGTCCTTTCCCGGCGTGGATCGCAAGCGGCCCCGTGTAGCGGGTCGACCAGCTGCGCGTCTCGAAACGCTTGGCTTTGATCGCGACGAGGGTCGCGTAGGGCTGGGTGAGCGTGATCGCTTTCACGCTGCCGCCCTCCCACGCCCGACTTCGGCCACCGGCTCAAACGGATCACCGTCGACCCGTCGCCGCTCCCACTCATCCCTCGTGCAGAAGCTGGCCTTCTTTTCGAGGGCGGCATCGCAGAGCATTTCTCCGGCCGCACAACAGCGGTAGCCGCACGAGTCGCAGACCAGTTCGAGGACAAGGCCGCTCACTCGCCCTCGCCTCCCATGGTCCGTCCCCGGCATTCGAAGCCCCGCCCGCCGTTGACCGCTGGCTCCTCACCGCAGGGGCAGAGGGAGATCTTCTTGGGGGCCGGGGCATCCATCCGCCCCCACCAGTCGCAGCCGATGATCAGTTCCTCGGCGATTCCTGGACCGCAATCGGCGGCGATCGACAGGTCGAGACCGAGGGCGGTGAGGAAGGCCGAGCGGCGTGCGCTATCCACGGTCGCCCCCCACCCCGTGCTCGTCGAGGATCTTCCGGAGGCCGTCAGCGAAGCGAAGGTGGACCAGCGATTTGTTCTTTTCGCTGAGCCCGCGGCGGTAGAAGATTTCCGCCCGGATTGCCTCTTCGAGCTTCTGGACCCGGTCAGTCCGGGTGTAGGACTGGGAGTGCTCGAAGGCCTCGGCTTCCTCTTTGCTGAGGGCGATCTCCAGTACAGACGGCGGCTTCGTGGAGACCTCGACGAGGTGAATCGCGGGTGGGAAGACTCCGAGGACGGCCATCAGCGCCTCGCCATCCCCGAGACCTGAACGAACTCAATTCCGGGCATCTCCGGCGGCCTGCCATGCTCCCGCAGGTAGGCGTGCATGTAAGTGCGCAGCGGGCCCGAGCGGACCTCGATCAGCGCCTCGCCATCGGGGAGATGCGCCGGGACCGCACCAAGGTCGGTGATCCGCGGCTCCCACCGCTTCGTCATCGAGGCACCCTCGATTTTCGGTGCCGGCGCCAGCGTCGCCATCGGCACCGACGGCTCGGGCAGCGAGGAGATGACGTCTGCCTGGGTCTTCGCTGCACGCTCGGCGTCGCGGGCCTCGTCAACCAGGTCCGCCAGATCGGGATCCTCGGCCGCCAGGTCTTCGGCTTCCTTGCGCTCGCGCTCGGCTTTCGCCTGCGTCGCGCGGGCCTCCTCCTCTTCGGCCTCGCGGCGCTTGCGGATCTCCTCTTCGCGTGCTTCGCGCTGTTCGTCGAGGCGCCGCTGCTCGGCGCGCCGCTGGCGCTCTGCCTCCTCGTTGAAGGCGACGATCTTGGCCTTGACCGTCTTCACTGCGGCTTCCGGCGGGGCCTTTAGCAGCTTGAATTTTTCGTCAATCCCTTTCGTGTAGTCCTTCAAGGGCTTGACGAGCTCGACCCGCTCGGCCTCGAGCGATTTGACCCTGGCCGAGAGGCGACTGACGATTCCCGTTGCCTCCTGCGCCTCCTCGACCGTGCGGACCTCTACCGCTTCGGCCTCGGCCTCATAGCGTGCGACCTCGGCTTCGGCGGCGGCGATCTTCCTCTGCGCGTCGTCCTGGGCCGTCTGGTCGACGGGGATCACTGCGGTCTGCCCGTTCATGCCGCGACCTCGGCGGGACGGACCTTCGTCAGGAACTTCTTTTCGTTGTAGGCGGTCAGCGCGGCTTTGAAGACAAACTCCGTCGCATGACTCTCGGTGACGTCGTACTCGCCGTCCGGACCGAGCCGGACCACCAGCCGTACATCCGACGCGAGATACCCCGACTCCACCGCCGCCAGCTCGTAGCCGGCGAGGGCGATCAGGTTCTCGTCGTATGGAGGCCGGAGTCGGCCCGGCTCCTCTTCGTCTTTGCGCAGAGGCAGGTAGGACCAGGCCGAGACCGTTTTGTAGTCGACGCGCGCGACCCGACCGTCCTGCAGCTCGCAAAGCAAGTCGCTGCGACCGGCGAAGCCATGCTCGATTGAGGCGACGAGGTACTCGGCCGCGATCGGCTTTGGCCTGTAGTCGCGGGCGAACTTTAGGCCAGCGCTGAGCCAGGGCCGCAGGTCGTCGGGATAGTCCGCGAGGTTCGGCACCTGACCATCGCGGATCAGCGCGAGGAGCATGTCGTGGGCGATGTCCCCACGCTCTCGGGCCCGCTTCCAGATCGCGTCGTAATGGGTGCCAGCGTCCCAGAGCTTCGCCCGGAGTTCCTCGCGGGTCAGGCTGGCGACGTTGACGCCGGTCTGGGCGAGGGCAATAACCGCCTCCTCTTGCATCTTCACCGCTTTTGGCATCAGCGCCGGGATTTCGAAGATGCCAGCAACGGTCGAAACCGAGGGGACGCGCTCGCCGCCGATTCCACCGAGGAGGTAGCGGCGTTCCTGGCTCTCGCCATCGAGGCCGACCTTGTCCCAGAACGCGACTTCGATGCTGGACGGCAGGGTCTCGATCCGGTTCGGCGGCCTCTTAGTTGCCATCGGTCGCCACCTCCTCGGCCTCGGCGTCGACCGGCGCGTTGTCCTGCTCCTCGGCGATCGCCTGCAATTCGGCGTCGAGCTTCTCGGCGTCCTCGGTGCTGAGGGCGGCCAACTGCTCCTCGATCGGTTTGACGGGGTCCAGGGCGTTGATGCCCAGGGCGCCGAGGCGGACGTTCAGGCCATCGAGCCAGTTCTCGCCCTCGTCAGCGAGGGTGGGTTTGACGATCCTCAGCCCGTCCTTGAGCTGGGTGAGGAGCTGCGGGTCGAGGCCGCCAAGATCCGGCCGCGTGGCATCGGAGTCCTGCGCTGCCTTCCGCAGCTCGACCTCCAGGGCATCGGCCTGTACTTCGCCCAGCCCCGCGACCGTGGCAGTCAGCGCCTCGGGCGTGTTCTCTGCGAGGGCGTTGACTCCGCAGGAACCGAGAAGGACGTTGATCTCCCCGTATGGAAGCTTGAGTGCCTTGAACGCCGCGATGATCCGGTCCTGGCGAGATGCCGTCAGGCGCACGACCGGATCGCCTGGGGTGCCGCGCACCGTGGCCTCAGGACCGACGCCGCCGCCGGACTCATCCTCGGGGTCGGCACCGAAGCCGATCCCTAGCAGGCCCGCGTAGAAGTACTTGGCCGCTCCGGTGACCGCCTTGTAGATGGCCTTGTCGCCGGGGGCGTCAGAACCCGTGCCGCAGTACCGCATCTCGACCGACTCGGTCGAATCCGGGTCGACGACTTTGTAGATCATCTCGACCCGGACCATCAGGCCAAAGCCGCCGCTTTTAGTCGTGTACTCGCGGAGGGTCTCGACTTCTCCCATAGTCGGGATCAGGGCGAGGCCTGCGCCCGTAAGCGCCTTGGACGCAGCGTCGATCACGTCCTCGGCGCGGGCGTACTCGTAGTTCTGCGCGGTGTTCTTGCCCTTCTTGTCGACGCTGCCCGCCGCCTTAGCGGCTTCGACCAGCTTGGAGTACAGGCCCGTGGCGACCGCCCCGTTCTCCCCGCTCACGACTCCCACCGATCCGCCACCCGGCTGCCCGCGTCAGCGCAGCCGGTCAGCATCCCCTCGAAGATGAGGTGGACGTCGATGTTGCCCTCGAGCTTCAGGGCGAGGGCGGCCTTGCGGATCGCTGCGTCCACATCCAGCAACGCGCTGGCGACCGCCGAGCCTTCCTCGTGGGTGATCGTTGGATCGGGCTCCTGCTTGGCCGTGCCGCCGGCCATTACCTCCAAGCCGATACGGCGGACCTCGGCCCACATCGCCGCCGCGGAAGCCCAGCCGTCATCTCGCATTTGCGCGAGATCAGCCTCGTTGGGTAGGTTAGGTTCAGGCAAGGACTCATCTCCTTGGCTCGGGCGGCCGGACGATGCAACGTCGCGGCCGCTGTTTTTGTCGGGGGAAGTTGGGAACGGCTCGCGGCCGTGGGCGAAGGTCATGAAGCCACCCCGCAGACGCGGCACGGGATGTAGAAGTCGCGGCCGTAGCCAGCGGTGATCAAGTAGGGGCGCCAGCCCTTCCAGGTAAACGCCGCGCGCAGCACCCGGCAGTCAGGACGACGGTGCCAGCGGAACGAGGTCGCGTTGATCCAACGCAAGCCAAACATCACGCGACCCGCCCATCCCCAGCAGGCAAGTAGCGCCCGCCCATCGCGTCGATCGCACCCTCGAAATCGACGGGCTCCTCACGGAACGGAGGAGCCACAGGCCAGTCGAGCATGCAGTCGAAGAGCTCCCGGTCCTCTCGGCGACGTTCGAGGTAGGAGGTCGCCCAGGCAGCGATGGTGTCCACCGCCAGCTTGCCTGCGACCGCCAGCACGAAAACGATGGTCCCGAGCAGGACC
>DATKIA010000025.1:0-15544 GCA_035509895.1 Solirubrobacterales bacterium
AGGACGCCGCACCGCGCCGTGTCCGCCGCCGCCCGGGCGCGGGCGGGGGTTTCGCCAATCCCTCCTAGTCGTTCAGCGGCGCGGCGACGTCGCCACCTGTCGAGCGTTCTATCCCTCTGCAACGTTCCTGGGGCTCGTTGCTGATTCCATGTCGAGAAGCGTCGGTCGGCTCCGCTCACAAGCAAAGGGCCACGACAGCGGGCCCACGAGACAAGGAGGCAACGATGCCGAAGTTCCTGCTCCTCAAGTACTACCGCGGCGGCCCGGAGCCGCACCATCCCTTCCCGCCGATGGACCAGTGGGACCCCGAGGACGTGGAGGCGCACCTGGCCTTCCTCAGGCACGTCACCGAGCTGCTCAAAGAGAACGGCGAGTACGTCGAACATCGGGGACTGGCGCCGGCGCGCACCTGGGTCCGCTACGGCGGCCCGGACGCCGCGCCGGTGACCACCGACGGTCCGCTGCCCGAGACCAGCGATCTCGTCGCGGGTTGGTGGATGGTCGACGTCGAGTCGCACGACCGCGCGGTCGAACTGGCGGCCTACACCTCCTCCGAGCCCGGCCCCGGCGGCGGGCCGCTGTACGAGTGGATCGACGTCCGGGAGGTCATGTCCGAGACGCCCGCGGGCGAGTGACCCCAGCGTGACCGACGGGGCCACCCAAGGGCTGGACGAGGGTGCGCTGCGCGCCCTCGTCCCGCGGGTGCTCGCGGGCCTGGTCCGGCGGGGCGAGGACTTCGACGCCGCCGAGGACGCGCTGCAGGAGGCGCTGCTGGAGGCTCTACGGGCCTGGCCCGAGCACCCGCCGCGTGACCCCCGCGCCTGGCTGGCGACGGTCGCGACCCGGCGGCTCGTCGACGCCCGCCGCAGCGAAGCCGCCCGGCACCGCCGCGAGGAGGTGACCTACGCCGAACCGCCGCCCGCCGCCAGCGAAGAGGGCGACGACACCCTCTTCCTGCTCTTCTGCTGCTGCCACCCCGATCTTGCGCCCGCCTCCCAGGTGGCGCTGACCCTGCGCGCCGTCGGCGGCCTCACCACCCGGGAGATAGCCGACGCCTTCTACGTGCCGGAGGCGACGATGGCGCAGCGGATCAGCCGCGCCAAGCGCACGCTTCGGGGGCGCCGCCTGGACCAGCCCGGCGACCTCGCCGTCGTCCTCCGCGTGCTCTACCTCGTCTACACGGCCGGGCACGCGGGCCGGGTGGACCTGGCCGGCGAGGCGATCCGGCTCACCCGCCAGCTCAACCTCGCAACCGAGGAGCCGGAGGCGCGCGGGCTGCTCGCGTTGATGCTCCTCAACCACGCCCGCCTGCCGGCGCGACTCGACGCAGAGGGTCGGATCGTCACCCTCGACCGGCAGGACCGCCGCCTCTGGGACACCCGGGAGATCGCCGAAGGCGTGCGCGTCCTGCAGTCGGCGCTGGCCGTTCAGCGCCCGGGCCGCTACCAGGTCGAGGCGGCGATCGCCGCCCTGCACGACGACGCACCGAGCGCCGAGGAGACCGACTGGCAGCAGATCCTCGCCTGGTACGACGACCTCATCGCCTTCAGCGACGATCCAGCCCGCCAGGACCCTGCCGCCGTGCTCGGGCGCGCGGTGGCGGTCGGCCACGTCCGCGGGGCCGACGCCGGGCTGCGCGAGACCGAGCAACTGCGTGAGGTGCTCGGCGACCGCCACCGCTGGCACGCCGTTCGCGGCCACCTGCATGAACTGAGCGGTGACCTGCCCGCCGCCGCCACGGCCTACGCCGAGGCGGCGCGGCTGACCACGAACGTCGCCGAGCGCGACCACCTGGTCCGCCAGGCCGCCCGTGCCCGGGCCGGCTAGCTGCGCAAGGGCAGGCGTAGCTGGGCGCTAGCCGTTCAGCGGCGCCGCCCGCGCCAGCGCCTGCTCGAGGTCGCGGAGGGCATCTAGGTAGCGCCGCGCCCAGGCGATCGCCACTCCCGGCGGCGCGGCGCCGTCGCCATCTGCCGGGCGTTCGAGCACGACCTCGCCATCGTCGGGCGCGGCTGACTCGACCGCCGGCGGCTCGGTCCGGGCGACGATCGACTCGCCGAGCGAGGCGTACCAGCCGCAGCGCCGGTCGCGCTCGGCTTCGAGCTCGCGGCGGGTCGCCTCGACCCGGCCGAGCGCCGGGTCGACGGGTTCGATCCGGACCAGGACCGCGGGGTTGGCGAGCAGGGTCGCGACCTCGCGCATCCGGGTCGCCCCCGCCATCAGCACGGTCAGGTCCTCGATCGGGGCGTTGGCGCCGCCGCGTTCGGAGAGGTAGTCGCGGACGCCGCCGTCGAGCAGCTGGATGGCGGCGAAGGCTTCGCGGGCCGCGGGCCGCGGCGGCGTCTGGCCGGTGAGGAGGGCCTCGAGCGTCTGCTCCAGATAAGCAGCGGAGGCTGCGTAGGCGGCGGCGAGCGTTCGGCGCAGGACCGTGGCGGCGCCGCGCGGCCAGAAGAGGACACCGACCAGGAGGCTGACGCCGGCGCCGATCGCGACGTCCTCGATCCGCAGCAGTCCGACCTGCCACCCGGTCGGCTCGAGCAGGTTGAAGAGGATGAGGACGACGATCGAGAAGGCGGCCTGCCCGGCGGCGAAGGAGACCGCGCGGGGGGTGTAGGCGGCGAGCGCGGTGACGAACGGGAGCAGGATCCAGAGCGCGGTCGGGTCGTTGTCGACGGCGACGACGAGCAGGCCGCCGACGACGATCCCGGCGAAGGTGCCGAGCAGCGCCAGCCAGATCGTCGAGCTCGTCGCCAGCGCGCTTGAGCGCAGCACCGACATCGTCCCCAGCACGACCCAGAAGGCGTGCTGGATGTCGGCGAGCTGGCCGATCAGAACCGCGAGCGCGAGGCCGAGACCGCCGCGGAGGCTGTTGCGCAGCCAAACCGAGCGCATGCTGGCGTGCGCCCGCGCCAGCCGCCCGGCGGCGTCGAGCCGCTCCCGGGCGGCGCCGAGGCTGTCCTCGACCGGGGCGCCGAGGGCGCGGCGCGCCGTGGTCGCGATCTCACCGCCGAGGAAGGCGAGCAGGCGCAGGCGGAAGACTTCGTCGAGCTCTGGCACCGCCTTGCGCTCGCCGGCCTCACCCTCGGCGGCGAGCTGGGTCATCCGCGCCAGCGTCGCCTCGCCGAGCCGGGTGTGGGCGCGGCTGAGGTCCTCGAGCAGGGCCGAGCCGGGGGCTCCCGGCGCCCCCTCGGTGAGCGGCACCGTGTCCTCGAGCTGGCCGGCGACCCGCCGCAGCGCCACCGGCACCCCGGCCTCGATCTCCGCCCGGACGGCGGCGGTCACCGCGTCCTCCGGCACCCGGCCCCCCGCCGGCACGGCGTAGCGGTGGATCCAGCCGAGGTCTTCGATCAGACGCGCGAGGGCGGCGGTGCGTCCACCGGTGCCGCTCGGGCGGTGCTGCATCGAGACGAAGTCACGGCGGGCGCTGCCGATCGCGGTGCCGGCGGCGGTGCTGGCCGCTGCCGCCCGGGTAGCGTCCTCCCCGCTTTCGACCATCTCGGCGAGCGCCCGCGCAGCGCGGGCGGCGCCGCCGCGGACGACGCTGCGCGGTCGCTGCGGCCAGACCAGGAGCACGGCCGAGGTCGCCAGCACCGCGGCGATCGCCCAGCCGGCGAGCCGGTCGGGGATTTCGGCGGCGCTCGCCGGCACCATCAGCGGCAGGACGAAGGCGAGGATCGCGGCCGGCTGGGCGGCGGCGATGTAGCCGTTGAGGACGCCGGCGAAGAGAATCCCGAACCCGACCACGAACATCGCGCTCGCACTCAGCGCCGTCGAGTGCGAGCAGAGCGTCCCCAGCGTGATCAGGACCGCACCGGCCAGCGCCAGCCCGACGTAGCCGCCGAGCCGGGCCCGCACCGAGCCGCCGAATTCAACGAAGACGAGGATCGCGATCGAGCCGAAGGCAGCAAACAGCCCGGTCTGCGGGTCGTCGATCACGACCTGGCCGAGCGCGAACGCCACCGGCATCACAACGCCGGCCCGCAGCGCGCCTTTCAGCGCGAACCCGCCCGGATCGGCAACCTTCACCCGCCGATCTTAAGAGGGGCCGTGCTAGAAACAGACGCATCTTGCGGGTCGGAGGAGCTCTCGGGGCACTGCTGATCGCGCTGGCTCTGGCCGGCCCGGTCGCCGCTGCCTCCGGGGCGCAGGCCGTCGACGCCCACGGCAGCGTCGAGCAGGTCTACGCGACGGGGCTGAAGCCGGGGGCCAAGGTGACGCTGCTCGATCGCCAAGGTCGCGAGGTGGCGGCGAAGCAGGCGGACCAGCAGGGCGGGGTCCTGTTCCGCCAGGTGAAGCCGGGCAAGGGCTACCGGGTCCAGCTCGGCGCCCATGGGAAGCGCTCCGCTCCCCAGCGGGTGCTGACGACGCGCCCGGCGCCGCCCAGCACCGCCGTCTACGAACAGTCGATTCCGGCGAGCGGCTACGGCTATCTGACGACGCGGGACGGGACCAAGCTGGCGATCGACGTCCACCCGCCGCAGGACGTCGCCACCGTCGCCCCCGGGCTGGCGCCGCCGCCTTCGAGCGGGCCGACGCCGACCTTGATCGAGTACTCCGGCTACGGGTACGCCAACCCAGCTGGCCCGGAAAGCGGGCTGGCGATCCTCGCCAACCTGATGGGCTTCACCGTCGTCGACGTCAACATGCGCGGCACCGGCTGCTCGGGTGGCGCCTTCGACTTCTTCGAACCGCTGCAGAGCTTCGACGGCTACGACGTGATCGAGACGATCGCGCGGCAGCCGTGGGTAGCGAACCACCAGGTGGGGATGATGGGGATCTCCTACGGCGGCATCACCCAGCTCTTCACGGCGGCGACGCGGCCGCCGAGCCTGGCCGCGATCGCGCCGCTCTCCGTCTTCGACGCCCCCCAGACGACGCTCTATCCGGGCGGCATCCTCAACACCGGGTTCGCGGTGCCATGGGCCGAAGAGCGGGTCCACGACGCGAAGCCGGCCTCGCCGTCGCAGGGCCAGGCCTGGGCCTACAAGCGGATCCAGGAAGGCGACGTAACCTGCAAGGAAAACCAGGCCCTGCACGGGCAGGCGGCCAACCTGCTGGCCCAGATCAAGGCCAACAGCCACTACCGGCCGCAGGTCGCCGACCCGCTCTCGCCGGTCACCTTCGTGCACAAGATCGACGTCCCGACCTTCCTCGCCTGCCAGTGGACCGACGAGCAGACCGGCGGCCACTGCCCGGCCCTCGCCGCCCGCTTCACCGGCACCAGCCGCAAGTGGTTCACCTTCACCAACGGCACCCACATCGACGCCCTCGACCCGGCGACCTTCAACCGCTGGTACGACTTCCTCTCGCTCTACGTCGCCAGGCAGCCGCCGATCCTCCACGCAGCGGAGATCCAGACCGGTGCGCCGCTGATCTACGCCGAGGCAATGGGCATCGGCGGCGTCAAACTGCCACCCGATCCGGTCCAGCAGCAGCCGACCTACGAAGGCGCTCTCG
Source organism: Solirubrobacterales bacterium (assembly GCA_035509895.1). GTDB lineage: Bacteria > Actinomycetota > Thermoleophilia > Solirubrobacterales > 70-9 > VAYN01. Next base: position 5,455 of record DATKIA010000025.1, read on the forward strand.
CCGCCTTCGAGGCGCAGCCGCCCGTCCATGTCCTCTTCGACAACGGCGCCGGCGGCAGCTCGCCCGGCCAGCCCTACGCCGGCTTCGAACAGTCCTTCGCCGGCCTCCCGGTCCCCGGCACCGAAGCGCGTTCCTGGTTCCTTGCCCCCGGCGGCGCCCTGGCGACGACGAGGCCCCGCGGCCGCCACGCCGACTGGTTCAAGTGGAACGCCCGCGCCCTGCCGAAGACCGACTTCCACGGCGACCCCGGCTCCGGCAGCAGCGGCCTCTGGACGGCGACCCCGGCTTATGAATGGGCGCAGAGCCCGCCCGGCAGCGCCGTCTCCTACCTGAGCGAACCGCTGGCCGCGAGCACGACTGTGATCGGCGCCGGCGCGGTCAAGGTCTGGGTCCGCTCCTCGGCTCCGAGCGTCGACCTGCAGGCGACGATCAGCGAGGTCCGTCCCGACGGCATCGAGACCTTCGTCCAGAACGGCTGGAAGCGCGCCGAGGGCAAGCTCGATCCCGACCGCTTCGTGCCGGTGACGATCCCGCTCTACTACCAAGGCCACGCCTACCGGGCGGGCTCCCGCATCCGGGTCACGATCGCCGCCCCCAACGGCACCCAACCGGTCTGGAGCTTCGCCCAGACCCTGCCGAAGGGCACCACCAAGGTGGCGATCGCCAATGGCAGGAAGACCCCCTCGAAGCTGCTGCTCCCGGTCGTCCCCGGCGTCCAGGTCCCGACCCCGCTGCCGCCCTGCCCCGGCCTCCGCGGCGAGCCCTGCCGTCCATACCAGCCGCTCGTCAACCGGCCGGCGCGATAGACGGGATTTGCAGATCGCCGACCCCGGCCTATAATCGGGCATCCTTCAGCTACTTAAGAATTCCTAAGTGAAACCCGAGCGTCCCGGGGCGAAGGTAACGACCCGTTGGCTCTGGCTCGAAGTCGGGCTCGCCGGTCTCAGCGCCGGCCTCTTCATCCTCACGATCTTCTCTCGAGACTGGATCGAGGCCGTCGCGCCGGTCGATCCGGACCAGCACAGCGGGGCGCTCGAGTGGGCGATCGCCGCGGCGTTGCTGCTGGTGGCCATCGCCTTCGCGGCCCGGGCGCGAATACGGTGGACCGCGGCGAGGAAGCTCGACCATGTCCAGCGCCAAGAAGCGTAGGCCTCCGAGCCTGAAGCTGGATTTGGAAGGCCTGCAGCGCGAGGCCGGGGACCGGAGGCAGACACAGCCTGACGACCCCGGGGGGCGGATCTCGTACTTCTACGCCTCTCGGGTCGACGAGCGGGGAAAGATCCCGCGCAAGCTCTTCGTAAACGCCTCGCGGGCGCGGCGCGAGCTCGATCGCCAGCTCGAAGCAGCAGAGCAGCAGACGGGCTTGAGGGAAGCTCCGGGCGGTCCAGGCTCGGTCAACTGGACCCCGCTCGGACCCTCCGCGATCCCGCACGGGCAGGCCTCCGGCAAGCCACCGGTCAGCGGCCGGGTCCGCTCCCTGGCAGTCGGCGTCGGCGCCGCCCGGGTCTACGCCGGGGCGGCGAACGGGGGCGTCTGGCTCAGCGAGGACGGAGGTACGAGCTGGCGCCCGCTGGACGACTACGCGACCTCCCCGGGGACCACTTCCGGGCTCGCGGCGGACTCACTCGCGGTTGGTGCGCTGGCCGTCCGCTGGGGGACGACCCAGGCCACCGACACGATCTATGTCGGCACCGGCGAGCCGGCAGCTGATGACGCCTACCTCGGGATCGGCGTCAAGCGATCGACCTCCGGCGGGGCGCCCGGCACCTGGACCCTGGAGGCGAAGAACCTGACCGGGCGCGCGTTCTACCGGGTTGCGATCGATCCCGAGGATCCCGCCATCGTCCTTGCCGCGACGTCCGAAGGGCTGTTTCGCCGCCCTCTCAGCGGCAGCCCGACGGGGTGGACGCTGATCACCTCCGCCTCCATGCCGTTCGGCCAGGCGACGGACGTGGTGATCGCCGGGACCGGGAGCGGCAAACGCTATTACGTGGTCTTCTGGGGCGGCGCGGTCTTCTCCAGTCCCGACCTCCGCACCTGGACCTCACTTCCCGGCAACGCCTCTACCGGCCGAACGATCCTCGCGGCGGGCGAGAGCGACCCCTCGGTCGTCTACGCGCTGGGCGAATTTGGAACGCTCACGCGGCTCAACGGAGGCTCGTTCGAACCCGTCGGCGGCGTGCCGCAAGCGCTCTTCTTCGGAGGGCAGGGCAATTACGACCTGCTGCTCGCGGTCGACCCGGCAAACGCCGACACCGTCTACTTCGGCGGCGATGTCGTGGCGGACGGCGACTGGACGCTCTCGCTCTACAAGGGGACGATCACCGGCGGCCCCGGCAGCCGGACGTTTCCGTTCAACAGCGCCAACGACGTTTACGAGACCGGGTCGCCGAAAGAACGCCACTCCGACCGCGTGCCCAACGACCCGACCTGGATCGGGCGGGGTATCCACTCCGACGGCCACACGATCGCCTTCGCCGCCGCCAGCGGCGGCGGGCACGACGGCAGCAGGGTCTGGATCGGCTGTGACGGTGGCGTCTTCGCCTCGGCGAGCGGCGGCGCGCGGGGCTCCTTCGCGGCGCGCAACACCGGGCTCGCGATCACCGAGATGGAGTACCTGGCCCAACGTCCCGACACCGACGCGGTCCTCTTCGCGGGAGCCCAGGACAACGGGAACCTGCGCTCGTGCGGCGAGGAGGCCTGGGCGGAGGCGCCCGAGGGGGACGGCGGCGCGACGCTGGTCGACCCGAACGCCCAGTACCAGGTGATGCAGCAGTACGTGAGGGCGGACCTCACCTACAGTAAGGACGGGGGCATCTCCTGGTTCGGGATCGGATTCCCTCCGAAGACGGCCAACACCGCCAGCCAGAACAGTGCGGCGGAAGCGGAGTGGAAGAGGACCGGCTTCTACGCCCCTCTCGCTGCCTCTCCGGCCGGGGTCTCGCCGACGCTGGCGGCGTTCGGCACCAACCGGCTCTGGCTGACCGCCGAATGGGGCGCGAGCTGGACCACCCTGCCGACGGGCAGCAACCCCTACGCTCTCGCAGCCCCCGATGCCACCCAAGACGTGCTGGACGGGAGCAGCGTGACCGGGATCGCGTTCGCGTCGGGTACGCGGATCTACGCCTCCACTCCCAAAGCCGTCTGGCGCTTCGATGCCTCAGGAGGCGGCTGGACGCGGACGGCGCTGCCGACGACGGACCTCCCCTCTTTCCCGAACGTCACCGATCTCGCGACCGACCCGGCGGGCAACGTCTACGCTGCCCTCGGCGGCAGCGGCGCGAACCATCTTTGGTACTTCGACGGCACCAAATGGCTGGAAGCGGGGCCGGCGCCGGCGACGCTCGACGTCCCCTGCCACGCCGTGGTCGTCGACCCGGAAAACCCCGAAGTGGTGTTCCTCGGTTCCGACGTCGGCTGCTGGCGCGGGGTGAGGAGCGGCACGACGTGGACGTGGGCGCCCTTCTCAAAGGGACTGCCGGAGGCCGCGATCACCGACCTCGGCATCCACGAGCGTGCACGCCTGCTCCGCGCCGCGACGCACGGCCGTGGTGTCTGGGAGTACCCCCTCGACGCGACGAGCGGCCAAGACCCCGAGATCTACATGCGCGCCAACTCGGCCGACACCGGTCGCCTCAAGAACGGGGCGCGGGCGCCCTGGATCGAGGGCGCTCCCGACCCGACCCGGAAGGGGCTCGCCGTCTACCACTGGATGAGCGCTGACATCAAGGTTCGGCGCGGCTCGCTCTCCTCGCTGCCGCCGCTCAGCTCTCCCGTTGACTTCGGCGACTTCGCCGCGAACATCGGCGACTTCCGCGACACGGGGAACGTCGAGACCGTCGACGCCTCGAGCGTCAACCGGGTCTTCGTCGAGGTCCATAATCGCGGGCTGACGCCGGTTCCCGGCGCCATGGTCAGTGTCCTTCTGCTCGTCACCGACGCCTTCACCGGGCTGCCGCCGCTTCCCACCGGCTACGCGGCCAGTATCAACGCCGGCGACACCTCGAACTGGGTCGCCGGCAGCCAGTGGCGCTTCGCCGACACCTCCTCGCCGTACCGGGCCCTGCCGGGACCGCTCGACGCCCGGGTTCCCCAGGTAGTGGAGTTCCCGCTCGACATCACCGCGCTGGGGCTGCCCACCGGACACGACCACGTCTGCGCGGCGGCGTTCGTCACCACCGCGGCCGATCCGCTCGACTCGACAGAGCCCTCGCTCGACGTCCTCACCATGCACGACCGACACGTTGTCCACCGCAATCTCCACGTCGTCCCGCTGGGCGCGAGGCCGACGACTTTCGTGCTCGGCTTCGCCAACGCCGGCCCACGGGCACGCAAAACGGAGCTGATCTTCGACCCCTGCTTCTTCCCAGGCCGTCTTTTCCTCCTGCTTCCGCGCGAAGTGCTCGAGGGCGTAACGCTGAAAGGCTTCGAGGTTGCGAAGCGGCACAGTCTGGGCGAGGTCGGTGAGCACCTGGACACCTGGAGCGAAGGCGTGCACGAGCGGCTCGAGCGCCGTGCCGAGCTGTTTGGCGGCGGGGACAGTCAGGTCGAGCAGCTGGGCGCTCTCGACCGCAGCCGCTGCCTGGTCGCGGACCCCGGGCGACGGGCCTCGCTGAGTGGATTGAGGATTCCGGCCGGAGAGGCGATCTGGGGGGCGATCACCCTCCCGACGCCAGCCGACGCCCAACCCGGCGATTCGCACCGCTTCGACTTCATCCAGCGAGTGGGGAGACGGGTATCGGGTGGCAGCACCTACCTGGTTGGGGTGCCGAACCGGCCTGAATAGGCTCGGCCGCGTGGAGGTCCCACCCGAGCACCGACGCTTCGCCGCCGAAGTAGCCGCCGCCAAGGCTCAGGACCCGCTGCCGACCCTCCCCAACCTCTCCACCGCGACCGGCATCCCGGTCGACGGGATCACCGACTGGCTGGCTGCGGGGAGGTAGGGCAGAGCCGCTCGCGGGCGATCCGGTCCGACCCCTGCGGCCGCTTGCTCGCTTCGTGTCGAGCTCGCCCGGCGCACTCACCAGCGGCTTGCCCGCTTCCGGTTCCGGCCGGGCGAGCGGCGAGGGCGGTGAGCAGCAGCGGCACGGGGTCGATCGGCGTGTCGTAGCGGCGCACCTCGAAGTGCAGGTGGGGCCCGGTCGAGTTGCCGGTGGAGCCGACGTAGCCGACCAGCGTGCCGCCTTCGACCTGGGCGCCGACCGCGGTCGCGATCGAGGACAGGTGCGCGTACCAGGTGGTGTAGCCGAGCCGATGCTGGATCACGACCAGGTTCCCGTAGCCGCCGTAGTTGTAGCCGGCATAGATCGTGGTACCGACGCCGGCGGCGCCGACGCGCGTCCCGTAGGGGACCGGGAAGTCGACCCCGGTGTGCAGGTGGCCGCTCCGCGGCGCGCCGAAGCCGTCGCCGATCGGGCCGGGGACCGGCCGCAGGAAGCGCACCGGCCCGCTCGGCGCGCTCACCAGTTCCGACCCCGAGCCCGAGCCGCCACGCAGGGCGGCAAGCGTCGCCGCCCCGGCGAGGCCGTCGATGCCGATGCCGGCGGCTTCTTGGGCGCGCTCCACCGCCGCCCGGGTCAGCGGCCCGAACAGGCCGTCGGCCCGGCCCGGGCCGTGGCCCGCCCGCTGCAGCAGGAACTGCAGTGCGGCCACGTCCCAGCCGCGGTCCCCCGCCCGCATCACCCTGCTCCCCAGGCCCGGCGTGCCGCGCCAGCCGAGCGCCTTCCGGGTCTGAGGACCGGCGATGCCGTCGACGCTGAGCCCGCGACGCCGTTGCAAGGCGGTCACGGCGCGGTGCGTCAGCGGGCCGTCGATGCCGTCGACATAGCCGGCGTAGAGGTGCAGCCCGGACAGCGCCGCCTGGAGAGCCGCGACCCTCGCCGGAGACGCGTCGGCGCGCACGGGGACGACGAACAGGATGGCGATCAGCGCCAACGCGCCGATTCCTCGAATCGGACGCATTCCTCAATATTCGGTAACGACGCGCGCCGCCGCAAATTGCGCAACGGTCCGTGCAGGGGACCCGCCCGCTCGCCTGCTCGGCGTGCGCAACACCAGGCCTTAGGCTTGGCGACGCATGACGGCGTCTCGTCCCAACGTCGGTTCCGCCCAAGGTGAGCCATTGCTCGAGCGCGAGCACGAGGTGGGCGCGTTCGCGGGGCTGCTGGAGGGCGAGGGATCGGGTCTGGTGGTCGTCGAAGGGCCGGCGGGCATCGGCAAGAGCCGGCTGATCGCCGAGCTGCGTGAGCGGGCGGCCGCCGAGGGGCGCCGGGTTCTCTCGGCATTCGGCAGCGAGCTGGAGCGGGAGTTCCCGTTCGGCGTCGTCCGCCAGCTCTACGAGCCCCTGCTCGTCGACGCCGAGGAGCGCGAGCGACTGCTCGCCGACTCCGCGGGCGCCGCGCGGCCGGTGTTCGAGACGCTCCCGGCCGCCGGCGAGGGCGACGTCTCCTTCGCGGCCCTGCACGGCCTCTACTGGCTCACCGTCAACCTCGCCGACCCGCAGCCGCTGCTGATCGTCGTCGACGACCTGCACTGGTGCGACCGACCGTCGCTGCGCTTCCTGGTCTACCTGGCACGGCGGCTGGAGGGACTGCCCGCGCTCGTCGTCGTCGGCCTGCGGACCGCGGAGCCCGGCACCGACCCGGTGCTGATCGGCGAGGTCGCCGCGGCCGGCGCCGCGCTCCGCCTCGAACCGAGGTCGCTGAGCGAGGCGGGGGTGGCGGAGCTGATCCGCTCGCGGCTGGGCGCCGACCCCGATCCCGCCTTCACCGACGCCTCGCTCGGCGCCACGGGCGGCAACCCGCTGCTGCTGCGCCAGCTGCTCAGCTCGCTCGCCGCCGACGGGGTGGCGCCGACCAGCGCCGAGGCGCCCGCCGTGCGCGAGGTCGGCCCGCGGGCCGTGTCGCGGACGGTGCTGATGCGGCTGCACCAGCTGCCGGCGGAGGCGACGGCGGTCGCGCGGGCGACGGCGATCCTGGGAGACGGCGCCGAGCTGCCGATCCTCGCCCAGCTCGCCCAGCTCGACGAGCGGGCCGTCGCCGATGCCACCGCAGACCTGGTGCGGACCGAGATCCTGCGGCCGGGCCCGGAGCTCGCCTTCGTGCATCCGCTGGTTCGCGACGCCGTCTACCACGAGCTGCCCCCCGGCGACCGCGCGCTCGGCCACTCCCAGGCGGCGCGCCTGCTGGCCGACGCCGGCGCGGCGGCCGAGGCGGTCGCGACCCACCTCCTGGTCGCCCCCCGCCGCGGCGAGGAGTGGGCGGTCGACGTGCTGAGCGAAGCCGCGGCCTCGGCGCGGCGCCGAGGCGCTGCCGACAGCGTCGTCTCCTACCTCCAGCGAGCCCTGGAGGAGCCGCCCGCCGAGAGCCGCCGAACCCAGCTCCTGCTCGAGCTCGGGCTGGCCGAGACGCTGACCTCGGGGCCCGACGCAAGCGAGCGCCTGCGCGCAGCCTGGCGCTCGCTCGACGATCCGCGCGAGCAGGCCAACGTGGCCGCGACGCTGGCGCGGACGCTGCTCTTCACCGCTCCCGGGCAGGAGGCGATGGACGTCGCCGCCCAAGCCCTGGCGGCACTGCCGGCCGAGCTCACGGACGAGCGGCAGGCGCTGCGGGCGCTGGAGCTGATCGCCGTCTTCTTCGGGGCCGGCGATCAGCGGGCGCTGACGAGCCGGGAGGGTGAGCAGATCGAGGGCGACGGCCCCGGGGCGAGGATGCTGGCCGCGATCACGTCCTTCGGACGCGCGCTCAGCGGCGGCAGCGCCGAGGAGTGCGTTCCGCTCGCCCAGTGGGCGCTCGCCGACGGCGTCCTGATCGCGGCCGACCCCGGCCTCTTCCCGGTCACCGCGATCTGGGTGCTGGTGATGGCCGACCGCGACGAGGCGCTGGTCGCCTGGGAGGAGCTGCGAGCCCTCGCCCACGGGCGCGGCTCGATGCTCGGCGTCGTCACCGTCAACCTCTGGCGCGGGGCGACGCTGCTCTGGCGCGGCGATCTGCGCGAGGCCGAGGAGTCGCTCGAGGGGGCGAAAGAGGGCTTCTTCGACTGGGGGCTGGCGAGGTCGGCGGAGACCTACGTCCCCGCCTTTCACGGCATGGCGCTGCTGGCGCGCGGCGACCTCGACGGCGCCCGCGCCATGCTCGACCCCTCGCGCGTCGCCGGCGACGAGACCGACGGCTACAAGCTCCTGCTGCGCGGCTGGGCGGCGCTGCTGCTGACCGAAGGTCGCCACGAAGAGGCGCTCGCCGTCGCCGACGATCTCGCTGGGCGCTTCGCCTTCATCGCCAACTCATACTGGGCCCCCTGGCGTTCGCTCAAGGCCCGCGCCCTCGACGGCCTCGGCCGCACCGAAGAGGCAATCGAGCTGGCTCGCGAGGAGCTCGAGCTGGCAAAAGTATTCGGGTCGCCGAGCCTGGTCGGCCGCGCCCTGCGCGAGCTCGGGACGCTCGAACGCGAGCGCGGGATCGAGCGCCTGCGCGGGGCGGTGGGGACGCTCGAGCGCTCGACGGCGAAGCTCGAGCTGGCCGAGGCCGAGCTCGCCCTCGGCGCCGCCCTGCGGCGGCAGCGCAAGCCGACCGAGGCCCGCCAGCCGCTGCAGCGAGCTCTCGAACTGGCCTCGGTCTGCGGCGCCGAGCGACTCGCCGAGGAAGCCCGCTCCGAGCTCCACGCCAGCGGGGTTCGCCCGCGCCGCGACGCGCTCAAGGGCGTCGAGTCGCTGACGCCGAGCGAGCGGCGCGTCGTCGACATCGCGGTCGGCGGGCGCACCAACCGCCAGATCGCCCAGGAGCTGTACGTGACGCCGAAGACGGTCGAGGTCCACCTTTCAAACGCGTACCGCAAGCTCGGGATCAGCTCCCGGCGCGAACTCGGGCACGCGCTCGTCGCCTAGCCAGTCCCTTAGGGGGGAGGGACTAAGGGACCCCCCAAAACCTTCGGGTCGGTGTTCAGGGACCGCCTCGATGTGCGCAGCGCGGTGAGGGCCGATGGTGGTGGCCACATGCTCGCCAACGAAGGGAACACCATGCGCAACGCCAGTCTCGTCCGTCCTGCCGCGCCGCTGACCGCGTCCGCAGCCGTCCTTCTCGCCACCGCCCTCGCGGCGCTGTTCGCGCTGCCGGCGATGGCGACGGGCCCGACCCTGCGGGTCTCCGCGACCCCTGCGACCCTCGCCGCGGGCGGCTCGGTCGAGGTCGAGTACGCGGTCAAGCCGTTGCCGGCGACGCTCGTCCTGCGGCTCGACCGCGGGTCGCAGAAGACGGTGCGGGCGCGCAAGGCCCACGGCCAGACGACCTTCAGCCTGCCGGCCGGCAGCGCCCCCGGCCCGCACAAGCTCACGGTCTGCGTCAAGGCAACCTGTCGCACGCTGACCCTGAAGGTCTCGCGGCGGGCGCTGGCGGCGTCGCAGGGATCGCCCCCTTCGCCGTCCCCAGCCCCGGCGCAGCAGCTGCCGCCGGCGCCCCGGCCCGAAGCACCGGCGTCGGCGATCGACCTCACCGGCCCGGCCAACCCGCTCGACGTCGAGGCGCACACCGACCCGAGCCGGCGCGCGACGGCGACGATCGACAGCATCGGCGGCACGCTCGAGACGACCGGCGCCGACGGCACCCACTACAAGCTGATCGTGCCGGAAAACGCGCTGCTCTCCCCGGAGCGGATCTCGATGACGCCGCTCGCCACCGTCGACGACCTGCCGTTCGCGGGCGGCCTCGCCGCCGGCGTGCAGCTGGAGCCGAGCGGCCTGCGCTTCAGCGACTACGTGACGGTGGAGATCAGCGCTCACCCGCCGGTCACGCCGGTGCAGGAGACCGGCTTCCTCTACCAGCGCGACGGCGTCGAGTTCCAGCTCTACCCGGTCCAGGAGAGTCCGTCGAAGACGACGTTCAAGATCATCCACTTCTCCGGCGTCGGCATCGCCAAGGGAACGGAAGCCGAGCGCAACGCCCAGTTGCTGCGGAACACCCGCGACGCCGAGGGTCGATTCGGTCAGCAGATCGCCGGCTACTTCCGTCCCGACGGGATCGACATTCCCGGCGTCGAAGCGACGCTGCGGGCCTACCACGACCAGATCCTGAAACCGCTGGTCACGGCCGCGGCGAGC
>DATKIA010000026.1:0-31204 GCA_035509895.1 Solirubrobacterales bacterium
CCGCTGGTCGGGGGCGGGGGAGCACGCGCCGCGGACCGGCGCGGTCGCGCGGACGGTGCTCGGCGACGGCGTCCGCGGCCTCGGGCTGGAGGCGGCGTGATGCGCACCCTGCTCGTCGACAACCACGACTCCTACACCTACAACGTCTTCCACCTGCTCGCCGCCGCCTCCGGTGAGGAGCCGGTCGTCGTCAACAACGACGCCGTCTCCTGGCGGGTCCTCTCGCGCTCCGCCTTCGACGCGATCGTCCTCTCGCCGGGACCGGGCCGGCCCCAGCGCTGGCATGACTTCGGCGTCTGTCGCGACATCCTCCGCTACAGCGAGATCCCGGTCCTCGGCATCTGCCTCGGCCACCAGGGGATCGGCAACCTGCTCGAGGGCGGCGTCGACGCGGCGCCGATGCCGATGCACGGCCGCCTCAGCCGCATCCGTCACGACGACACCGGCCTCTTCGCCGGCCTGCCGCAGGACTTCTCGGTGGTCCGCTACCACTCGCTCGCGATCACCAAGGAAATGAGCGCAGAGGGACGCGAGAGCGCCTGGTCGGAGGACGGCGTCGTGATGGGGATCGAACACACGGCGCGGCCGATGTGGGGCGTCCAGTTCCACCCCGAGTCGATCGCCACCGAGCACGGCCGCGCGATCGCCGAAAACTTCTACGCCCTGGCCGAGCGCCATTCGGGCAAAGCAGCGGCCCCCGGCAGGCGCGCCCAGGTCGCGCCGGCACCGGTGCCCGGGGGCCATCCACCCGCAGGGGACGGGGAGGACGCGTCGCAGCCGGAGGTTCGGCTGCTGGTGCGGACGCTGGCAGGGGCGGCGCCGACGGAGCACGTCTACGAACGTCTCTTCGTCGGCGCCGAGCAGTCCTTCTGGCTCGACAGCGCCGACGCCCCGACCTGGCTCGCGCAGTGCTCGTTCATGGGCACCAGCGGCGGCCGCGAGCGCTGCCTGCTGAGCTATGACGTCGATCGCGGCGAGGTCACGATCGACCGCGGCGAGGGCCTGGTGAGCACCAGGCACGGCTCGATCTTCGAGCTGCTCGACCGCGACCTCGCCAGGCTCGAGGTCGAGCTGCCGGAGGGAGTGGGGCGGGGGCTGATCGGCGGCTACGTCGGCTATCTCGGCTACGAGTGCAAGGCGGACTGCGGCTCACCCAACGTCCACAGCTCCGACCTGCCCGACGCGGCGATGATGCTGGCCGACCGGGTCGTCGCCGTCGACCACGCCGAGGAACGCAGCCACGTCTTCGCCCTCGCCGTCGGCGAGGACCCAGAGGCGGAGGAGTGGCTGGAGATGGCCGCCGACCTCGTCGCAGGCGCGATCGCCGAGGAGCCCGAGGAGCGGCCACTGGCGCCGCCGCCCGACGCCGGCGGCCACGTCCGCTTCGAGTGTGGCCGCGGCCGCGAGCAGTACCTCGCCGACATCGGCCGCTGCCACGCCGAACTGGAAGCCGGCGAGTCCTACGAGGTCTGCCTCACCGACCAGATCTCGACCAGTGCCAGCCCCGATCCGTTCGACCTCTACCGCCAACTGCGGCGCAGCAACGCGGCCCCGTTTGCCGCCTTCCTGCGCTTCGGCGAGAACGCGATCGTCAGCTCCTCGCCGGAGCGCTTCCTCTCCGTCGACCGCCAGCGCCGGGTCCAGGCGCGGCCGATCAAGGGGACGATCTCGCGCAGCGAAGATCCGCATGAGGACGCGGCCCGGCGCGACTTCCTCGCCTCGGACGAGAAGACGAAGGCCGAGCACCTGATGATCGTCGACCTGCTGCGCAACGACCTCGGCCGCGTCTCCGAAGTCGACTCCGTCCGCGTTCCCGACCTGATGGTGGTCGAGCCCTACGCCACCGTCCACCAGGTCGTCTCGACGATCACCGGCCGGCTCGAGCCGGGCCGGACCGCGGCCGAGTGCGTGCGCGCCTGCTTCCCGGGCGGCTCGATGACCGGCGCCCCGAAGGAGCGGACGATGGAGATCATCGACGACATCGAGGACGAGGCGCGCGGCGTCTACTCGGGTGCGATCGGCTACTTCGGGCTCGACGGCACGACCGATCTCAGCATCGTCATTCGCACGATCGTGATGCGCCCGGGGCGGACGACGATCGGGGCCGGCGGCGCGATCGTGATGCAGTCCGACCCAGAGGAGGAGTTCGACGAGATCCTGCTCAAGGCACGAGCGCCGATGGCGGCGATCGCCAAGGCGGTGACCGGGAGCGATGAGCAGGGCGAGGCGTGGAGCGTGGAGCTGGAGCCCGCCGCGCGGAGCGCGAGGGCCGCGTGAGCGTGCGCCAGGCGACGCCTGAGGATCTGCCGGCGGTCGTCGAGGCTGTCGCCGAGCTGCTGCGTGAGCTCGGCGGCCGCAGTCCCTCACGATCGCAGATGGAGGCCGAGGTGGGGGCGCTGCTCGAGGACGACAGCGTCGGCACACTGCTCGTCGCCGAGGACGGCGAATCGCTCGTCGGCGTCCTCGGCGCGAGCTGGCAGCGGGCGATCCACGTCCCCGGTCGCTACGCGATTCTTCAGGATCTATGGGTACATCCTGAGTGGCGAAGCCGGGGTGTCGGCGCCCAGCTGGTCGAGGCGCTGGCGGCGATCGCCCGCGAGCACGGCGTCGCCCGGATCGAGGTCGGGCTGCCGCGCGAGACCTTCGCCGCGATCGCTCAGACCACCGCCTTCTACGAGGGCGCCGGCTTCGAGCACCTCGGGCCGCGGATGCGGAGGCTCCTGGATGAGTGACGAGCTGCTGATGATCGAGCAGCGGCGCGGCCGCGACGACGCCGCCCTCTGGGTCCGCGAAGGCGACCGTCGCCTGCCCGGCCAGGACAGCAACCAGCGGCTCGCCGAGCTCCACCAGGGCCTGGTCCGCCACGGCAGCGTCCGCGCCGTCGCCGCCGACACCGCCGACGCCGACGTCGAGCGCACGCTCGGCGTCCTCCACGAGCGCCGCTACCTGGAGGCGCTGGAACGGGTCGGCATGGCCGAGCCGGTCGTGCTGGCGGAGTTCGCGCCGCCCGGCCTCGAGCCCGACATCCCGGTCCACGCCGGTCTCGTCGCGGCCGCCCGCGAGGGCGTCCGCACCGCGATCACCGCCGCCGAGCGGATCGTCGCCGGCGCCCGCTTCACCTACGCCGTCTGCCGCCCGCCCGGCCACCACGCCGGCCCCGCCTTCCAGGCCGGCTACTGCTACCTCAACAACGCCGCCGCCGCGGTTTGGACCCTCTGCGAGGGCGGCGTCAAGCCGGTCGGCATCCTCGACCTCGACCTCCACTACCCGAATGGGACCTCGGCTCTGGTCGAGCGGATGGAGGGCGTGAGGCTGCACTCGCTGCACGCGGCGCCGGTCACCAACCTGCCGCCGGGGACGGTGCTGCCGCGGATCGACGGCGAACGCGTCGTCGCCTTCGAGGGCGCCCCCGACGCGGCCACCTACGTCGCCGAGGTCGGTCGCTCGATCGAGGCCCTCGCCGCCGAGGCGGCGGCGCTGGTCGTCTCGCTTGGTTACGACACCGTCGCCGGCGATCCGCACGGCAGCTGGGACTTCGGGCCGGAGATCTTCACCGAGATCGGCGCCCTGTTGGCGCGCTCGCAGCGGCCTGTCTGCGTGATCCAGGAGGGCGGCTACTCGCTGGGTGACCTCGCCGCCTGCAGCCACGCCTTCGCGGTCGGCCTGCTCGGAGGGGAGGAGCCGTGAGCGGGCTGGAGCCGTTCCGTCGCCGCCTCGACGTGATCGATGACGAGATCGCCCGCCTGCTCGGCGAGCGCTTCCAGATCTGTCGCGAAGTCGCCGTCTACAAGAGCGAGAACGAGATCCCGATGATGCAGCCCGACCGGGTCGCGATCGTGCGCGCCCGGTACCTGGAGCGCGGCGTCGAGGCCGATCTGCCGGCCGAGTTCAGCGCCGACCTCTTCGACCTCCTGATCGCGGCGACCTGTAAGGCCGAGGACGAGCTGATGGACGAGCTGGCGGCGGCCAACGGCAGGGTGACGGGATGAGCTCCCTGCCGCCCGGCCCGCGCAAGCCGCGGGCGCTGCAGACGCTGGACTGGATGCGGGCGCCGCTGCCGCTGCTCGAGCAGTGCCAGCGGCGCTACGGCGACACCTTCAGGCTGCGCCTCTGGCGCTGGGGCGACTGGGTCCTGCTCTGCGACCCGGCCGACGTCAAACGGGTCTTCACCGCCGGCGACGCGGTCGGCGTCGCCGTCGCCAACCCGCTGCTGCGGCCGGTGCTCGGTTCGCACTCGGTGATGCTGCTCGAAGAACCGGAGCACATGACCCGCCGACGGCTGATGCTGCCCAGCTTCCACGGCGAGGCGGTCGCCGCCGACGCGGCGATGATGGCCGAGGTCGCCCAGCGCGAGGTCGCGAGCTGGCCGATCGGCGAGCCGTTCGAGCTCTGGCCACGGATGCAGGCGGTCACCCAGGAAGTGGTGATGCGGGCGGTCTTCGGCCCCGGGTCCGAGCAGATGGACCAGCTGCGCCAGCGGCTGACGGCGCTGACCGAGTGGATGAACACCCCCCGCAACCTGACCAAGCTGGCGCTCTACGGGCCGCAGCGGCTGGCTCGCAGCCGCGGCTACCGGGAGGCGATGGGGCCGGTCGAAGAGGCGGTGCTGGCGGAGGCGCGGCTGCGCCGCAAACGGCCCGATGCGGCGCCGATGGGAGTGGTGACGATGCTGGTCGCAGCCGAGTACGAGGACGGCTCGCCGCTCAGCGAGCAGGATCTCCGCGACGAACTGCTGACCCTGCTCACCGACGGCCCGACCTCGACCTCGCTGGCCTGGATCTTCGAGCGCCTGATGCGCAACCCGGAGAAGCTGGAGCGCGCCCGCGCCGAAGCCCTCGACGGCGGCGACGGTGCCTACCTCGACGCCGTGGTCAAGGAGACGCTGCGGATGCGGCCGCCGGTCCCGGTCCTCACCCGGCGCCTGCTCGAGCCGATGACGCTCGGCGGCTACGACCTGCCGGCGGGAACCGTCGTCGCCCCCTGCGTGCCGCTGATCCACAACGACGAGCGCCACTACCCGCAGGCCGACGAGTTCCTGCCCGAGCGCTTCCTCGGCCGCAAGACGCCGACCTACACCTGGATCCCGTTCGGCGGCGGCACCCGCCGCTGCCTCGCCGCCAGCTACGCGGAAATGGAGATGAAGCGGGTCGTGCGCGCGGTGCTGGCTACCGTCGACCTGCAGCCGGTCGGCGAGCAGGCCGAGGGGATGCGGAAAAGCGCGATCTCCTTCAGCCCCGACCGCCGCGCCCGGGTGATCGCCCGGCCACGCGGCGCCGGCCGCCCCGAGTCCTCGGCCCTGGCGGCGGCATAGAGCGATGTCTGAGCGCAACGGGACGGCCGTGAGCGAGAGCGACCTGCTGATCGTCGGCGCCGGCGCCAAGGCGACGGCGATCGCCAGCAAGGTCCACGTCATCAACCGGCTCGGGCTGGGGCCGATCTCGGTGACGATCGTCGAGGGGACCGAGCCGGCGGCATCCTGGCTCGGCCGCAACGGGATGACCTCCGGCGAGGAGCCGCTCGCCGTCACGCCGATCAAGGACATCGGCTTCCCCTATCGCAGCTTCAAGGAGTTCGGCGAGGCCGGCGAAGCGATCGACGCGGCGGTGATGAATTTCACCTGGCAGCAGCACATGGTCAGCCTGCGCCGCTACGCGCGCTGGATCGATGCCGGCTCGCCCTCGGTCCGCCATCGCGACTACGGCGAATACCTGCGCTGGGTCCTGGCCCGTGCCACCGAGGGCATCGATCTGGTCGCGGGCCGCGTCACCGGCGTCTCGCTCGACGGCGATCGCCGCTGGCGGGTCGCGGTCGAGAAGGAAGACGGAACGGAGCTGCACGGCGGCGGCGCCCTGGTCCTGACCGGCCCTGGCGTCCACCGCGCCTTCCCGCACGAGCCCGGCGTCGCGCCGCGGCTCTTCCATTGCGACAGCCGGCGTCAAGAGCTGGCCCGAATCCCCGAGCACGAGAGCGGCGACGTCGCCGTCGTCGGCGGCGGTGAGAGCGCGCTCAGCTGCGTGATGTTCCTGCGCGGGCTGCGGCCCGAGTGCAGCTTCACGATCTACACGCCGATGCTGCCGATGAGCCGCGGCGAGAGCTTCCTCGAGAACCGCGTCTTCTCCGACCCCGACGTGGTCGAATGGGGCGATCTCGACCAGGAAACGCGGCGGGACTTCGTCAAGCACTCCGACCGCGGCGTCTTCGACCCGCCGAGCCTGGCAGCGATCGCCTACGACGATCGCTGCCGCTTCGTCTGCGGCCGTGTCAACCACGTCGGCAGCGCCTCGGCGACGCGGGTCCGGGTCGAGTACGAGGCGCCGGGGGGCGGGGCGGAGGGCGAGCACGACTGGGTCGTCAACTGCACGGGGTTCGATCTGATCGCCCAGCTGCGGTCGCTGTTCCCGCCCGAGCTGCGAGCCGAGATCGAGAGCCGGGTCGGCGACCTCTGGGAGACCCCGCGCGGGGTCGAGATCCCGATCGGCCGCAACCTCGAGCTGGTCGGGATGGAGCCGCGGCTGCAGATTCCGGGCCTCGCCGGTCTCAGCCAGGGCCCCGGCTTCGCCAACCTCGGCGCCCTCGGCCTGCTCGCCAACCGCGTCCTGCAGCCCCAGCTCCCCGAGCTGAACGGCAGCGGCGAAAGAAATCTCAGCACCGTACACGACAAATCTTTATTGTTCGACTGAAGATGTTGCAATCGCGGGGGCAGAGGGTGGCGGTCGTGGTGCTTGCGGTGGTCGCCGCGCTGGCGCTGCTGGCCGGCTGCGGCGGCGGCGATTCCTCCTCCTCCTCCTCCTCCTCCTCCGGGGACGGCGGTGCTGAATCCACCGGCTCCGGCTGGCCCGGCCTCGACAGCTCCAACACGCGCTTCGTCGAAGGGTCGATCACGCGCGACACCGCGCCGTCGCTGAAAGTCGCCTGGAAACTGCCGCTGACCGCGGAAAGCACCTTTGGTGCCTACGCCGCGACGCCGGTCGTCGTCAACGGCGTCATCTACTCGCAGGACCTCGAGTCGGACGTGCAGGCAATCGACCTCGAAAGCGGCGAAGTGCTGTGGACGACGAAATTCGAATCGCTCGACCAGGGGCCGAACGGGGTCACGGTCCAGAACGGCAGCGTCTTCGGCGCCACCGCGAGCGAAGCCTTCGCGCTCGATCAGGAAACGGGGGAAAAGCTCTGGTCGACGCCGCTGGTGGGCGCCAACGGCGAAGGGATCGACATGGCCCCCGGCTACCACGAAGGGCTCGTCTACGTCTCGACCGTGCCGACCAACGCCAACGCCGAATACCCCGAAGGGGGTGTCGGCATTCTTTGGGCGCTGGACGCCGAAACCGGGAAGAAAGTCTGGCACTTCAACACCGTTCCCAACTCGCTGTGGGGCAACAAGAAAGTCAACGGCGGCGGCGGCCTCTGGTACGCGCCCTCGTTCGACGATCAAGGCTCGATGTACTTCGGGACCGGCAACCCGTCGCCGTTCCCCGGCACTCCCCAGTTTCCCTGGGGATCGAGCCGGCCCGGGCCCAACCTCTACACCAACTCGATGGTCAAGCTCGACGCGAAAACGGGCAAGCTGCAGTGGTTCTACCAGCAGACCCCGCACGACCTCTTCGACTGGGACTTCCAGGACCCGCCGATCCTGACCAGCGCCGGCGGCCGTGAGCTGGCGATCGGGGCCGGCAAGTCGGGGATCGTCGTCGCCCTCGACGCGAAGACCGGCAAACCGGTCTGGAAGACGCCGGTCGGCGAACACAACGGTCACGACGAAGACGGCCTGAAGGCGATGAAGGGGCAGAAGCTGCCGGCGAAAATGCTCGTCGCCCCTGGCTCGCTCGGCGGAGTGATCGCGCCGATGGCGGCGAACAAAACGACCGTCTTCGTCCCGGTCGTCAACCACCCGGTCGAATACGCCGGCAACGGCGAACGCAGCGAAAACAGCCCGCTGACCGGCGAAATGGTCGCCCTCGACATCAAGACCGGCAAGGAAGAGTGGAGCGAGGAATACGAAACCGCCGCCTTCGGCGCCCCGGTCGCCGTCAACGACATGGTCTTCTTCACCACCTTCGAAGGCACCGTCCACGGCCTCGACGCGACGACCGGCGGTGAAGTCTGGAGCGAATCGCTGCCGGCCGGATCGAATACGGCGGTCACGGCTGACGGCGACACGTTGCTGGTCCCGGCGGGCATCGCGGTCGCCGAAGGCCAAAAACCAACCCTCGTCGCGTATCGGTTGAGCGAATAGGGGTTTGGCGTGGGCGGGTGGGGTGACCCTCCGCCTGAAGCCGTTCCGCTGGTGTTTGAGCTCTTGGGGCGCCACCGCTTGTCCGTGAGCTTCATTCGGAGGGTCACCCCACCCGCCCCAACGAATCCAGATCCAAACTCCCCGAGGCAAGCAGCTTTCGTGGGATCGGTGCCTTTCGGGTCACGGAAGCTTCCGTGGGACGAGTCCTGCGGCGAAGCTTCCGTCCCTTGGAAGCGTTCGAGGCGGGCAGGTCTCGTCTGCAGCTTCCGAGGTTCGGTCGGCCCCGCCCTGCCAGCTCCTCAATTCGGAATCCCGATTTCGGTTGGAGGGTCGGGTGGCCCTCGTACGAGCGGCGTCCTGATTTCTGCAGCGGAGCACTCGGCGAGAGACGGCGTACTCAGAGGCAGAAATCCCAGCGAAGGTAGAGGGCCACCCGACCCTCCCCCAAACCCTGATCCCTAATCAGGAGCTCGCCGCAGCCGCCGGCTTCACCTTGACCCCCGGCGACCGCATCAGCAGCACCGGCACCGTGCTCGACTTCAGGACCTTCTCGGAGACCGACCCCAGCAGGGCGCGATGGACGCGGCTGTGGCCGTGGGAGCCCATCACGACCAGGTCGTGGTCGCCTTCGCGGGCGATCGCCAGGATTGTCTCGGCCGGGTTGCCGCGCTCGAGGCGGGTGGTGACGCCGACGTCGTCGGGAATCGAGTCGGTCGCCTCGCGCAGCAGCTTGGTGTGGAAGTCGAGCAGGTCGGGTGGGGCGGAGGCGCCGACCCCGATCGGCGTCGCCGGCGGCGGTGCCACGGTCAGCAGGGTGACGAGGGCATTCTGGTCGCGGGCCAGGGTGACGGCGTGGTGCAGCGCCGCCTCGGCATCGGGCGAGCCGTCGATCGCGACGAGGATGCGGTGGTAACAGGCCATCAGTCCGTCACAGGCAAAGCTAACCCGGGACTGAACTCGGGTCTAGGCCTGCGCGGGACGGCGAGGCTCGCCAGTGCCGCCAGTAGGCAGGCGCCGCCGGCGAAGAGGAAGGCCAGCGTGAACCCTTTCTCGCTCGGGAAGCCGGCGCCGACCCCGGCTGCAACGACGGTGCCGGCGATCAGGCTGGCGCCGACCTGGCCGCCGACGGCACCGCCGAGGGTGCGCATCACCGTGTTCATCCCGGTCGCGACCCCGGTTTGCTCGGGCGGGACCGCCTCGACGATCAGGATCGCGAGGGCGGAGAAGGCGAGCGCGATCCCCGTCCCCATCAGCGCCGTCGCCACGTACATGTCGACCTGCTGGGTGTGGGCGAGCCCCATCAGCGTGAAGGAGGCGGTGGTGATCGCGCAGCCGAGGATCAGGTTGAGGCGGGCGCCGATCCGGCCCGCGAGCCAGCCGGCGATCGGGCTGACGATCAGCATCGCCAAGGTCGTCGGCAGCAGGAAGAGGCCGGCTTCGGTCACCGTCGAGCCGTAGCCGTAACCGGTGCTGGCCGGCGTCTCGGTGAACTCGGGGACGAGGATGAACGACGTGTACATACCCGCTCCGACGAGGAAGGCGGCGGCGTTGACGGTCCAGACGCTGCGGATCCGCATCATCCCGATGTCGATCAGCGGTTCGCGGGTCCGTTCGGAGAAGCGGATCCAGACCGCCAGCATCGCCCCGGCGGCGGCGATCAGGCCCCAGACGCGGATGTCTCCCCAGCCCCATGCGGAGGTCTGGGTGATCCCGAGCAGGAGCAGGACGAGCCATGAGGAGAGCAGGCCGGCGCCGATCCAGTCGACCTTGCCGGGCGACTTCAGCGGCGATTCGGGGACGAAGAAGATCGTCGCCAGGGTGGCGGCGACGGTGACGAGGAGCGGGAACCAGAACAGCCAGTGGTAGTCGAAGGCGGTGATGATCGGGCCGGCGAGGACGATCCCGAGGCCGCCGCCGATGCCGAGGATGGCGGAGATCAGAGCGATTCCCTGGGCCGCTTTCTCGCGCGGGAACTCGTCGCGGATGATGCCGAAGGCGAGCGGGAAGATGGCGCCGCCGGAGCCCTGGACGATGCGGGCGAGGATCAGCATCCCGATCGACTGCGCCAGCGCCGCCATCAGCACGCCGACGCTGAGCACCGCCAGCGAGATCACCAGCGTCCGCTCCTTGCCGAACATGTCGCCGAGGCGGCCGACGATCGGGGTCAGGACCGAGGCGCTCAGCAGGTAGCCGGTGAAAACCCAGGCCACCGCGGTCGGCGAGGCGTGTAATTCTTCTTGGATGACCGGCAGGGCGGGAGCTACAGTCGACTGCAGCATTGCGTAGGCGGCGCCGGCGAGGGCCAGTACAGCGAAGGTGATGCCGTAGTGCTGGCGCTTTTGGTGTACTGCGCTGGTATTGTCAGCAACCGATGACATCAACTGGTGACAAGACTACCACCGTGCGGCGCCCGCACGACGCGGCGGCGACCCGCCAAGCGCTGCTCGAGGCGGCGCGGGCGCTGTTCGACGAAGTTGGCTACGACCGTGCGACGACCCGCGAGATCGGCGAGCGGGCGGAAGTCGACCCAGCCCTGATCGCCCGCTATTTCGACGGCAAGGAAGGTCTCTTCCTCGCCGCGATCGCCGAGGTGACCGGCGACGAGGAGGAGCTCGATTTCGACCCGCCAGCACTAATGGCGGCCCTGGTCGAACGTTGGGACGAGCGCGGCCACAGCCCGATCAGCCGCGCCCTGACCAGCCCGGCGCTGAGCGAGGACGTGCGGGTGCAGACCGCGGGCCTGATCCGTGAGCGCCTGCTGGAGCCGCTGGCTGAGGTCCTGCGCGAGCGCGGCGTCACCGAACCGGAGCTGCGGGCGGAGCTGTTGATCGCGATGGCGCTGGGGATCGCCGTCACCCGCGCCAACGGCACCCTGGAGCGGCTTGCGGCGACGCCGCGCGACCAGGTGCTGGCCTCGCTGGAGCCGATCATCGACGCGTTCGGGACCGCCTGAACGGGTAAGCGAGGGGCGTGGCAACCAAACGCAGCGCCGGGGTTCTGCTTTTCCGCAACGGCTCCGCCGGCGATCCTGAGTTTCTCCTCGTCCACCCAGGCGGGCCCTACTGGGCCAAGCGCGACCTCGGCGCCTGGTCGATCCCGAAGGGCCAGATCGAGGACGGTGAGGACCCGCGCGACTGCGCCCTGCGCGAGGTCGAGGAGGAGCTGGGGACACTGCCACCACTGGTACTCGAGGAGATGATCACACTGGGCTCGGTTCGCCAGCGGGCCGGCAAAGTCGTCGAAGCCTGGGCCGGCGAGGCCGACTTCGACCCGGCCGAGCTCGACAGCAACACCTTCGCGCTCGAGTGGCCGCCGCGCAGCGGTCGCGAGCAGGAGTTCCCCGAGGTCGATCGCGCCGAGTGGTTCGAGGTAGACGAGGCGCGGCGCCGGATCCTGCCCGCCCAAGCCGAGTTCCTCGACCGCCTGCTCGCGCACCTCAATGGCGCCTAGCTGCTCCTAGTGGTGATGCTGGTGGCCGTGGTGGCCGCCGCGCACGGTCCACCACGAGTCCCAGCTGATCTTGACGATCACGGCGGTGATCGCGAGGCCGATCAGGGGGTCGGCGATCGGGGCGCCGAGGGCGACGACGATGGCGCTGGCGACGACGGCGAGGCTGACGTAGGCGTCGGCGCGGGCGTGGTTGCCGTCGGCGATCAGGGCCGGGCTGTCGAGGTGGCGGCCGGCGCGAGTGCGGACCAGTGCCGCGACCCAGTTGCCACCGAAGCCGGCCAGGCCGCCGGCGGCGAGGGCGAGAAGGTCGGTCGGCGGACTCGGGTGGACGAGGCGGGAGACCGACTCGATCCCGGCAAAACAGGCGGAGGCGAAGATGACGAAGACGACGAACAGGCCGGCGCCGCGCTCGGCCCGCTGGGAGCGGAGCAGGAAGGCGATCCCGAGCGGAATCGCCGTCGCCGCGTCGCCGAAGTTGTGGATCAGGTCGGCGAGCAGGGCGACGCTGCCGGTGGCGACGTAGATCGCGACCTGGACGAGAGCGGTGAGGCCGAGAACCGCGAGCGAGAGGCCGACGGCCCGCAGGCCCTCGCGCGAGCGTTTGATGCTCGGGTCGACGAGGCCATGACTGTGGCCTGAGTGACCGTGGGGCCCGATGTGAGGGTGGGAGTGGGATCGGGTGCCATGGCGGTGGCGCTCTCCGGCCAGGTGCTTGTATTCGATTGGGGTGTCCATACCTGCAGGGCGATGGTAGCCAGGCCCCTAGTGCCGATCCGGACGTATACTCGCGAAGCGATGGAAAACGGCTCTGAAGCGCGGTCTGCGGCGTCCGACAAGGCAAGCCAGAACGGGGCGAGCAGCAACGGCTCCGGCCCGAACGGCGGCGGCCTGCCGCTCTCGGCGCGCCTGCTCGGCGTCGGTGTGCGCGGCGCCCGCACGGTCTCGAAGGCGACCGGGATCGACAAAGCGGTCGAGGTCGCGGCCGAGGAGGCGATCGTCGCCGCGGTCGAGAGCGAGGCGGTCGAGCGGGCGATGGCGCGGGTGATGAAAGGCCCGGTCGTCGAAGAGGCCGTGCAGGGGGCGCTGGAGAGCGACGCGGTCAAGAAGTCGATCCTCGAGGCGATGGACAGCGAGCTGGTCGACGAGGTCTGGCGCCGGCTGCTGGCTTCCGACCAGGCGCAGCAGCTGGTCGAGCGGATCGCCGGCGCGCCCGAGGTCCGGGCCGCGATCAGCGCCCAGGGCGTCGGCCTGATCGAGGACATCGGCCGCACGATCGGCAAACTGGCCCGCCGCCTCGACGGCAGCTTCGAACGGATCGTGCGCCGGATCTTCTTCCGCAAGCCGCGGCCCGAGCCGACCGACCACGCCGGCTTCATCAGCCGCGGCCTCGCCTTCGGCGTCGACGCCGTCTTCGTCAACCTCAGCTTCACCGCCATCGCCGCGCTCCTCACTCTTCTCGACCGCGGCTTCGGCGTCGGCATCGACGGCGGCTCCACCTTCGCGGTCGCGGTCGGCTCGACGGTCTGGGTCGCTATCGGCTCGCTCTACCTGGTCGCCTTTTGGGGGCTGGCCGGGCAGACGCCGGGGATGCGCTTCCTCGGGATCCGGCTCAGCGTCGGCCGGCTCAGCTTCCGCCACGGGATCAGACGCGTGATCGGCCTCTACCTCTCCGTCATCACCTTCGGGATCGGCTTCCTCGGCGTCATCTTCCGCCGTGACCGGCGCGCCTGGGAAGACCGCTTCTCGGGCTCCTACGTGATCTACGACGAGCGCCGCCCCGAGCCGGCACCGTGGTCGGCGCCGCCCGCCGGGGTCCCGGTGCCGCCGGAGCCGGCTCCAGTTGCGGAAGTGGCCCCCGTCGCCGAGGCCGCTCCTATACCGGAGCCCCAGAGCGATTCGGCAGCCAGCGCTGCACCATCAGCGTAAGCGTCCCGAAGACGATCAGCAGGGCGACGTTGATCGCGAGCACGACCCCGGCGCCGCCGGCGTTGTCGATGCCGCCGGCGCCGATCGCGACGCCGAGGTAGGCCGAGGCCGGAATCGTCGTCACCGAGATCGCGACCCCGACGGCGGCGCTGGCCCTGGTCTCGAACGAGAGCATCGCCGCGACCCCCGCTGCAGCTGCGATCAGCACCGTCGAGTAGTCGGTATGGGCGAGGGTCTCGAGGCCGGAGTCCTCGACCCGGAAGCCGTCGGGGAGGAAGCCGGTGACCTTCAAGAGCCAGGAGAGGACGGCCGCCGTCACCACCACCGCGGTGAGCCCGATCGTCAACGTCGCGAACGAGCGCACCGCGAGCGTGCGGCGGCGGGCGACGATCCCGACGCAGGTGGCACAGATCGGCAGCAGGTCGGGGCTGACCGCCATCGCGCCGACGATCAGGATCGAGCTGCTGGTGATGACGCCGAGCGCGGCGATCACCGCGGCGACGTTGATCAGCGCCAGGTAGCGGGCCAGCGGCCGCGAGTTGGCGCGCGCCTGGCCCATCACCTCGACCCAGGCGAAGCCGTCGATGCCACGGTCGCCGGTCGAGTGGCGGTGAAGCGGGGCGACGACGTCGACCCGGGTGAGGAGGTAATCGTCGGCGTCGATCCCGAGCTCGGCGATCGCGTCGACCAGTTCGTCGGCGGCGGCGGGCTCGACGTCGGCGACGAAGACGGTTGAGTCGGCGAGCACCGCGTCGGGCTGCTCGACGACCCGCCTGACACCGTCGAGGTCACGCAGGGCCGCACCGAAGTGCGGCGCCCGCGTGGCGTCGACGGAAGAGCGCAGCCTCAGCAACTAGTACCGCCTAGCCGAGGTCTCCCTCGGGGCCCTCGCACAGCTTGTAGACGATGATCACCGAGAGGGCGAAGATCGCCAGCGACCAAAACGGGTAGGCCGGGATCGAGAGCAGGGCCACGATCGCGTTGAAGCCGCCGACGAAGACGCCGATGACGCGACCGAAGTCACCACCCGAGAACAGTGAGAAGGCGGCCACCAGCTCGACGATCCCGAGCAGGAGGCTGATCCAGCCCCAGAAGTGGAGGCTGCTGATGATGAAGGTGCCGTGACCGGTGAAGAACTTGGCGTCGCCGATCGCGGCGATGCCCCAGATGATGTTGAGGATGCCGGCCACGATCAAGAGAACGCCGGCGAAGACCCACCAACCGCTGAGCGTCGCTTCCTCGTTCATGAAAATCCTTTCCGTTGCGTGAAACTGGATCGCGGCCGCTGTTTCGGCCCCAGACCATGGGATTAATTCGGGGTTTCGGGCCCCGAACCTTCCCGCTGGTGGGAACTTCAGACCAGCTTGAGAACGGTGAAAGCGCGATTGCCGCGCGGGGTCTCGACCTCGACCGTGGCGCCGATCTTGGCGTCCATCAGGGCGCGGCCGATCGGCGACTCCGCCGAGAGCCGGCCTTCGGCAAGGTTGGCCTCCGTCGAGCCGACCAGGGTCCAGACGTTGGTCTCGCCTTTTTGCTCGTCGCGGACCTCGGCGCTGCGGCCGAAGGCGAAGGCGTCGCCGCCGTTGTCGGCCTCGACCACGACCGCGTTGTGGAGACGCTCCTGCAGGCGCTTGATCCGGGTCTCCATGTGCGCCTGGTCCTCTTTGGCGACGTGGTACTCGGCGTTCTCCTTGAGGTCGCCCTCGTCGCGGGCGACTTTGATCCGCGCCGCCATCTCCTGCCGTTTCGGCCCTTCGAGCTCGGCGAGCTCGGCCTTCAGCTCCTCCAGGCCCTCAGGGGTGATCGGCTCGGCGTTGTTTTCCGCGGGACTCATGACCCCCAAGCCTGTCAAAAACCGGGCAGCTCAGTCGCCGCCGTTGCTGCTGGCGAGCTGTGAGGCCAATGACCTGGTCTTGGTCGCGCCGGCGTTGGCAAGCGGGGTGAAGCCCCAGAAATCCTCGACCGTGCGCAGCAGGGTGTAGGGGTCATACGCGGTGCCGTCGGTGGAGCCGGGGGTGATGAAGGGGGAGACGAGCAGGGTGCCGGTCTTGAGGTCGGTCGCCGGCGTCGGCGGCAGCGCCGGGTCGGGGTTGGGGACCGGGTTGACCGAGTTGAAGGTGACGATCAGCAGGCCGTCCGTCTTGAAGGCGGGGGAGGCGAGGATCTTCGGCACCAGGTTGGCCAGGTAGGCGTCGGCCGCCGCCGCGCCTTCGGGCGCGCCCGCCGCGCACTGGCCGCTGAAGCCGGCGTTGCAGAGGTTGGGGGAGACGTAGACGTAGTTGGGGGTCGTCTCGACCTTCTTCAGGTCCTTTTCGAGGCTGGTGCTCGGCAGGTCGTTGGTCGAGCAGTCACCGAGGTCGAGCAGGGAGTGGAAGTAGACGAACGGGTTGAGCTTGGCCGAGTAGCCGCCGAGGACGGGGGTTTCGGCCTGTTCCGGTTCGGGGTGGACGCAGTTGGCCGGCGCCCCGGTCGTCGGATCGGCCATCCCTTCCAGGTAGGCCTTCCATTTGAACTGGATCGAGTAGACCTGATCAGCAATGGTCAGGGTCGAGACCGGGTAGACGCAGCCGCTGCCGCTGACGACGCCCTTCTTGCTGACCGCGGCGCTGGCGGGGATTTCGGTGTAGGTCGGGCAGTCGGCCTTGGTCTGGGAGTTCGGCGGCTGGCCGCTGATCGCGGCGATCGAGTTCGGCAGCGCCGTCTCGTCGAGCAGCTTGAAGTTCGACAGCAGGTCGCCCTGCGGGCGCAGGGTCGTAGCCAGGTAGGGCATTTGCGGCGTCGCCCCGAAGGCGGCGTCGTAGCCGGAGCTGGCCAGCGAGACGACGAAGACGTGTTTGACCGGGCCGATTTCGGGTTCCGGTTCTTCGGGCTTCGCTTCTTCTTCTGGTTCCGGTTCGGGTTCGGGTTCCGGGGCCGGTTCGGGCGCGAATTCGGTTTCGACTTCCGGCGCGGTTTCCGGTTCGGAGCTCGTTTCCACCGGTTCGCTCGCTTCGGATTCCGTTTCTTCGACTTCTGGTGCGGCTGCTTCCACCGGCACCTGGTCGGCGGCGAGGCTGCGGCCGAGCAGGCTGCTGGCCAGCGGGCTGAGGCCGCTGCTGCCGCTGGTCATCCCGGCGGCGACGATCGCCGAGGTCGCGACCAGGGAAGAGGCGACGAGCAGGCCGAACCGTTTGCCGGTCAGCGAGGCGGCGGCGGCGATCGCCGCTTTGAAGCGGACCACGAACCAGCCCTTCATTTCGGGGCCTCCGGCGTCAGGGCGTGGCCGCACTGGGCGCAGAACCGCACCCCGTGGCCGTAGGGGGAGCCGCAGCTGGGGCAGAGGCCGGCGGCGTCGGAGCGCTCCAGCTCGAGGATCCGCTCGATCGCGATCAGCTCCGCGTCGACCCGCTGCAGTTCGGCCGCTTTACGGGTGAGGACGTCGAGGCGGACGTGGTCGCGGATCGCCATCTCGTAGAAGGCGCCGCCGAGGTCGGCCTGCATCACCGTGAACTTCTCCAGCAGCCGATCGCGCTGGGCGACCAGGTCGGCGCGCTCCTCCGGTTTTTTCTCGCCCGCTTTCGGGTCTTTGTCGAGAGCTTTCGGCGGCTCCTTCGCGGCTGCCGCTTTCCGCGCTCGTTTGAGGCCCGGAGAAGGGCTCTTGAGGGCGGCCGCGGGTCGCTTGGCGATGTCCGTCAGCCTGCTCACGGTTCCGCTCCGTTCGATTCGGTGCCCGACCCGCCATCGCCGCCGACGACGACGACATCCGGCAGGTTCTGCTGGGCCTTGATGTAGTTTTCGCCCGCCTGTTCGGGGTTTTCTTCGACCAGCTTGGTGTCGGCTTCTTCCTTCGCCTTGGTCGGCTTGTAGCCGGTCACCTGATGGACGGTGCCGTTGTCGGTCTCGGCGACGACCTTGCCGCCTTCCTTGTCGGCGCCCTTCGCCCGCTTCTCGTTCCCCTTCTTTTTGCCTTTCGATTTGGCATTGGATCCGGCTTCCGCGGTCGACGCGGTGGTCTGCGTGGCCGCTGCCGATTCCTGCGCCTTCAGGGCCCTGATCAGCGCCTCATTGTCGCCTTCGCCGGAGCCGCTGCGGCCGACGACGACGCCGAGGGCGACCGCGATCGGCAGCAGCGAGAAGAAGCCGACGGCGGCGGCGCGGCTGCCTCCGGGCGCCCTCGTCGCTGGGCGGCTGACCGGTTTGCGCGCTTTTTTCTGCATCAGCGCGAAGTAGCGGGAGGAGGGGTTGGCGCCGTTGCCGCGCCGGGTCGCGCAGTGGACGCAGTAGCGCTGCTGGGAATCGAGCGGCGCCCCGCAGTTCTCGCAGGGTTCGTAGCCGTCCTCCAGGTGCGGCCGCAGGTCGGGCTGTTCGTTCATTGCGTGCTCCCTCCCTCGTGCTTCTTGTCCTTGCCGGACTTGCCGCCCTTCTTCGCTTTCTTGGCTTCTTCGCGCTGTTTGCGCGCCTCGAGGATGTGTTCGGCGCGCGCCTTCTGCTTCTCGGCCTTTTCCTGCGTGGTCGAGCAGCCGGCGGCGACCCCGGCGAGGAGTGAGACGGAGGTGACGAGAACCGCCACCCGGGCGTATCCGCGGCTAGCCGAAAGCACCGCTGACGTAATCCTGGGTTCGTTGCTCGCGGGGATTGCCGAAGAGCGCGGTCGCGGTGTTGTACTCGACCAGGTCGCCGAGGTACATGAAGGCGACGTGGTCGGCGATCCGGTAGGCCTGCTGCAGGTTGTGGGTGACGATGACGACGGCGACGTCGTCGCGCAGCTTGACGATCAGGTCCTCGATCACGGCGGTCGATTTCGGGTCGAGCGCCGAGCAGGGCTCGTCGAGCAGCAGCACCTCGGGCTCGGCGGCGAGGGCGCGGGCGATGCAGAGCCGCTGCTGCTGGCCCCCGGAGAGCTTCAGCGCCGGGTGGTCGAGGTTGTCTTTGACCTCGTCGAGGAGACCGGCGCGGTCGAGGGCGCTGAGCACCGCCGGTTCGAGGACCTTCTTCCGCGTCCGCCGGGAGCCCTGCTCGCGCAGGACGTAGGCGATGTTGTCGAAGATGCTCATCGGGAACGGGTTCGGCTGCTGGAAGACCATCGTCACCCGCCGCCGCAGCATCGTCGGCTCCAGTTCGCGGATGTCGATGTCGTCGAGCAGGATGCGGCCGGTCAGCCGCGCCGCCGTGGTCAGCTCGGTGAGCCGGTTGAGCGAGCGCAGCAGCGTCGTCTTGCCGCACCCGGAAGGGCCGATCAGCGACAGCACCTCGCCCTGGCGGACCGGCAACGAGACCGATTTGACCGCCTCTTTCTGGTCGTAGAAGACCGAGACGTCGTCGATCTCCATGCGGCGGATCGAGAACTGGGGCGCGCCGATCGAGCGCCGGGCACCGGTGAAGCCGCCCGGGGACTGGGCGGGGACGGCGGCAGGCGCGTCACCGTGGCCGTTGGTGCTCGCGACGGGCGGCAAGACCTGCGTCGCGGCCTCCGGATCCTCCAGCTCGAGCCGCCGGATTGGCGGCGGGGGCTTTTTCAGGAACTCCACGTTCCGACCTTTCGTGCACGGCGATGGACAACGTCTACTGCACCATTTAAGACTAAGACCATCAACAAAAGAACAAAAGCTGCCGCATAAGCTTTTTGGGGCTGGTTGAGGTTCCCGGTGGGGGAGGCCTCGTAGACGAAGTTGGTCAGGGTGGTGCCGGCGCCGCGGAGGAAGTTGAGCGGGAACGGTGCCCCTTCGACCGGAGCGAAGTTCTGGGTGGCGCCGAGGAGGACGACGATGATCGCGGTGTCGCCGATGATGCGGCCGAGGCCGAGCATCGCGCCGGTCGCGACCTGGGGGCGGCAGGCCGGGAGCAGGATCCGTCGCGTCGTCGCCGCCTTCGTCTTGCCGACCGCGTAGGAGGCCTCGCGCACGTGGCGCGGGATCGAGTTCAGACCCTCGCGGGTGCTGGCGACGATCAGCGGCAGGGCGACCAGCGAGAGCATCGCCGAGGCGGCGAAGAAGGAGCGGCCGAAGACGACGCCTTCGGTTTCGCGGCTGAGGAAGCCAAGCGCAGTCGAGGAGAAGATCACGGTGCCGAACAGGGCGAGGACGATCGAGGGGATGCCGGCGATCGCCTCGATCGTCGACTCGGTGACCCGCGCCAGCCCCGCCGGACGCCCGTACTCGACCAGCCAGACCGCGATCGCGACGCCGGCGGGCAGGGCCAGGCTGAGTCCCATCACCGCGACCATCAGGGTCCCGATCAGGGCGTCGGAGAAGCCGCCGCTCTGGGTTTCGGTGAAGCCGGAGGAGGCGGGGGTCCACAGCATTTCGGGCTTGAGGAACTTGATCCCCTGGATGAAGAGGTAGACGACGACCGCGATCGCGATCGCACAGAAGAGCAGGCCGAGGAACCAGCAGATCGCCAGCCCGATGCGGTCGACGAGGCTCCAGGTGGCGCTGCCCTCGGACGCGCCCTTCTTGTTGCCGCCGCCACCGCCGTTGCGCGTCGGCTGTGCCGGCGGTTTCGCCGGCGGCAGAGTTGCCGAGGCCTCCATCAGGCCGCTCCGTATTTTTTCATCGCCCGGCGCGCGATGTAGCCGGCGAACGAGAAGGTCGCGGCCGAGAACAGCAGCACGGTCGCGATCGAGAACAGGGTCGCGCTGCCGGGCGGCGAGCTCAGCTGGTCGATGTTCTTGATGATCGTCGGCGCCAGCGGCCGCGAGGGCTCGTAGATGAAGATCAGGCCGTCGGCCGGGTTCGGCGCGAAGCCGACCGAGCCGGAGAGCATCGCCAACATCACCGCCTCGCCGATCGCCCGCGCGACCGCCAGGACGGTGCCGGCGATGATCGCGGGACGGGCGCTGCGGACGCCGATCTTCCAGGTCGTGCGCCAGCGGTTGACACCGAGTGCCAGCGAGCCCTCGAGCCAGCCCGGTTTGACCGAGCGCAGCCCGTCGGAGAAGATCGAGACCATCAGCGGCGCGATCATGATCGTCAACACCGTGACCGCGGCCAGCAGCGAGTAGCCGGTTAACGAGATCACGCCGGCGACCGAGGCCTTTTGATGCTCGGTCACCAGGTCGTTGCCGATGAACGGCACCAGGACCACGACGCCGATCAGGCCGTAGATCACCGAGGGGACGCTGGCGAGGAAGCGGACGACGGGCTGCAGGATGTTGCTCATCCAGTCCGGCGCGAACTCGACGATGAAGACGGCGACGAAGAGGGCGGCGACGAGGGCGAGGCAGACCGCCCCGCCGGTGATCAGGATCGTCGACCAGATCAGCGGCCAGGCGTGGAAGGTGTAGACGTATTCGGCGCCCGACTGGCCGGAGAGGAAGATTTCGTTGAGCTGGTCATCGACGTTGCCGCCCGGGGCGAACCAGCTGAGCCCGTTATGGGAGAAGGAGGGCCATCCCCGGATGAAGACGGTGACGATCATCGCCAGCAGCAGGCCGACGACACCACAGACCAGCGCGCCGAGAATTCTCTCGACGCGCTGGTCTGACCACTTGGGTCCGTACTCGGGGGTGAACTCCTCTTCCAACTACGCCTCCAACTACTTCTTCTTGTTGAAGGCGGGGACGCCGCCGGCTTTGCTGATCACTTCACCGGCGCGCTTGCTGGTCCGCATCCAGTCGATGAATTTGAGCAACCCTTTCGGGCTCTGGGTGCCGTCGCCCGGCAGCACCATGAACAGGTAGCGCGAGAGCGGGTACTTGAGCGGCTCGACGCTGATCTTCTTCGCTTCGCAGGGAATGCCGTTGATTTTCAGCGCGTGCATCTTTTTGCTGCCCTGCCAGGCCAGACCGGCGTAGCCGATCGCGTTCGGGTCCTGCTTGACCGCGTTGACGACGAGGCCGTCGGCGGTCAGCGCGTTGACGTTCGAGGCCGGCGCTTCGTTGTTGAGCACGGCCTGGAGGAAGAAGTTGTAGGTCCCTCCGTTGGTGTCGCGGCCGACCGGGTCGATCGTCGTCGTCAGGCTGCCACCCACCTGGCTCCAGTTGGTCAGAAGCCCGCGGTAGATGTCGTGGGTCTGCTGGATGCTGATGTCAGTCAGCGTGTTGGCTTTGTTGACGTCGAGGCAGAGACCGTCCATGAACATCTTGATGTAGGTCGTGCCTGCGTCGCTGGGGAGGGGAGTTCGCGCGTTGCCGGCGAACTGGCTGGTTCCGTTCTGGACGTCTTTGACGCCCGCGTTGCCTCCGTTCGCCGTGTAGACGAAGTGAACGTTGGGGTTGATCTCCTTGGTGTAGGTCTTGAACAGCGCCTGCAGTACAGGCTGAGCGGCAACAGAGCCGGACCCGATGTAGGTCACGGCACTAGCCGACGCCGGCACGGCGAGCCCCGCGAGGGTGAACGCCGCGATGGCGAGGGACTTGATTCTCATGCGGGTGCTTCCTTTCTGCCGGGGTTAAATCGAGATTGTTGATCGACTGGGTCGCCTTAGGCTATCACTTTCTGTAGTTTATTGACTCACTTAGTAAAGAAAGGCCGCCCGGGGGAAGAACCTAAGGCCATCCGGCGGGCCTCAGACATGGAGGAACCATTGTTGAAGA
This sequence comes from Solirubrobacterales bacterium, assembly GCA_035509895.1. Classification (GTDB taxonomy): domain Bacteria; phylum Actinomycetota; class Thermoleophilia; order Solirubrobacterales; family 70-9; genus VAYN01. Next base: position 22,122 of record DATKIA010000026.1, read on the forward strand.
GAAGGATTTCCACCCCTCGAGCGGCGACCGTCGTCGTTCTGGCGGCGGTCGTCGCCTTCGCGGCGACGGTCGCACCGTCGTTGGCTGGGTCGTTCCTGACGAACCAGAAGGCGGCGAAGCTCTACCTGAGCAACAAGAAGGCGTCGAAGGTCTACGTCAGTAACCAGAAAGCGTCGGAGCTCTACCTGAAGAAAAAGGCGGCGTCGAACCTGTACGTCCCGAAAAAGACGGCAACGCCGCCGCCGGTTGGTGCCGTCGCCGCCGGCACCGCGCCGTTCGGTCCGATCATCACGACCACCGCCGGCTACATCCCGGGGGTGTTCGCCTCGTTCGCGACCAAGGCGAACGTCAGCAACGTCGTGATCACGTTCTCGGGCCAGGCGAGCTGCACCTCTGAAAAAGGCACGCCGGACCAGGCCTGCCCGATCCAGATTCTCGTCGACGGGCAGTCGACCGGGAAAGTCAACTTTTCCCCGGCGACGACGGCTCCCGCGAAAGGCGCGGCAGCAGTGGTCCAGACGGTGATGCAAACCAGCGTTCTGACCAAGGGCGGACACACCGTCTCCGTCCAGTACTCCGGTGCGAACGCTCTCACGTTCACGCTCAAAGGCTGGAGCCTCGCAGTCGAGGCCTACCCGCAGCCGGACGAAACGGTCACCACCGACACCACGTCGGGCGGCGGTAAATAGCACGACCCGTTCCCGGACCGCGCCCACAGTGGTTGGGGCGCGGTCCGGGTCGGGCGTTGCCCCGGCGCACCAGTGCCGGGGCGATGTCCACCGGCGCTCAGCGCTGGGGACGGGGGAGGGCGTCGCCGAGGACGAGGCGGGCCCGGTAGAAGAGAGCGTCGTCGTCGGCTGCCGCTTGGCCGGAGTCGCGGTTGGCGCTACGACTGGTCCGGTTCTGACCGGTGCCCGCCGGGTTCTCGTCCCGCACCAGGCCGGTCAGCCTGCCGCGCGAGACGAAGGTGGTCTTCTCGACTCTCCTGCTCATCCTCTGCTCCTTTCTACACATTGTCCAGTTTGTTGAGTTGCTAAGTCAAGAATAGCAGCTAGATATCTCGTGACCTGGGAAGCGTGGCTGGCCGGGCTCGACAGCGACCGGGTCAGGCGGGACAATCAAGCGGCGAGATGGGCGGGGCGCCACCCGGCAAAAGCGCGCCCCGCCCGTCGCCTCTTCAGACGGCTGCAGATTGCTCTGCCTCGCCACCCTCCTGAGATCCATGGGGAGTCGAGGCCCCACGGTGGTTGGACGGAGGCGAACCGTTGAAGCTTTTTGCCTGGACCGGGCGCAGGTAGGCGATCTGCCCCTCCCGCAGCTCCAGTCGCTGCAGCTCGTTGCGAGTCAGCTGGGCCCAGACCTCGGTGCCGTCGCCGAGCACGAACTCGACCCGGATCTCGAAACCGAGGGCGACGATCCGCTGGACCAGGCCCTGTTCGGTGCGGTCGTCGGGATCGAGCACGACTTCCATGTCGTGCGGGCGCACGAAGTCGTCGCCGAGGCGGTTGACCTCGCCGACGAAGCTCATCACGAACTCGTTGGCGGGGTGCTCGTAGAGTTCGTTGGCCGAGCCCGACTGCTCGACCCGGCCGTCGTTCATCACCACCAGCTGGCCGGCGACGTCCATCGCCTCCTCCTGGTCGTGGGTGACGAAGATCGTCGTCACGTTCATCTCCTCGTGGAGGTTGCGCAGCCAGGTGCGCAGGTCCTTGCGGACCTTGGCGTCGAGGGCGCCGAAGGGCTCGTCGAGCAGCAGCACCTGGGGCTCGACCGCGAGCGCCCGGGCCAGCGCCATCCGCTGCCGCTGGCCGCCGGAGAGCTGCGAGGGGTAGCGGTCGGCGAGGCCCTCGAGCTGGACCAGGCGCAGCAACTCGTGGACGCGGTCGGAGATCTGCGGCTTCTTCCACTTGCGGATCTTCAGCCCGAAGCCGACGTTCTCGTAGACGGTCATGTGCTTGAAGGCGGCGTAGTGCTGGAAGACGAAGCCGACTTCGCGCTTCTGGGTCGGCTTGGTGGAGACGTCTTCGCCGTCGATCAGGACGCTGCCGGAGTCAAGCGTCTCGAGCCCGGCGATCGCCCGCAGCAGGGTCGACTTGCCGGAGCCGCTGGGGCCGAGCAGGGCCGTAAGCGAGCCGTCGGGGACCTCGATCGATACCTCGTTGAGCGCCTGAAAGTCACCGAAGCTCTTGTTGGCTCCCTCGACTGAGATTCCCATCAGGCGGCCTCCTTTCGTCGCAATAGGTTCATCGCCAGCAGGGTCGCCAGCGCGATCAGGGCGAGCAGGACCGAGGCGCCGAAGGCACCCGGCAGGTTGAAGTTCTGGTACTGCTTCTCGACGAACAGCGGCAGGGTCTGGGTCTGGCCGGAGATCGAGCCGGAGACGACCGAGACGGCGCCGAACTCGCCGAGCACACGGGCGGTGGTGAGGACGACGCCGTAGGCGACGCCCCAGCGGATCGCCGGCAGCGTGATCCGCCAGAAGACCTGCCAGGCATTGGCGCCCAGCGTCTGCCCGGCCTGCTCCTGCTCGGTGCCGATCTCCTGCAGCACCGGCACCGTCTCCCGGACGACGAACGGCAACGAGACGAAGACGCTGGCGAGGACCATCCCCGGGACCGAGAAGAGGATCTTGATCCCGGCTTCGGCGAGCCCCGGTTCGAACCATCCGTTGATGCCGTAGAGGAGGAACAGCGAGAGGCCGATCACGACCGGCGAGATCGCGAACGGAAGGTTGATGACGGCATCGATGACGAAGTTGCCCTTCCACTTGTGGCGGACGAGCAGCAGGGCGCAGATGACGCCGAAGATCGTGTTCAGCGGCACCGCGATCACGACCATCAGCAGGGTCAGCTTCAGCGCGTGGAGGCCGTCGGGCGAGGTGATGGCGTCGATCGGCGGCGAGATTCCGTCTTCGAAGGTTTTGTAGAAGATCAGGCCCAGCGGCAGGAGCAGGAGCAGGAAGATGTAGCCGAGGCCGAGGACCCGCAGGCTCCAGCGACCGCCGGCGCCGCTATGCGCGCTCATCGTCGTCCTCTTTCGGGACGAGCGGCTCGTCGCCGCTGATCGGCATCGTGGTCAGGCCGGCGCCGGTCGAGCGGTCGTGGCGACTGCCCCAGCGCTGGACCAGGGTGACCACGAGCAGGCAGGCGACGGAGGCCAGCAGCAGCACGACCGAAACGGCGGCGGCGCCGGTGTCGTTGCCGGACTCGATCTGCTGGCGGATGAAGACGGAGGAGACCTGGGTGTCCGGCAGGCCGCCGGCGAAGAGCAGGACCGAGCCGAACTCGCCGAGGGCGCGGGCGAAGGCCAGCGCGACACCGGCGGCGAGGCCGGGGAGGAGGTTGGGGAAGATGACGCGGCGGAAGATCGTGATCCCGCCGGCGCCGAGCGAGGCGGCGGCCTCCTCCATCTCGCGGTCCATCTCGATCAGCAGCGGCTGCACCGCGCGGACGACGAAGGGGAGGGTGACGAAGAGCAGGGCGACGACGACCGCCGTCTGGGTCAGGGCGATGTTGACGCCGAGCGGGCTGTTGCTGCCCCAGAGCTGGATCAGGATCAGGCTGGCGACGATCGTCGGCAGCGCGAAGGGAAGGTCGATGACGGCGTTGATGGCCGCCTTGCCGGGGAACTGGTCGCGGACCAGGAGCCAGGCGATGATGGTGCCGAAGATGCCGTTGATGACGACGACGATCAGCGAGGCGCCGATCGTCAGTTTCAGCGAGCGCAGTGCCTGCTCGCCGGTCACCTGGTCCCAAAAGTGGCCGAGGCCCTGGCTCAGCGACTGGTCGGTCAGCGCTGCCAGTGGCAGCAGGACGAGGATGCTGAGGTAGAGGACGACGAAGCCCCGTCCGAGCCCGGCGCCGACCCCGGGCAGGCGCAAGCGCGCTGCCCGGGGTGCCGACGTCGGATGTGCTGCGTGAGCCTCCATCGATCAGCCGGAGGTGGAGACTCCGAGTTCGCCCTCGATCTTGGCAACAGAACCGGTTTCTTCGTCGAAGAAATCGTCGTTGACTTTGCCCCAGCCGCCGAACTGGGCGATCTTGAACAGTTCCGGCGGGGTCGGGAACTGTTTCTCGTCGACCAGTTTCGGGTTGACCGGGCGGTAGCCGTTCTCAGCCCAGATGTTCTGACCTTCGTCAGACCAGATGAACTTGAGGAACTCTTCCGCCGCGGGCTCCGGCGCGTCTTTGGTGACCGCGATCGGGGTTTCGATCTGGATCGTCGAGGGCGGGACGATGTATTCGACGTCTTCGCCTTCGGTGACCGCCTTGATCGCCTCGTTCTCGTAGCCGAGCAGGACGTCGCCCTGGCCCTGGGTGAAGGCGGAGAGCGCGTCGCGGGCCGAGCCCGGCTGCGCCACCGTCTTTTCGAGGATCGTCTTGACGTCTTCCAGCGCCTGTTCGGGCGACTTGCCCTGGTTGATGGCGGTGCCGTAGATCGCCATGATGTTCCAGCGGGCCGCCCCGGAGCTGAACGGGTTCGGGGTGACGATGTCGACGTCCTTGGTCAGCAGGTCGTCAAACGATTTGATCCCCTCGGGGTTGCCTTTGCGGACGGTGATCACGACCACCGAGTCCTGGGCGATGCCGCCGTAGGGCTGCTTGTTCCAGTCTTTGGAGACGATTTCGCCTTCGTCGACCAGTCGTTCCATGTCTCCTGCCTGCGCGAAATGGACGACCGAAGCGGGCTGACCCGCGACCACAGCACGGCTCTGGTCGCCGGAGGCGCCGAACGAGTTGCTGAAGCTGTCGCCCTTGCCCGCAGGCGTTTTCTCGAATGCTGGCTCGAGGAATTCGGTGTAGACGGCTTCCGGGGTGGAGTAGCCGACCACGTCGAGCTTGGCGCCTCCTGAACTGCTGGAGCCAGAGCTGTCTCCTGAACTGCTGGAGCTGTCGTCACTGCCTCCGCAGCCAGCGGCGATTACTGCGATGAGCAGGGCGAGAATGGCGGCCGTAAGGCCTGCCGTCACGCCGCGCCGCCGGGTATTGCGAGCGTTCCGCATCTAGTTTTCCTTCCTATTTCGACTGACTTACTTCTAAATGGAAGTGGGGCAGAGTAGCACAATGTCGATCGGCAAAGTAGGGAATCCGGATCGGGATTGCGGAAAAAGGCGGGGGTCGCCCGGTTCTGGCTCTGCGCCTAGACTCCGGGCGCACGGGAGAGCTACGCAGAGGGGGTTGGGATGGGCGTGGAAGCGGTGCGGACGCCGGACGAGAAACTCGAGGGGTTGCCCGGTTATCCCTGGCAGTCGAAATACCGGGAGGTCGACGGGCTGCGCTTGGCGCACCTCGACGAGGGCGAGGGCGAGCCGGTCGTCTTCTTCCACGGCGAGCCGACCTGGTCGTATCTCTGGCGCAAAGTGATCCCGCCGGTGCGCGACGCCGGCTACCGCTGCATCGCTCCCGACTACGCCGGCTTCGGCCGCTCCGACAAGCCCACCGACGTCGGCTGGTACACCTACGACCGCCACGTCGAGCTGATGGCGCTGCTGCTTGAGGAACTCGACCTGCGCGGAGCGACCGTCGTCGTCCACGACTGGGGCGGGCCGATCGGGTTGCGGCTGGCGGTCGAGCACCCGGATCGGATCTCCCGGATCGTGATCATGGAGACCGGACCCTTCACCGGCCACCAGCGGATGAGCGACGCCTGGTTCGCCTTCCGCGACTTCGTCCGCGACAACGAGGACGTCCCGGTCGGCTTCCTCGTCAAAGGCGGCTGCAAGCACGACCCCGGCGACGAGGTAATCGCCGCCTACGACGCTCCTTATATAGACGGGGCCTCGAAGGCCGGCGCCCGCGCCTTCCCGCTGATCCTGCCGACGACCCCCGACGCGGTCGGCGCCGCCGAGGGCAAACGGGTCGCCGACGGCTTGCGCGAGGACGACCGGCCCGCGCTCGTGCTCTGGGCCGACTCGGACCCGATCCTGCCCTTCTCGGTCGGCGAGCGGGTCTCGAGCGAGCTCAACCTACCGGCGCCGGTGCCGATCGCCGACGCTTCGCACTTCCTCCAGGAGGATGCCGGCGAGGAGATCGGCAAGAAGATCGCCGCCTGGCTCGGCTGACCCCCGCGTGTGGTTGAGCTTTGTGGCTCATACGGCACCAAAGCTCAACCAGGGTGGTCAGTCGCGCCGACGAGCGCGGCCATCTCGGCCGGATCGCGGTCGGCGAGGACCTGGACCCGGCGCGGCGGGCCGCTCTCCTCGACCCAGGTGACGACTCCGGGCCAGTAGGGGTTGTGAGGGTCGTCAGGGATCTGGAAGGCCGGGGAGAAGACCCAGCTGCCGGTGTTGTGGAGCTGGCCGCCGCCAGGCAGCGTCCACTCCCGTTCGCCGGCAAGCGGGCCGGGACGGTGGGTATGGCCGTTGATCAGGTGGACTCCGTCGAGGCCGAGACGCCGCGCCATCTCAGCGGCGGCGTCGAGGCCGTGGCGGAAGATCGATGGACCGGAGACGTCGGCGTCGAAGTTCGAGCGCAGGAGGCGGTTGGCCGCCCAGACGCCGGCCGGGAAGCCGTTGCGGATCGCCGAGGCGCGCAGCCGCTTGCCACGGCCGATGACACCGTCGTTGGCGACAAGCACCTTCCAGGCCGCCTCCGATGGGTTGCCGCGGCGGCGGCCGGAGGGACGGCGCGCCTGGGCGACGCCGTAGGCGAAGCCGTAGATCGGCCGCGCGAGCCGCTCGTAGTCGGCTGCCGTCGCGGTCTCCGGCAGCGGCCGCGAGATCCGGATCAAGGTCGCGAGCATCAGGCATTCGACCCGCGGGATCCGCAGGTGGGGGTCCATGTAGTGGCCGTGGGTCGCGTAGACGTCCTCGCGCAGCCAGATCCCGGGATAGGCGATGCGCAGCCGCACCGGACCGAGCCACTCGGCGATCGTCGCGGTCGGGCTGGGCCCGGGCCCGGGGTCGGCACCGTGTTCGAGCCCGAGGGCGGGGTTGCCGTCGAGTGAGAGGGCGTCGAGCAGCGGCTCGGCGAGACGGTGGTCGTGGTTGCCGGGGACGATCGTCACCTCGCGGTCGCCAAGCGCCGCGCCGAGCTCCTCGAAGAAGGGGCGGGCGTGGGCGAGCGCCGGTCCGATCGGCGCCTCCCGTAGCTCGACGATGTCGCCGAGCAGGACGACGCGATCGGCGTCGCCGATCTCCGCGAGCAGGGCACGGCGAACGCCCGGGTCGCGGGCGATGTCGCCGCGATTGCTGAGGCCGAGGTGGAGATCGGAGACGATCGCGGTCCGCATCCGTCCCTTTTACTGGACCGGTGTCGATTTACTCCCGCGCGTGGGGGAGTAAACCGACACGCCCAATCCTGGCTGGGCAGCCAGTAGACTCTCCGGATGCATTCGTTCGGCGAGGAACTGTTCGCGTTTGCCAACGGGATCGAGCTCTGCTACCAGGAGATGGGCGAGCCGGACGGCGAGCCCCTGGTTCTGGTGATGGGGCTGGCGACCCAGATGATCGCCTGGGACCCGGGGTTCTGCTCGCTGCTCGCCGACAGCGACTTCCGCGTCATCCGCTTCGACAACCGCGACGTCGGCCGCTCGACCAAGATCGACACTGCCGGCGTGCCGAGTCGGATCGACATGTTGGCCGGCCGCCGCGCCACCGCGCCCTACCTGCTGCGCGACATGGCGCGTGACACCTTCGGCCTGATGGACCACCTCGGAATCGAGTCGGCCCACGTCGCCGGCGCTTCGATGGGCGGGATGATCGCCCAGACGATGGCGATCGAACGACCGGAGCGGGTCCGCTCGGCGGTCTCGATCATGTCGACCACCGGCAGCCGCTGGGTCGGGCTGCCGAGCTTCCGCGCCTTCAGCGCGATGCTGGCCAAGCCACCCCGCAACCGCGACGAGATGATCCAGCGCACGATCCGCACCTTCAAGGTGATCGGCTCGCCTGGCTTCGCCTTCGACGAGGAACGTGTCCGCGACATCGCCGGCCGCTCCTACGATCGCGGTCACTCCTCGGCCGGCGTCGCCCGCCAGCTGCACGCGATCCTCGCCTCCGGCGACCGTACCCGCTCGCTGCGCGAACTCGACCTGCCCGCGACCGTCATCCACGGCGGCAGCGACCCCCTGATCCGCCCCTCCGGCGGTCGCGCCACCGCGAAGGCGATCCCCGGCGCCCGCCTGCGGATCATCGACGGCATGGGCCACGACCTGCCCCGCGAAGTCTGGCCCCAGGTGGCCGAGGAAATCGCCGCCACCGCCGCCCGCGCTCGGGAGACCGCTGGCGCGACGCCTGCTATCTGAGGCACTTCGTCTTGGGCAGCGCCCAATGCGGCTGAAAGGAGTCGAACCTTCACGGGCTTTCGCCCACACGGACCTGAACCGTGCGCGTCTACCAGTTCCGCCACAGCCGCGGGAGCAGGCAATTTACCGGTTGCGTACAAAGCGCTCAGCCTCCCTCCCCCGAGCCGGCAACGTGACCGGCCTCACGCGGCACCGTCGAGCGACTCGCTAAAATGCCCGTTCCTCGCCGCTATCGTCTAGGGGACTAGGACGCCGGATTCTCAGTCCGGAAACCGGGGTTCGAATCCCCGTAGCGGTATCCGACGGTCTGCTAAGGCATTCAGGCCTTTTGTGAAATAAGCCGCAGGTCGCGGGGGAGATCCTGACCGTCGATCGATTCTGCGAGCAGGGTTCCGATCAGCGGGGCGAACTTGAAAAGGTTGTGCCCCGCGAAGTAGGTGATGCGGCCCTTGCGCCAGGCGTGGAAGTCATCGTCGCCAGATCGAAGGGGGGTCGTCAGGCAGAGACGGGCGCCGGTAGTCGGGCCGATCGTCGTCGGCAACAGCCGTTCGGCATAGGCTTCGAGCCGCGATCTGATCTGGGACAGGCGGGCTGGATCGGGCGCTTGGGAGTCACTGATCGTCACCGCGCCGTCGTCGCTGCTGATTCCGATCGCGTACCCCCGACCGTCCGGAGTCGGCGATCCATACGCTGTCTCCCCGAAACAGTTGCTCCGATCGAGGAGGCACGGCAGGGGCTCCGGGGACATCGACTCGAACGTGAGGCGCAGGTGGTAGGCGCGACTCTCGGGGATTTCTATTCCACCGGCCCTGGCTAGGCGCGCCGTTCCAGCTCCGGCC
>DATKIA010000027.1:0-6840 GCA_035509895.1 Solirubrobacterales bacterium
CAGGGAGCGGTCACACGTCGACCGCGGATGAGCTCGCGAAGCTCGCCGAGCTCCGTGAACGGGGGGCGATCAGCGCCGCCGAGTTCGAACAGGCGAAGAAGATCGCGCTCTCGCCGCGCTGAGGAACGAGCAACGACTCCAATGATCAGCTCCAGAACTGATCACCGAGGTCGCTGTCACCGAGAGCGGATGATGGGACTCGAACCCACGACCTTCTGCATGGCAAGCAGACGCTCTAGCCAGCTGAGCTACAGCCGCACGGGGGCGATTCTAGCCTGGCGGGAGGCGAGGCGGCGTTGGGCCAGGATCGCTGCAAGGGAGAAGACGAGGACGGCGGCGCCGTAGACGATCGCGGTCGGGCGCAGGCCAACGGCGTTGTCGGCTATGCCGGCCGCCAGGGCGGGCAGGCTGAAGGCGAGATAGGAGACGACGTAGAAGGCGGCGAAGAGGGCGCCGCGCTCGTGGGGACGGGCGACCTGGGCGATCGTGCCGAAGGTGCCGCGACCGGCGGCGCCGAAGCCGATGCCGGCGACGACCGTGCCGATCGCGGCGATCAGGGCCAGTTCGACCCCGAGGCCGACGAGGCTGACCGCCATGCCGGCGACGAGGAAGACGGCGGAGAAGCTGAGGGCGTGGGCGAAGGTCCAGTTGCGCAGCGCGTAGATGGTGACCGCGCCGGTTCCGCAAAGCAGGGTGACGACGAGGCCGCCGACGACGTGGTTGGACAGGTCGAAGATCTGGGCCGCTACCGAGGGCCCGAGCGCCAGAAAGAGACCTCCGAGCGACCAGGTCGCGGTCAGGATCGGGACCATCGCCAGGAACTCGACCCGAGCGTGCTCCGGGACGGCGACGCGCGGTCGCAGCGAGGCCAGCGCCCCCGGCGCCCGCGGCGAGGTCTCCGGCATCCAGAGCGCAACCAGCGCCGCCGCCGCCAGACCGACCAGCACGATTATGTAAACCAGCTGCTCGGGCAGCGGCCCGTACTCGACCAGGAAGCCACTGCCGAGGGCGCCGATCGCGAGGCCGCTGATCGGGGCCAGGCCGCTGACGACCCCGGCCAGGCCCGGCGACTCGGGCGGGCTGAGGTCGACCAGGGCGGCCCCCATCGAGGACAGGGCGATCCCGGTCGCCACCCCCTGCACGGTCCGGGCCGCGCCGAGGACGACGACATCGCCGGCGACGATGAACAGGACCATCGCCACCACCTCGAGTGCCAGCGAGACGGCGATCAGCGGCCTGCGACCAACGTGGTCGGAGAGCGCTCCGAGCACCAGCAGCGAGGCGAGCAGACCGAAGACGTAGACGGCGAAGACCAGGGTCAGCGTCGTCGAGGAGAAGCCCCACTCGTCCTGGTAGACCACGTAGAGCGGCGTCGGCGCCGCCGAGGCCGCCAAATAGAGGGCGACGATCGCCGCAATCGCCCAGAAGGTGACTCGCCTGGAGAGGGTCAAGCGTTGAACGATACGGCGGCGCCTAGTCGCGCCGGGCGAGGTACTCGCCGCGGGTGCGGGCGACGATCGCCGCTGCCGGCTCGACCGCAGCGACCCCCGAGACCGTGTGGCCGGCGCTGTAGATCTCGGTCCAGCGTCGCGGCCCTCCCCCCTCCGCCCGCGCCCCGTAGAGCGCCGCCGCGTCGTCGGGAGTGATCGACTCGTCGAGGGCGGCGGGATCGAGGCCGTGGGCGCGGATAGAGGGCGCTAGGATGCTCGCCGGCAGCCCCGTGAAGGCGGCTGTGAGAACGACGTCGTCGAGCTCGCTCTCGACCAGCATCCGCTTGTACTCGGGCGCCGCCAGGCTCTCCTCGCTGGCGATGAAGCGGGTTCCCATGTAACCGAGGTCGGCGCCGAGCTCGCGCGCCGCCCGCAGCGCATGGCCGTCGCTGATGCCTCCCGCCAGGGCGATCGGCCCGTCGAAGAACGAGCGCACGGCGCGGACGAAGGCAAACGGGTTCATCCACCCGGTCTGGCCACCGGCCCCGGCCGCCAGCAGGACGAGGCCGTCGGCACCGGCTGCGACCGCCTTGCGGGCGTGCTCCAACGTCGCCACGTCGGCGAAGACGAGCGTGCCGGCCTCGTGCAGGGGCGCGATCACCGGCGCCGGCGAGCCGACGCTGGCGATCACGAGCTCGACCCGGTGGGCGGCGACGACCTCGAGGTGCGCCGCCAGCCGCGGATCGCGGACGATCAGGTTGGGACAGTGCGGCGCCACCTCTCCCCCGGCCTCCGCCGCCTGCTCGATCTCGGTCAGCCAGCGGTCGAGCTCCTCGGCCGTCCCCGGGTTGGCGGTCGGAAAGGCGCCGACCACCCCGGCCCGGCAAGCCGCCGTCACCAGCTCGACCCCGGACACGCGCAACATCGGGGCGAGGATCAGCGGCAGGCTGAGCCGGTCTACCAGTGCTCCCAGCGGATGACCTCGTCGGGATCGGGCCGCATTGCCGGCTGGAACTCGGTCCCGAGCGTGTAGGCGACCGGCGAGATCGCCGCGATCGTCGCCTCGCCGTCGCCGATCCCGAGCGCCGCTTCCGTCGCCTCTTCCTCGAACAACCCCACCGTCGTCCAGCAGGTGCCGAGACCGCGCAGGCGGGCGGCGAGCATGAACGACCACATCCCCGGCATCACGCTGCCGAGCAGGGTCGTCTTGCGGATCGGCGGCCCGTCGTCGGCCCGGCCCGGAGCGCAGGCGGCGACGAGCGCCGGCGCCTCGCCGAAGTTGGCAGCGAGGTAGTCGGCGGAAACCGCGGTTCGCTGCTGCTGCTCGTTGCGCGCCGCGTCGCCCTTGTCGATCGAGCCGATGTAGACGCCGTCGAGGCCCTTGTAGGTGGCGTAGCCCTTGCGGTAGGCCTCGCCGAGCGCCGCCCGCCGCTCGGGATCGGTGACGATCACGAACTGCAGCGCCCACCGGTTCGAGCCCGACGGCGCCTGCAGCGCCGCCGCCACGCACTCGCGGAGGACGTCGCGCTCGACCGGGCGCGAGAAGTCGAGTCGCTTGCGGACCCCACGGGTCGTCGTCAGCAGCTCCTCGGCACTCAGCGGCAGTAGGGACATCGTCCGCTCAACCTATGCGCACGCGCCATGCCTATTCACCACTCGGCCACTCAGGAATAGGCGTACCCTCCAAAGATGCTCTTCCGCCAGATCATCCACGAGGACCTCGGCTGCGCCTCCTACCTCGTCTCCGACCGCGAATCGGGCGTCGCCGTCGTCGTCGACCCACAGTGGGACATCGATCCCTACCGGCGCCTGGCGCGCCTGCACGGGGTCCGGATCGAGCACGTGCTCGAGACCCACAACCACGCCGATCACGTCTCCGGCCACGGCCGCCTGGCGCGGGCGACCGGCGCCCGGATCCACATCCATGAGCTGGCCGAAGCCGAGTACCAGCACGAGCCGTTCAGCGACGGCTGGGTACTGGAGCTCGGCAGCCTCTCGATCGAGGCCGTCCACACGCCCGGCCACCGGCCCGAGCACACCGCCTTCCTGCTCCGCGACGCGACCCGCGACGGCGCCCCTTGGGCCGTCCTCGGCGGCGACTCGCTGTTCATCGGCGACGTCGCCCGCCCCGACCTCGCGGTCGAGCCGCGCGAGGGCGCAGCCGACATCTTCCGCTCCCTGCACGAGCGCCTACTTACGCTCGATGACGAGGTCGAGATCTGGCCCGGCCACCTCGGCGGCTCGCTCTGCGGCGGCTCCGGGCTCGACCTCAAGACCTCCTCGACGATCGGCTTCGAGCGCCAGCACAACCGGGCGCTGGGGATCCTCGACGAGGCCGACTTCGTCGCGGACGCCGTCTCTTCCCTCGGCGACAAACCGCCGAACGTGGCCCAGATCGTCGCCTACAACCGCGGCCCGCTGATCGACGACTTCGGCACGCCGCAGCCGATGACCCCGCACGAGGTCGAGGAGTGCGTCGCCAACGGCGCCGTCGTGATCGACGGCCGCAGCAACGAGGAGTTCGACGAGGCCCACATCGCCGGCGCCCTCAGCACCTCCGCCTACGACACCGGGTTCGCGACCAAGGTCTCGCGGGTGGCGCCGGCTGGCGAGGACGTGATCGTGGTCGCCGCCTCCGATGGCGACGAGCGCGACGCAGCGGCGCTGCTGGCCGCGGTCGGAATTCGGGTCCGCGGCTTCCTCGAGGGTGGGATGACCGCCTGGCGGATGGACGGCAGGCCGGTGCAGACGATCGAGCTGATCGACCCCGAGGAGCTGGCGCAGCGGGTCGACGGCCCCCACCCTCCGCTCGTCCTCGACGTCCGCAACGCCTCCGAGTACGCCGCCGAGCACATCCCCGACTCGCTCCACATCCCCTACGGCGACCTCGCCGGCCGCACCGACGAGCTGTCCCAGGACCGGCCGATCGCGACGATCTGCCGCGGCGGCAAGCGGTCAGGCCTCGCTGCGTCGATCCTGCAGCGGGCGGGATTCGCCGACGTCGTCCACGTCGGCAAGGGCGTCGGCGCTTGGCGCGACGGCGGCCACCCGGTCGAGAGCGGCGCCCCCACCGGCGCCGCCCTCTAACCGGGCCTCCCTTGGTCCTTCCCTACCGGGCGATCTTGCCGGCGGCTTTGCGCGCCTCGCCAAGCACGTCGAACTGGGCCTGGGAGGAAGTCGGCAACGGCGCGTAGCCGTCGCCTTCGATCCCCGCCTGGCCCGCGTCGGTGACGACGAGGCCGTTGACGTAGTCCTTGACCGTCGCCCCGACGCCGACCGGGAAGCCGGCGGCCTCATAGCCGTGGAAGGCGAGGACGTAGGTCAGCATGCAGAGCGGGTAGGCACCGGCGCCGATCGCCGGCTTGGCCCCGAACACACCCGACCAGTCGAGGTCGAGGCCGCCGCCGCCCGCGGGCCGTTTGTAGGTCATCGCCGAGCAGTTGGCGGCGGCGCCGGCTTTCGGCGAGGCGAAGGCCGCTTCGCCTGCCGGGGCGAAGCCGTTGTCCTGCAGGCGCAGCGTCGGTGCCGCTTCCGCTTCGGCCTCCCGCAAGGTGGCGAACCCGATCGAGCCCGCGGTCGCATTGACCGTCCCCGCCACGAACCTGCCGCCTTCCAAGCCGGGCCGGACGAGCGCGCTCAGCGCTTTTTCGGCGCATGCCTCGGGCCAGGCCGTATTCGCGGCGACCAGGCCCTGCCAGGTCGCTTTGCCCGGCGCGCAGGCCAGCGCCTTCTTGTTGAGCTGATAGAGGTAGTTCTTGAACTGAGCCGTAACCGCTTCGGTCCCGAGCGGAACGACGCGGGTGATCGACGAGGAGCAGTTGCCTTCAGCGGTGTCGAGTTGGCTCCATTTGGTGAAGCGGCCCTCGAAGACGGCGGTCAGGTCGCCACTGGTGACTTCCTCCACCGTGCAGCCGCCAGGCGGGTTGGCGACAACCGCGATCGAGGTCTGGGCGACCGGGACCACCGCCAGCTGCACACCGACACCGGCCGCTGCGTCGATGTTGGCGATCTGGGTCGCGTTCGGCGCCTGGTCAGTGCCGAGGAAGGCGTATTCGTGGCCGATCGGGCCAGCGGTGCCGTCGGCGTGCCAGAGGTCGGCGATCTGCGGCGCGCTGTCGTTGTCGAATTCGTAGAACACCGTCGGACCGCCGGGGCAGACCGAGGCCGGGAGTTGCGGCGCCCAGATCGAGTCCTGCGCGGTGCCCTGCAGGACAGAGCCGGTGCCGATGATGTTCGTCCCCGAGCAGAAGAGACCCGGCCCCGGCATCGTGATCGTGTTCGAAAAGGCGACCTCGGTGCCGCCGGAGTTGGTCGCCGTCACCTCGCAGCTGACCGCGGTGCCGGCATCGGCAGGGACCGTCGTGTAGGTGCTGGCTTCGGCGCCGGCGATCGCGCCGCCGTCCCGCAGCCAGGCGTAGGCGAACGCCGGCGAACCGGACCATTCACCCGGAGCGCAGCTCAGCGGGTGGCCGACTGCGGCGACACCGGTGGCAACCGGGGGCGTCACGTTCGCCGGCGCCGTGACCGGCAGCTGCAGCGTGAAGTGATCGCTGCGCGACTTCTGGAACTCGGCGATCTGTTCCTTTGCTTCCTGGCCGTTGTCGTAGAGGTCGGTGGCGCCGACGTCGGCGACGAGCTGGATGTCGTCACCGCTGGCCAGCGGTTCCGGCGTGGCAACGATGCCCTCGTAGGCGCCGGCTTCTTCACCGCCGCCTTCGGCGGCGCCGATGTCGGTCAGCACTTTCACCGGCGGGTCGGCGGCTACGCCGTCCCAGGTGTAGAGCGCCTGGGGACCGGTTGCGGCCCAGGAGCCGGCGATGATCAGGTATTCGTCGGCCGCGTTCCTGCGGATCTCCCGGACGCTGAGGCCACCGAGGTCCATCAGGATCGGCGAGCCGAAGGTCGCGTGGACGGTCGTGTTCTGACCCGTGGTCGCGAGTTTGGCGAGGTTGGTGACCGGGACGACGATCGCTTTGCCGCCCGCTTTCGCCGGGCTCAGCGGCGCCCGGAAACCGACGTAGCCGGATTCCGTGCTGCCCGGGGCGAACTCCATGCCCTCGACGTTGAAGCCGTTGATCTGCTTCGGGATGTTGCCCGCGGCGGCCCCGGCGGCGAAGCCGAACTGGTTGCCGTGTTCTTCGTCCCATTTGATCAGGTCGGCCCGCAGCCCCCGGTAGTAGCCGCCGAAGCTGAGCTCGGTGGCGGCACCGGAGCCGCTGACTTTGGTCGTGAAGAGGATGCTGCGGTCCGGCTTCAGGTTGCCTTTCTTCGAGTTCCCCATCGAGCCGGTCCAGTAGATCGTGTCGCCGACCCGGGCCGAGGCCTCGATGTCGATCTCTTCCGGGCTACCCATCTGGGAGTTGAAGTCCCAGGTCTTGACCGGCGCGCCCGAGGTGTCCCGTTTGTACAT
>DATKIA010000028.1:0-42635 GCA_035509895.1 Solirubrobacterales bacterium
CCCATCGGGTCGACGTTCTCGATCGAGCAGATGATCACGACGTTGTCGTTGCGGTCGCGCATCACCTCGAGCTCGAACTCACCCCACCCGATCACCGACTCCTCGACCAGGACCTGGTTGATCGGGCTGGCGGCGAGGCCCTCGGAGACGACTTGGCGCAGCTCGGTCTCGGTTTCGCCGACCCCTC
This sequence comes from Solirubrobacterales bacterium, assembly GCA_035509895.1. Taxonomy (GTDB): domain Bacteria; phylum Actinomycetota; class Thermoleophilia; order Solirubrobacterales; family 70-9; genus VAYN01. Next base: position 188 of record DATKIA010000028.1, read on the forward strand.
CCCCCTGGCCGCCCATCGTGAACGCTGGCCGGACGATCGCCGGCAGCCCGATCCGGCCGTCGGCTAGCGCCTCCTCGACCTCACCGAGGCTTTCGACCGTGATCGACCAGGGGATGTTGAGGCCCGCCTCGGTCATCGTCGTGCGGAACTCCTCGCGGTCCTCGGCGCGGCGGATCGCGGCGGCGTCGGCGCCGATCAGCTCGACCCCGTGCTCCTCGAGGAAGCCGTCCTCGTGCAGCGTCATCGCCAGATTCAGCGCCGTCTGGCCGCCGAGGGTCGGCAGCAGCGCGTCGGGGCGCTCCTTCTTGATGATCTTCTTCAGCGGCCCCGGCAGCAGCGGCTCGATGTAGGTGGCGGTGGCGAACTCGGGGTCGGTCATGATCGTCGCCGGGTTGGAGTTGACGAGGACGACTTCGAAGCCCTCCTCGAGCAGGACCTTGCAGGCCTGCACGCCGGAGTAGTCGAACTCGGCCGCCTGCCCGATCACGATCGGCCCGGAGCCGATCAGCAGGATCTTGTTGATGTCGTCTCTACGCGGCAAGAGCCAGGAACCTGTCGAATAGATGGCGGGCATCGTGTGGTCCAGGACCGGCCTCAGGGTGGTACTGCACGGTGGCGCCGGCGACATCCTTCAGCACCAACCCCTCCACCGTGCGGTCGTAGAGATTGAGCTGCGAGAGCTCCGCGACCCCGAAATCGGTGTCCCAGCGAACTGGCTCGTCGCCCTCGATCTTCGGCTCGCCCCCCGGTCCCTGGACCGCGAAGCCGTGGTTCTGTGAGGTGATGTCGATCCTTCCCGTCTCCAGGTCCTTGACCGGATGGTTGGTGCCGCGGTGGCCGAACGGCAGCTTGTAGGTCTCGAGGCCGACCGCCCGGCAGAGCAGCTGGTGGCCGAGGCAGATGCCGAAAACCGGGCGCTTGCCGACGATCTCCCGCACGGTCTCGACCACATATCCGAGCGCCGCCGGGTCGCCGGGGCCGTTGGCGAGGAAGACGATGTCCGGGTCCTCGGCGAGCACGTCCTCGGCTGAGGTCGTGCAGGGCAGCAGCGTCAGCTTGCAGCCGTGCTCACGCAGCTGGCGGACGATGCTGAGCTTGACCCCGGTGTCGATCCCAACCACGTGCGGCCCGTCACCGTCGAAGCGGACCGGTTCCGGCGGGGTGACGAGGCGGGCGAAGTCGGCGCCGTCCATCGACGGCTCGGCGGCCACGGCCTCGCGGGCTTCGGGCTCGGGGACCGAGGTCGGGAAGATGCCGCCCCGCATCGCGCCGCGGTCGCGGATGTGGCGGACGAGGGCGCGGGTGTCGATGCCGGTGATCCCCGGTACGCCGCAGTTGTCGAGCCAGTCGAGCCAGCCGCCCTCGGAGCTGGCCGCGTCCTCGCGGTTCTTGGCGTCGCGCATGACGACGCCGCGGGCGTGCGCCCGTTCGGACTCCATCGCCTCGGCGCTGACGCCGTAGTTGCCGATCAACGGGTAGGTGAAGACGATGATCTGGCCCGCGTAGGAGGGATCGGTGACCGACTCCTGATAGCCGGTCATCGCGGTGTTGAAGACGACCTCGCCGGTGATCTGGCCTTCGGCACCGCAGGCGTCGCCGTCGAACCTCGTGCCGTCTTCGAGCAACACATAGGCGCTCATCGCGACCTCCATGTCGACTTGCTCTCGCATAGCGAGAGGAACCCGACATTCACGAGGCGACCCCCAGCGAGAACGCCCGCAGGCGGAAGGCAATCTGGCCGGCGGCAACGGTCATCAGCACCCGGCCGGTCAGGGTGCGCCCCGCGCACCAGGAGTTCTGGGAGCGACTCTCGTAGCCGTCTTCGCCGACCGTCCACTCGGCGCCGAGGTCGCAGAGGGCGACGTTGGCTTCGGCACCGGGGCTGAGCGTCGGCCGCGCGATCGCGAACGGCGCGGCGCCGCCGCCGAGGCGCTCGACCAGCAGACCGAGGTCGATCACGCCGGGCAGCACCAGTTCGGTGTGGAGCGCGGCGAAGGCGGTCTCGAGACCGGTCACGCCCATCGCCGCCTGCTCGAAGGGAACGTCCTTTTCCTCCGCCTGGTGGGGCGCGTGGTCGGTCGCGATGCACTCGATCGTGCCGTCGCGCAGGCCCTCGATCAGCGCCTGGCGGTCGGACTCGTGGCGCAGCGGCGGGTTCATCTTGAAGCGGTGCGGATCGAGGCTGCGGACCTCCTCGTCGGTGAGGCAGAGGTGGTGCGGGCTGGCCTCGGCGCTGATCTGGACACCGGCGGCCTTGGCGGCGCGGACGATCGCGACCGACTCCTTCGCCGAGAGGTGCTGGACGTGGATCCGCGCCTCCTCATAGGCGGCGAGGGCGGCGTCGCGGGCGACCATCGTCGACTCCGAGACCGAAGGGATGCCGGCGAGCCCGACCGCGGCCGAGACCGCGCCCTCGTGCATGGCGCCATCGCCGGAGAGGTCGGGGTCCTCCTCGTGCAGAGCGATGTTGCCGCCGCAGAGGCGCTGGTACTGCAGCGCCCGGCGCATCACCCGCGGGCTGGTGATCGGCAGACCGTCGTCGGAGAAGCCGAGCGCGCCGGCTTCGCGCAGTTCGACCATCTCGGTCAGCTCCTTGCCCTGCATGTCTTTGGTCACGGTGGCGAGGAAGCCGACCGGGACCGAAGCGCCGGCCCGCGCCTGCTCGCGCAGGGCGCTGATATCGGCGGCGGTCGAGACCGGCGGCGAGGTGTTGGCCATCGCGAGGACGCCGCAGTAGCCGCCGGCGGCAGCCGCGCGGGTGCCGGTCTCGACGTCCTCTTTGTGCTCGTGACCGGGGGTGCGGAGGTGGACGTGCGGGTCGAAGAAGGCCGGAAAAGCGTGCAGGCCCTCGGCCTCGACCACCTCGGCGCCCTCGGCTGCCGCCGCACCCGGCGCCGCCAGCTCGGCGATGTGGCCGTCGCGGACGACGACGTCGTGGACGGCGTCGATCCCGGCAGCCGGGTCGAGCACGGTCGCCCGCCGCAGGACCAGGTGCGCGTGCTCGCCCGGACGGACGTCGAGGACGTCGGTCAGGGCCGCCAGCTGGTCGCTCATGCCGGCTGCCCGATCGGGGTCGGGCTGGGGTCGCCGCCGCTGCTAGGTCCATCGATCGGGGCCGGGCGCTCGGAGCCGGCCAGCAGCTCGTAGAGGATCGCCATCCGCACGACGAGACCGGCGGCGACCTGCTCGACGATCAGCGACTGCGGCGAGTCGATCGCCTCGCCGGAGAGCTCGACGCCGCGATTGACCGGGCCCGGGTGCATCAGCAGCTGGCGCGGGCTGAGGCGGCGGGTGTCGATCTGGAAGGTCGCCGCGTACTCGCGCAGCGAGGGGATGAAGCTCTCCGCCATCCGCTCGTGCTGGAGGCGCAGCGCGTAGACGACATCGGCCTCCTCGACCCCGTCGAGCGAGTGCGAGACCGCGCAGCCGAGCTCCTCGATTCCGCGCGGGATCAGGGTCGGCGGCCCGCAGACCGTGACCTCGGCGCCCATCCGGTTGAAGGCGATCAGGTTGGAGCGGGCGACGCGGCTGTGGAGGACGTCGCCGACGATCCAGATCCTGGTCCCGTCCAGCGAACCGAGGCGGCGGCGCAGGGTGTAGACGTCGAGCAGCGCCTGGCTCGGATGCTCGTGCTTGCCGTCGCCGGCGTTGACGACCGCGGCGCTGGTCCAGCCGGCGACCATCTGGGCGGCGCCGGCGTAGGGGTGGCGGATCACGATCGCGGCCGGGTCGTAGGCGGAGAGGGTCGCGATCGTGTCCTTCAGCGACTCGCCCTTGTCGATCGAGGAGCCGGCGGCCTTGACCGAGACGAGGTCGGCCGAGAGGCGCTTGGCGGCGAGCTCGAAAGAGCTCGAGGTGCGGGTGCTCGACTCGTAGAAGAGGGTGACGACGGTACGGCCGCGCAGGGTCGGGACCTTTTTGATGTCGCGACGGCCAACCTCGGCGAAGCTCTCGGCGCGGTCGAGGATCCCTTCGATCTCGGCCCGTGAGAGCTGCTCGATCGAGAGCAGATGGTTCATGCGAGTGCCTCCGCAGTCTGGGGTTCGGAGATCGTCACCCGATCGACCCCGTCGCACTCTTCGAGGCTGACGTTGACCCGCTCGCCGAAGGCGGTCGGCAGGTTCTTGCCGACGTAGTCGGGGCGGATCGGCAGCTCGCGGTGGCCGCGGTCGCAGAGGACTGCGAGCTGGACCCGGCGCGGGCGGCCGTAGTCGAAGAGAGCGTCGATCCCGGCGCGAACGGTGCGGCCGGTGAAGAGAACGTCGTCGACGAGGACGATGGTGCGGTCGGCGACGTCGAAGTCGATGTGGGAGGCGTGGACGACCGGCTGGGCCGAGGGCGCCTTGGCGCCAAGGTCGTCGCGGTAGAAGGAGATGTCGATGTCGCCAATCGGCAGCTCTGTGCCGGTCAGCTCGGCGAGGAAGGCGTGGAGGCGGCGGGCGAGGAGCGCTCCGCGAGTGTGGATGCCGACTACAGCGAGGCCCTCGGGCTCAGGGTTCTTCTCGGCAATCTCATGTGCGATCCGGCGCAGCGTTCGGCGCAGATCGTCGTGGTCGAGCACGACCTTCTCAGTCACTTCGTTGCTTCCTTCCTGGCCTCACAGGACCGAGTTAAAGGACGACCGGAATGTAGCACTGGAGGAGGCGGCGGCCCGGGGTAGCCCTCGCCGTCGCAACAGAATGGAGGCTCCGTCGAGGGCTACCCCGACCCGCCGTCGTTGACCGCTCCGTTCGGAACCAACTGAGGTCCTCCGCGCTCGGGGAACGGGATCTCGATGACGTCGAAATCACGAGGTGCCACGGTAGGTTCGAAAACTTCCTCTGCCTCCTCGAGGACTTTGCCGACGTGGTAGCGGGAGGAGATGTGGACGGCGGCGAGCATTTTCACGTGCGCCTCGGCGGCGACCGCGGCCGCCTGGCCGAGCGTCGAGTGGCCGGTTTCGGCGGCCCGCTGGGCGTCCTCCTCGGCGAAGCTGGCGTCGTGGACCAGGAGCTCGGCGTCGGCGGCGGCAGCGACCGTCGCCGGCGAGGGCGCCGTGTCGCCGGTGACGACGACCGTGCGGCCGGCCCGGCCCGGCCCCATCACCTGGTCGGGCGCGACGGTGCCGCTCGATCCCTCGACCTCCTCCCCACGCTGCAAGGCCGCAAAGGCGGGCCCTTCCGGGACGCCGGCGGCGCGCGCGGCCTCGGGGTCAAAGCGCCCGGGGCGCTCCGCCTCGACCAGCGCGTAGCCGTTGGCGCGAACGCCGTGCGAGGCTTCGAACGACTGCACCTCGAAGTCGTCGTGGCCGACCGCGTCGCCGGGCACGAGTTCGACCAGGTCGACGCCGAAGCGAAGGCGGCCGACCAGCGGCGAGAGCACGCCGAAGACGTCCCGCAACCCCTTCGGGCCGTGGATCACCAGCGGCTTCTCGCGGTCGGTCAGGTCGTAGGTCTTGAGCAGCCCCGGCAGGCCGAGGATGTGGTCGGCGTGGAAATGCGTGAGGTAGATCTCGTCGACCTGGGTCAGCCCCAGCGAGCGCTGCATCTGCCGCTGCGTCCCTTCGCCGCAGTCGAACAGCAACCGCTCTCCCCCACGCGCGACCAGCACGCTCGCCGTCGAGCGCCGCGCCGAAGGCACCGAGCCGCCGGTGCCGAGAAATACGACCGATAGATCCACGACCGGCGAGCCTACGCGGTCGACATTTCCCGCGCTATCCGCGGGAAAGCTCTACCGCGCTCGGGACCGCGCCCCACTGACTAAGCTGTCCCTCCTGCGCCCGTAGCTCAGCTGGATAGAGCGCCGCCCTCCGGAGGCGGAGGCCACAGGTTCGAATCCTGTCGGGCGCGTCTTTTGCCTGCGCGCGTAGTGGCTACGCGCCCTGGAACCGCGCCAGCCATTCCTCGCGGTCGAAGCGGGCCGGCTCGGTCTCGGCAAGGAAGCGCTGGAGGGCGGCGATGAAGCGGCCAGGGGCCTCCACCTGGGGGGCGTGGCCGACACCCTCGAAGATCTCGAGGCGGCTGCTGGGCAGCGCCGCGTGGGTGGCTTCGGCGTGGGTGACGGGGATGATCGGGTCGTTCTCGCCCCAGAGGATCAGCAGCGGCAGGGCCTCGGCCAGGTAGAGGCGGTCGAGGGCGGCGACGCGCTGGCCGTCGGTGCCGACGACCGCGTGCAGAGTCGCCAGGAAAGCCTTGCGGCGCTCGCGGTCGGCGAGCGCCGCGTAGGCGCGGGTGACCTCGGCGACGTCGGCGTTCGGCCCAAAGCCAAGCGCCCCCAGGCCCTTGCCGAGGGCCGAGCCGAAGCGACTGCCGATGCCGGCCGTGGCGGCGATGAAGAGATCGGCGCCCGGCAGCGCCGCAGCGCGCAGCACCGGGCTGACGTCGGGCCCGAGACCGCCGCTGGAAACGAGGACGAGGCGCTCGACCATCTCCGGGAACTGGTAGGTGAGCTGCATCGCGACGCCACCGCCAAGCGAGTGCCCGACCAGGGTCGCGCGCTCGTGGCCGAGGGTCAGCATCAGGTCGCGCAAACCACTGGCGAGGCTGCCAAGCGAGTAGTCGCCGCCGCCCGGCGCCGACTCGCCGTGGCCCGGGAAGTCGGGGGCGATGACGGCGTTGCTGAGGGCCAGCGGCTCCAACACCGGGCGCCAGTTCTCCGCATTCCCCGCCATCCCGTGGACGAGCAGGAGCAGATCGCCGGAGCCAGCCTCGAGATAGCCGACCGAGCGACCGTGAACGGTCGCGGTCATGTTCCGCACCTGGGTTGCGCCGATCGGTGCCACATCCCCAGCCATACCCCCACGGTAACCATGGGGAACACCGTGAAACGCGAAGATCGCGGATCTGTGACGGATTCCAATAACGTCGCGGTCGCATGGACGAGGCCCCCCAGGACTCCCGGATGCCGCGCGGCGTCATCGCCATCGTCGTCGTCGGCCTGATCGCCTGCGTTGCCGCGGCACTGCTCTCGACCGACAAGGGCTCGGGCGAATCCGCCTCGCTCGAATGGATCGAGCACGAGCCGGTCGCCGACTCCAAGCCGGTCGACGTTCCCGGTGGCACGGGCTCGATGCAACTGATCAAGGGCTCGATCGCCGCCACCGGCACCAACGTCAGCGGCTACTCGCTGTACCGAGTGGCCAACACCCTGCGGATCGACGCCGGCTCACCGATTAGCCACGGGAAGGTCCTCTGCGCAACCAAAGCGGGGCCAAGGACCGAAATCGCCCGCTCAGCGGAAGGGCTGCGCGCCCTCTACCCGCGCTCGTCGGAATCGGGCATCTACACCCAGAACGTGCCGGAAAGACTGGTGATGGACTTCAGCGCCCGCGGCGGCGAAAACGTGATCGTCGAAGCGGAAGACCTCGGTATTCGCGGCTTCACCACGGAAAAAGGGGTCAAGCTCGAATGGCCCAAGTACACCGTGGGAACGGAGCGACTCGAATACTCGATCGAAGGCGGCCCGCCGACGCGGGACCTCGACCTGCCCTTCTTCTCGATCTGGAAAACGACCACCGTGCCCTCCGCGAAGGTGTCCTGCACCGTGACCACCAGCGCCGGCGAGGCCACCGTCGAAACCAAGGCGGCGCTGAAGAAGGTGACGCCGCCGATCGACGAAGAAGCCGAAGAGCACGCCGAAGAAGAAGCCCAGGAACGGGAAGAGGAAAAGGAAGAAGCGGAAGAGGAAAGCGACTCCGAAGAAGAAGGTGGCTGAGCCTCAGTCGCCCGGCGGAGCGACCAGCAGCTCCGGCCCCTCCTCCATTCCTTTCCCGACTTTGTTCAGCTTCGGGTTGGCGGGCGCGCTCTGCATCCGGCGCCCGTCCAGCGGTCCCAGCATCGCAATCGCGTCCTCGGCACTGAGGTCGGGGCGCAGCCAGGCGGTCTCGGCGTCGGCGTCGGGCAGGATCGCCGGCATCCGATTGTGCACCGGGGCGACGACCTCGTTCGGAGTCGTCGTCACGATCGTGCAGCTGTAGAGGTAGCCGTCGTCGTCATAGCCGCGGTCCTCCGGGTCGCTCCACTCCTTCCGCGTGCAGAGCCCGGCAAAGGCGAACGGCTCGCCGCCGTCGACGGTGAAGCGCCAGGGCTGGCGCGGCTGCTTCGGGTCCTCCGCCTTCATCCACTCGTAGAAGCCGTCGGCGAGGATCAGGCAGCGGTGGCGGTACTTGCCGACCAGCGGCGAGTAGGCGCGGCTTTTCGTCAGGTTCTCGGTTTTGGCGTTGATCATCCGGTAGCCGACTTTGAGGTCCTTGGCCCAGATCGGGACCAGGCCCCAGCGCATCAGCCGCGCCTCGCGCTCACCGGCGGCCGCCTCGTCGGGATCCGGCGAAGCACGGACGACGAGGATCTCCTGGGTCGGGGCGACGTTGAAACGGCCCATCCCCGGCGGCGATTTCGCTTTCGCCTTTTTCCCGTTCTCGGCCTTGGCGCTCTCTTTGGCCGCGGGCGTGCCGCCTCCGCCCCGCTCCAGGGCTTTCTCCAGCTCGACCTGGAAGCGGTCGGCGATCTTCTTCGTGTCTTTGGTCGTGACCGTGAAGCGGCCGCACATCAGGGACGAACCTCCCGGTGGTCGCGGTACCACTCCAGGGTACGGAGGAGGCCGTCCCGGAGGTCCACCGCGGGCCTCCAGCCCGTCATCGCCGTCAGCTTCGAAGAGTCGAGGTACTGGTCGCGGCTCTCGCCGGCCAACAGGCCGGGACCGTACTCGGCGGTGACGTCGCCGCCGGCCAGCTCAACGATCAGGTCGACGACCTCGCGAACCGAGTGCGGGTGATCGTCGGCGGCGTTGAAGGCCTCCCCAACCGCCTGCTCCCGTCCGAGCGCAGCGGCGATCGCCAGATAGGCGGAGACCGCGTCGTCGATGTGGAGGAAGTTGCGCCTGGGACTGCCATCGGAACGGATCCGCGGCGCCCGCCCCTCGATCACGGCGATCGCGGTGGCCGGAACCAGCCGGGTGAAGGTGACGTCGGCGGGGCCGTAGACGTTGGCGATTCGGGTGACGGCGATCGGCACCCCGTAGGCGTCCGCGTAGCTGCGCGCGATCGTCTCGGCGGCGGCCTTGCTGGCGTCATAGGGATAGGTGGCCTGCAGCGGAAGATCCTCGCGGTAGGGAAGCTCGTGGCTGCTCCCATAGGCCCGGGGCGAAGAAGCGAAGACGGTTCTCTCAACGGAGTGAACCCGGCACGCCTCGAACACGTTCCAGGCACCGCGCACGTTGATCTCGAAAGTCTGCGCGGGAGGAGGACCGGTCACGCCCGGGAACGTCCGCCCGCCGAGATGGAAGACCGCATCGCAACCCGCCACCGCGCCGTCAACCTGCGCCGGTTCGAGCAGATCGCCCTCGACCAGCTCGATCTCGCCGCGAATCCCGAGCAGGTCGAGCCCGGAGTGGCGCGGCCCGCCGCTCTCGGTCAGCCGCGGCCCCGGCCGGTCAAGCACGCGGACTTCGACTCCTTCGGCGAGTAGCCCCTTAGCCAGATGCGAGGCGATGAAGCCATGACCTCCGGTAACCAGCGCCTTCTTCAATCGACCCGCCCCCCTACCGGTTGTTTGTTCATCCGCTCCTGAGAGCGGCCGTGGCCAAGCAGATCAAGGACGCAGGGAGCGAAGCGTGCTCTGCACGCGAGCGACCGAGGACGCGGATATGCGCCGCGCCACGGCCGCTCTCAGCCGCCGGCCACTGCGGGGAGGATGGTGACCTCGTCGCCGTCTTCGATGCCCGTATCGAGGCCCTGCTGGAAGCGGATGTCCTCGCCGGAGACGTAGACGTTGACGAAGCGGCGCAGGTCGCCGTCCTGGGTGATCCGCTCGCGCAGGTCGCCGTAGGTGTCGAAGACGGCGTCGAGCACCTCACCGACGGTCGAGCCGCTCACCTCGACCTCGGACTCGCCGCCGGTCGCGGCCCGCAGCTGGGTCGGAATCTTCACCGTGACTGGCATCTAGACGACTACCTCCTGGCGGAACTCGGCCTCGAAGCTCTCGAGGCGCGGATCGATCTCGTGCATCTGGAACGTATCGCGGGTCGCATCGAGCGTCTTCAAGCCCTCGCCGGTGATGTAGACGACGACGCGCTCGCCGGCGCCGATCTCGCCCCGTTCGGCGAGCTTGCGGAGGACGCCGACGGTGACGCCGCCCGCGGTCTCGGTGAAGATCCCGGTCGTTTCCGCCAGCAGCTTGATCGCGGTCCGGATCTCGGCGTCGCTGACCGAGTCGATGCCGCCGCCGGTCCGGCGCGCGTGCTCGACCGCGTAGGGACCGTCGGCCGGGTCGCCGATCGCCAGGCTCTTGGCGATCGTCTCCGGCTTCTGCGGCTTGCAGACGTCCCAGCCTTCGGCGAAGGCGGTGGCGACGGGACTGCAGCCCTCCGCCTGGGCGCCGTTGAAGGTCGGCAGCTCACCGCTGACCAGGCCGAGGTCGAGCCACTCCTGGAAACCGCGGCCGAGCTTGGTGAAGAGCGAGCCGGAAGCGATCGGGGCGACGACGCGGTCGGGCAGCGTCCAGCCCAGCTGCTCAGCCGTCTCGTAGGCGAGCGTCTTCGAACCCTCGGCGTAGTAGGGCCGCAGGTTGACGTTGACGAAGGCCCAGGGCCGGGTCTCGGCCAGCTGCGTGCAAAGTCGGTTGACGTCGTCGTAGTTGCCGCGAACGCCGACCAGGTTGGTGCCGTAGACGCCGGTCGCGAGCAGCTTCTGCTCCTCGAGGTTGGCCGGGACGAAGACGTAGGACTCGAGCCCGGCCGCGGCCGCGTGGGCGGCGACGGCGTTGGCGAGGTTGCCGGTCGAGGCGCAGGCGACGGTGTCGAAGCCAAGCTCCTGCGCTTTCGCGATCGCAACGGCGACGACCCGGTCCTTGAAGGAATGGGTCGGGTTGGCGGCGTCGTTCTTGATCCACAGCTCGGCCTCGATCCCGAGCCGGTCGGCGAGCCGGTCAGCGCGCACCAGCGGCGTCAGCCCCGGCTCCAGCGGGTCTTTGGGAAGACCCTCGAAGGGGAGGAAGTCGGCGTAGCGCCAGATCCCCTGCGAGCCGGCCTGGATCCGCCTTTTCACACCGGCCGCGTCCAGCCCCGAGTAGTCGTAGGCGACCTCGAGCGGGCCGAAGCAGTTTTCACACACGTAGTTGGCACCAAGCTCATAGCTGGTGCCGCACTCCTTGCACTTCAAGCTCTCGACTGACATCCGATCCTCGTTTCCATCAAAAAAACCTCCGCCATGTTGTGGGGCAGAGGTCCGGATCGGACGTCCCCCACATCTTCCAGGTCAAAAAACGCGACCTGCTGGAGTTGGCACCTCCCCTCGAATCTTGCGATCCGAGGTGGTTGCCGGGGCTTCACTGGGCCAGTCCCTCCACCCCTCTAGATGTGGCGCTTATGTTGGGAGAAGCGTACCAGGCACGCCGGGGACGTTTGCAGGCGGGCTCGACGGCTAACCTAGGGGCACGATGACTCCGCTGCACGACCAGATGACGAGCCCGAGCGATGCCGAACCTTCCGAAACCACGGCTGCGACGGGCCAGCCGGCGTGCCGAGCTCGTCGGCGCGCCTGAGGCCGAGCCCCAGGCTCCCCGCGTCGAGCAAATCGACTCCTCCGGCCTGCGCTGGGTCAACATCGAGCGGCCCGGCGGGCTCGAGCGTGCCTGGCTCGAGGAGCACTTCGACTTCCACACCCTCGACCTCGAGGACGTCCTCTCGCGCAACCAGCGGCCGAAGATCGACGTCTACGACGACTACCTCTTCATCGTCCTCCACCTGCCGGTCTTCGACCGCCAGGCGCGGCGACTCGGCACCGGCGAGCTCGACCTCTTCGTCGGGCCCGACTACGTCATCACCCTGCCGAACCAGCCCCTGCAGCCGGTCGAGTACCTGTTCGAGCGCTGCCGCGCCAACGAGGAGCTGCGCGACCAGCTCTTCACCCGCGGCGCCGGCTACCTGCTCTACCGGCTCGTCGACGACAGCTTCGACTACTGCTTCCCGATGCTGCGCAAGATCGGCAACAAGCTCGACGCGCTCGAGGACGAACTCTTCGACGGCAACTCCGACGAGGTCGTGCGCGACATCTCCAACGTCAAGCAGGAGATCATCAACTTCCGCAAAGTAATCCGGCCCCAGCGGCCGGTCCTCCGCGACCTCGAGAAAGTCAAGCAGCGCTACCTGGCGGCGGACATCGACCTCGAGATCTACTTCGACGACGTCGTCGACGCCCACGAGCGGATCTGGGACATGCTCGAAAACTACAAGGAGGTCGTGGTCGCGCTCGAGGAGACCAACGAGGCCGTGATCTCCCACCGGCTCAACGACATCCTCCGAGTGCTGACCTCGATCAGCGTCGTGATCCTGCCGCTGACCCTGATCGCCAGCATCATGGGTGCCAACACCTGGGTCCCGTTCGAACACGACGAGCCGGGTTTCTTCTTGATGCTCGGCGTGATGGCGATCATCCTGATCGGCCTGGTGCTCTTCTTTCGCCGCCGCCGCTGGCTCTAGGGGAACCGGCTAGAAGAGGTCGACCCTGCCTTATCCGGCCTGCCGCCGGTCGCTGAATAGGATGCTTCCCTGTGGCCAATTTCCGCATCTGGGCGCCGTGGCGCCTTGCCTACGTGAAGGACGCATCAAAGGACAACGAGGAGGAGTGCATCTTCTGCGCCAAGCCGCAGGCAGATGACGACGAGGCGAACCTGATCGTCCACCGCGGCGAGCGCGCCTTCGTGATCCTCAACCTCTTCCCCTACACGAACGGGCACCTGATGGTCGCCCCTTACGACCACGTCGCCCGGCTGCAGGAGCTGCCGGCCGAGACCCTGACCGAGATGATGGCGCTGGCGCAGCGGGCGATGAACCGCCTCGAGGCGGTCTACGACCCGCACGGCTACAACGTCGGCTTCAACCAGGGACGGGTCGCCGGGGCCGGCGTCGAGCATCACATCCATATGCACGTCGTCCCCCGCTGGGGCGGCGACACCAACTTCATGCCGGTGATTGCGGACACGAAAGTGATGCCGCAGACGCTGGAGCAAAGCTACGAAGCGCTGAAGGGAGCCGACTGGTGAGCGAGCAACCGATCCTGGCCCCGCCCGGGATCTTCAAGGCCTACGACATCCGCGGCCTCTACGGCGAGGAGATGGACGAGACGACCGCGCACGCGATCGGCCGTGCCTTCGCCCGTGTGCTCGGGCGGCTGCGCGGCAAGGCGCCGAGTGAGCTGCGGATCGGCCTCGGCCGCGACATGCGGCTGACGGCGCCGGCGATGGCGGCGGAGCTGCGCGACGGTCTCATTTTCGAGGGCGCGACGGTGCTGGACGCCGGCATGGTCGCGACCGAGATGCTCTACCACCTGGTTGGGTCGCGCGAGCTCGACGGCGGCGCGATGGTCACCGCCTCGCACAACCCGAAGGCCTACACCGGGGTCAAGCTCGTCCGCGAGGGGGCGCTGCCGCTCTCCGGCGACGCCGGCATCGGCGACGTCAAGGCGGAGATCGAAGGCGGGCTCGGCCACGCCCCCGGCGGCGGCTCCTTCGAGGAGGTCGACATCTGGGACGAATTCCGCGCCCACGCGCTCTCGTTCATCGACCCGTCGGCAGTGAAACCGATGAAGGTCGTCGTCGACGGCGGCAACGGGATGGCGGGGCCGATGGCCGGCCCGATCCTCGAGCAGCTGCCGCTGGAGCTGGAGGAGATGTACTTCCAGCCCGACGGGGAGTTCCCCGACCACGAGCCGAACCCGTTGCTGGAGGAGAACCGGCGGATGATCATCGAGCGGGTGCAGGCGAGCGGCGCCGACCTCGGGATCGCCTGGGACGGCGACGCCGACCGCTGCTTCTTCATCGATGCCAGCGGCGAGTTCTGCGACGGCGACTTCATCTGCGCCCTGCTGGCGCGCTCGGCGCTGCGCAAGAACCCGGGTGGGACGATCCTCTACGACCCGCGTTCGAGCCGGGCGGTGCCGGACCTGGTCGCCGCCGAGGGCGGCCGCTCCGACCTCTCGCGCGTCGGCCACGCCTTCTTCAAGGCGCGGATGCGCGAGGAGAGCGCCGTGTTCGGCGGCGAGGTCTCCGGCCACTACTACTTCCGCGACTTCTGGAATGCCGACTCCGGCACGATCCCGGCGCTGCTGATGCTGGAGCTGCTCTCGCTCGACGGCCGCAGCATGCGCGAGCTGATGGAGGAGTTCCGCTCCCGCTACTTCATCTCCGGCGAGATCAACTCCGAGGTCGCCGACCAGGCCGCGAAGATCAAGGAGATCGAAGCTCGCTACGGCGACGGTGAGCTCAGCCACCTCGACGGCGTCTCGGTCGACTACCCCGACTGGCACTTCAACGTCCGGCCCTCGAATACGGAGCCGCTGTTGCGGCTCAACCTCGAGTCGCTGTCCTCGCGCGAGGACATGGAACGACGCCGCGACGAGGTCCTGGGACTGATCCGCTCGTGACGATGACGCCCGAGCAGGCGCTCGAGCAGACCGCCCTCGGCGGCATCCACCGCCTCCCTGTCGCCACCCCATTCGCGGTTGGGGCGGTCAACTGCTACCTGATCGAGGACGAGCCGCTGACCCTGGTCGACACCGGCCCCAACTCCGGCACCTCGCTCGACGAACTGACCCGTCAGCTGGCTGCCCGTGGCCACTCGATCGACGACATCGAGTTGATCCTGATCACCCACCAGCACCTCGACCATGTCGGCTTGGTCGAGATCCTGGTCGAACACTCGGGCGCCGAGGTCGGCGCCCTCGGAGCCGCCGCCGAGCGGCTCGCCGCCTTCGAGGAGGACTCCGAGCTCGAGGACCAGTTCGCGGTCGAGGTGATGCTCCGCAACGGCATCCCCGAGGACGTCACGGTCGCCCTGCGCAGCGTCTCGCGCAGCTACCGTCAGTGGGGCTCACACGCGGTCGTCACCCGGCCGCTGGCCGACGGTGAGGAGATCGAGTTCCGCGACCGCCGCCTCCAGGTCCTGCACCGGCCGGGGCACAGCCCCTCCGACACGCTCTTCTGGGACGAAGAGCGCAAGCTCCTCCTCGTCGGCGACCACCTGATCGCCCACATCTCCTCGAATCCGTTGATCAGCCGCCCCCTCGACGGATCACAGCGTCGCGACCAGGCGCTGGTGACCTACATCGACTCGCTGCGCAAGACCGAGGCGATGCCGGCCGAGATCCTCCTCGCCGGCCACGGCGAGCCGGTCACCGACCACGTCTCCCTGATCGAGACCCGGATCGCCTCCCACGAACGCCGCAAGGAGAAGATCTACGGCCTGATCGCCGAGCGAACCAGCACCGCTTACGAGATCGCCCAGAAGATCTGGGGCAACGTCGCCGTCACCCAGGCCTTCCTCACCATCTCCGAGGTGATCGGCCACACCGATCTACTCGTCAACGAAGGCCGCGTCCGCGAGCTCGACGACGGCAGCGTGATCCGCTACGAAGCGACTGAGTAACACCGGGATCTAGTTTTTAGTACCTCACACCCTTACAACTCAGTTTCTCTACATCGCCATACCGTGGCTGTCTAGAGTGCACCCGCCCCGGGTGCCGATGTTGCGGATCAAAGCCAATTCACACATGCTCCTCGCCTCGGCGATCGCGGTCGCCGGGGGCTTGTCGTGCTGGGCGATCCTTGGTGGCGCCGTCAACGCGACTGCCGGCCCGCAGTGCGGGAGCCAAGTGCAGGTGATCGCAGTGCGGGGCTCGGGCGAGACCGGCAACGGCAGCCCCGGCAAGACCGTCGGCCCGTTCATCAAGCAGCTCGAAAGCCTGGCCGATCCAGGTGCCGTGCACGGCGAGGGACTCCACTATCCGGCGGTAGGCGTCGTGGACTGGAAAGCAATCTTCACCACCATCAAGGCGCTTCAGTACAAGCTCAGCGTCGACAGCGGTGTCAAGAACCTGATCCAGCGGGTGAAGCAGCGCGCCAAGGACTGCGGTGGGGCGAAGCTGGTCCTGGCCGGCTACTCGCAGGGAGCGCACGTGATCCGCGACGCGCTGCCGGATCTGACCTCGCTCGCCTCACGGATCGGCGCCGTGGTCATGTTCGGAGACCCGCACTTCGACCCCCACTCTGGCGCCGCCGTAAAGGGCGGTACCTATCAGTCGAGCCGGCACGGTGTCCTGGGGCTCACCGACAACGACCTGCCCAAGGTGTTCCTCAGTCACACCGCCACCTATTGCCTCGACCGCGACTTCATCTGTCAAGGGTCGGGCGGTGGCGAGGCCCACAAGCACTACAAGCCGCAGTGGACCCAGGCAGCAGCCCAAAAGGTCGCGGAGTGGCTGGGCCTGCGCAAAACCAGGGCCTGCGCGCCAGCATCCAACATCGCAGCGATCCTCGACGACTCGGGATCGATGGAAAACAGCGATCCGCTCAACATTCGCAGCGCCGCGATGCAGCTCCTGATCACGAAACCGGGTGGGCAGGGACGAACCCTCGGGGCGGTCGAGTTCGGCGACGAAGCCGGCCCTCTGTTTGCGCCGGAACCGATCTCCGCCGGCGCCGGGAAGATGCTGTCCGCTCTAGGCAACCTCGCCGACGACGGCTACGACGGCACCGGCGTCCAGACCAACTACAACGCGGCTTTTGGGGCGAGCGCCGCCAGCCAA
Organism: Solirubrobacterales bacterium; assembly: GCA_035509895.1. Lineage (GTDB taxonomy): Bacteria > Actinomycetota > Thermoleophilia > Solirubrobacterales > 70-9 > VAYN01. The sequence goes on from DATKIA010000028.1 coordinate 16,743, forward strand.
CCGGGCGCCGACGCCCGGATCTTCCTCACCGACGGCGAGCACAACGTCGGCGACTACGAGAACGGGCACAGCGGCGGTCCCCGCACCTTCGTCATCGGACTCGACATCGGGCCGAGCGGACAGGGCGACGAGGCGGCCGACCTGCTCGGCCGAATCGCCGCCGAGACCGGCGGTGCCTACTACCCGCTGAAGCTCGGCCCCGGCGACGACGCCACCGCCCAGACCCAACGCCTGCAACCGGTCTTCAACTCGATCGACACCGAACTCGAATGCCAGATCGCCCCCACCCAGACGACCCGCTCCCTGTCCGTCGCCGGGGCGCCGGCGAAGCCCAGCAACGGCAAGTTCTTCGGCAATCCCGGTGTCCAGGTGGTGGTTTCCTGGACGACCCCGGGAACCCAGGTCGGCGTCGTCTCGGCGTCGGTCCGCAACCCGAACGGAGGCCTAGTCGCCAACCTCACCGGCAACGCTCCGGGGAGAGGACACGGCAAACCCCGCCGGATCCAGAGGCTGCAGACGAGCGCGATCGCCGGCGGGACCTTCCAAACGGTGACCATCGCGCGGCCCAAGCACGGCTCGAGGATCGGGGTGCGGGTAGCCGCGGCTCTGCTCCCCGCTCCGACCGTGGTGACGATCCAGATCTCGCCGATCGAGGCGCTGCCGGCGGCCTCCGAAACCTCCGGGCCCGCGCCCACCGTCCCTGCCGCGATCCCCCCGGCCACCGGCACCACCTCGCCGGCTTCTCCGCCCTCCCCACCGGCACCGCCGCCGCCACCGACTACGTGGCTGGAGCAGGAGACGCCCAACCACCCCGTCAACACCTTCACGAACTACCACAACGCATCGGGCCTGGGACCCCAGATCGCGGCCGGACAGTGGGTGGAGGTCTCATGCCGTGTCTACGACCCGACGATCGCCAGCGTCAACCCCGACGGCTACTGGTACCGGATCGCCAGTCCGCCCTGGAACAACGCCTACTACTCACCAGCAAACACGTTCATGAACGGTGATCCCTACGGCGGCCCCTACACGCACAACACCGACTTCGCGGTCGCCCTCTGCTGACGCCCGGCTCGGCCCTTCGCTCACGCTTCGCACTCCTCGGCGGCCGCCGAGCCTCCCCGCAGCTCGGACCTTGTCCCAGGCCTACAGCTCCAGCGCCACTCTGCTGGCGAGCAGGTTGGCTTCGGTCAGCCGCGACGGGAGCCGCGTACCGCAGCCACTGAAGCAGTCCATGCGCCTGGCTAGGCCGCGAAGCGCTCTTCCGCCCGCGCTTTCCGTTTCGCCGCCTCGACGTCGCGGTCCTTCGGCGTCGCCGTCGTGACCAGGCGGTCGAGCAATCGCGAGGAGACCTCGGCGATTTCGGCGACGGCCTCCTCGAAGGCCTCGGCGTTCGCCTGCGAGGGCTTGGTGTAGCCGCTGATCTTGCGCACGAACTGCAGCGCGGCGGCGTTTACCTCCTCCTCGCTCGCAGGTGGATCGAAGTTGTGGAGAGTCCTGATGTTTCTGCACATGCCCCGATCTTAAGCGGCGCCGATCAGACGCTCCTCGGCGGCCGCAAACTCCTCGTCGCTGAGGACGCCTCGGCGTGCAACCGACCGAGCCGCTGCAGCCGGCCATCGATCCGGCTGAAGCTCTGGCTCGGATGCTTGGCAAGACGCCCGGCGGGCTCGTCCTTCGACTCCTTGGGCCAACGGCTTGGCGTCGCGGCGTCGCGGCGACGAATACGCTCCCGGCGATGGTTCGCCTCGGCCACCTCCCCCACCGCCGGCCGCAGAAGAAGAGGATGCTGATAATCGTCAATCCGTACGCGACGACGGTCTCCGACCGGCTGAGAAACCTGGTCGTCTACGCGCTGCAGGGGCGGTTCGAGGTCGAGGCGGTCTCGACCCAGGCCCAGAACCACGCCACAGAACTGAGCCGCGAGGCGCGCGACAAAGGCTACGACGTGGTCGTCGCCTTCGGCGGCGACGGGACGCTGAACGAGGTCGCCAATGGGCTCGCCGGCTCCGACCTGCCGGTCGCGGTGCTGCCCGGCGGCTCGACCAACGTGGTCTGCCGGACGCTGGGGATTCCCAACGACGTCGTCGACGCCACCGAGCACCTACTCTCTCTCGTCGACGACTGGCGGCCGCGCAAGATCGACCTCGGCAAGGTCGACGACCGCCACTTCGTCTTCGCCTGTGGGGTCGGGCTCGATGCGACCGTCGTCCGGCGGGTCGACGAAAACCCGAAACTGAAGGCGAAAGCAGGCCCCTATTACTACAGCTGGGCCGGGATCTCAGGCTTCTACCGCAAGTACCTGCTGAAAGCCGTCCGGGTGCGGGTCGAGGTGCCGGGCGCAAGCCCAGTCGAGGGCATCACCGCGATCGCACAGAACTCCGACCCCCTCACCTACTTCGCGAGCAAACCGATCCGGGTCTGCGACGGGATCGCGATCGATGACGGCACCCTCTCGCTGGCGGTGCTGAAACGAGCCGCCCAACGCGACATGCCGACCCTGATCGGCCGCCTGCTCGGCGGCAAGAAAACCGCTGTCGGCCACAAACAGGTCGTCCACTTCGATGACGTTCTCAATGCGACCGTCACCTCCGTCTCCAAAGAAAAGGACGGCTCCCTGAAACCGTTTCCGGTCCAGGTCGACGGCGACTACATCGGCGATCGCACGAAAGTCACCCTCGCGGCCGAGCCGGGCGCACTGACAATCGTCGCTTAGTCGCCGCCGCCCTACTCCAGGAGACCTTCTTCGCGGGCTGCGATCGCCGTCTGAAGCAGAGTCTCAGGCGCGTCGAAGCGCGGCTTCCAGCCCAGCTCCTTGCGCGCCTTCGAGGCATCCATCAAGACCGGCCTGGCGAGGGCGGGAGCCCACTCGAGCTCCGGCGAAACGAAGCTGAAGCGGCGGGCGATGTCGGCCCCGAGGCCGACCGCTGGCCGCGGCACACGGATCGATCGCCAGCCGACCGAGCTGGCGATCTCGGCGATCCCGACCTCGCCTTCGCCGGCGAGGTTGTAAGCGCCGCTCGGTCCGCTGCCGATGATCGCCGCCGCCATCGCCGAGGCGACGTCGTCGTGGTGAACAAGCTGGATCGGGACACCGGAGTCGGGCAGTACCGGGCGCGTCAGCGGCAGCCGCGCGAGCCTGCGGCGCAGCCGCGGCAACGGGTCGCCGAGGCGGGCGCTGCGGACCAGCTGGCGGATCAGCATCGTCGCCTGCGGCCCGGCAACGATGCACGGCCGGAATACGTAGGCGTCGATGTCTCCTCCGGCGACGACCTCGGTCAGCAGCCCCTCGAGCTCGGCCTTTTGGGCCGAGTAGTAGAAGCTGTCGGTACCACGGGCAGGAACCGCCTCGGTGATCGGCTGCGGATTGTCGGCATGGAACCCATATGCGGCGACCGAGGAGGCGTAGACGAGACGCCGCACCCCGGCCGCTGCCGCCGCTTCGAAGACGTTGCGACTGCCCTCGAGGTTGATCCGGTGCGCTTCCTCGCGGCTACCGAAGATCGCGAAAGCGAGGTGCACAGCGACGTCGACCCCGTCGAAGAGGGCGGCCAGCGCGCCGCGATCGAGGATGTCGCCACGCCTGTAGGTGACCTGCTTCCAGCCCTCGGCGACTGGATCGAACTCGCGCCGCGCCATCCCCAGCACCGCGTCTACCTCGTCTCGCCGCTCCAGCTCAGCCAGCAGGGGCAAGCCGATCTCTCCGGTCGGACCGGTGATCGCGACGGTCAGGGTCAAAGGTCTTCCCCGTCCGTCTTGCCGTCGATCAGGCGGCCGGGGTTATGCGATACGCGTCGAAGACCGACTCGACGTTGCGGAGGCGGGAGATGCACTGCTTGAGGTGCTCGGTGTCTCCGACCTCGATCACGAACCGGTTTTTCACCATCGGCGGGTTGGTCGTGCAAGTGGCGCCGATGATGTTGATCCCGGCCTCGGAGAAGGTCCGCGAGAGGTCCTCGAGCAGGCGCGTGCGATCGTAGGCGTCGATCTGCAGCTCGACCCGGTAGGAGGCCTCGTTTTCGCCTTCCCAGCTGACGTCGACGAAGCGGTCGGGCGACTTTTTCAGCGCCTTCACGTTCTTGCAGTCCTCGCGGTGGATCGTGATCCCGCGGCCGAGGCTGACGTAGCCCTCGATCTTGTCGCCGGGCACCGGGCGGCAGCACTTGGCAAGGCGGACGGCGACGTTGTCGGCGCCCTTGACGGTGATCCCATAGTTGGCGGCGTCCTTGGTGCGGCGGGCGCGGTCCTCGCGCGGGCCGACCAGTCCACTCGGTTGCTCGTCGACGGCATCGCCGGCCTTCAGGCGCTGCATCACCTTGTTGGCGGCTGTCTTGGTCGAGATCTTGCCCTGGCCGAGAGCGATGTAGAAATCGGTCGCCTTGTGGAAGCCCATCTCGCGGATCACATCCGCGAGCAGCGGTGAGCCCGCCACCTTCTGCATCGGCAGGCCGCGCTTGCGCAGCGCCTCCTCGAGGCCCTCGCGGCCGTCGCGCTCGGCGTCCTCGCGCCGCTCCTCTTTGAACCAGGCGCGGATCTTGTTGCGGGCGCGGCTGGTCCGCACCAGTTTCAGCCAGTCGAGCGAGGGGGCCCGTTTCTGCTTTGCGGTCAGCACCTCGACGATGTCGCCGGAACGCAGCTGGTAGTGGAGCGGCACGATGCTGCCGTTGACCTTGGCGCCGACGCAGCTGTGGCCAACGTCGGTGTGGACCGCGTAGGCGAAGTCGAGCGGGGTCGAGCCGGCCGAGAGGTTCTTGACTTCGCCCTTCGGCGTGAAGACGAAGACCTCGTCCTCGAAGAGGTCAACCTTGAGCGACTCGAGGAACTCACTGGGGTCTTGTTCGCCCTCAGCCTCGACCAGCTGCCGCAGCCAGGTCATCTTCTCCCGCTTTGGGTCTCCCCTGGTCCCCTCTTTGTAGGCGACGTGGGCGGCGATCCCGTACTCGGCGAGTTTGTGCATCTCCTCGGTCCGGATCTGGATCTCGAGCGGCTTGCCCTCGGGCCCGATCACGGTCGTATGCAGCGCCTGGTACATGTTCGCCTTCGGCATCGCGACGAAGTCCTTGAAGCGACCGGGCAGCGGCTTCCAGAGCGAGTGGATGACGCCGATCGCGCCGTAGCAGTCCTTGACCGAGCCGACGATCACCCGCATCGCCGTCAGGTCGAAGATCTCGTTGAACTCCCGCCCCTTCTTCGCCATCTTCGTGTAGATCGAGTAGAAGTGCTTGGCGCGGCCGGAGATCTCGGCCTCGATCCCGACCTGCTCGAGCTCCTCGTTGAGGAACTGGCCGGCGTCGGAGACGTAGCTCTCGCGCTCGTCGCGCTGCTGAGCGACAAGCTGCTTGATTTCGGCGTACTTGCGCGGGTGCAGGGTCGCGAAGGCGAGGTCCTCCAGCTCCCACTTGATCGCGTGGATCCCGAGCCGGTGCGCGAGCGGCGCGTAGATCTCCAGCGTCTCGTGCGACTTGACCGTCTGTTTCTGCTTCGGCAGGGCGCCGAGGGTGCGCATGTTGTGGAGGCGGTCCGCCAGCTTGATCAGGATCACCCTGACGTCGGTGGCCATCGCCACCATCATCTTGCGGTAGTTCTCGGCCTGCCGCTCGTCGCGGCTCTCGAAGGTCATCCCGGTCAGCTTGGTGACGCCGTCGACCAGCTGGGCGATCTCGTCGCCGAACTCGTCGCGGATTTCCTCGAGGCTGGCGCTGGTGTCCTCGACCGTGTCGTGGAGCAGCGCCGCGCAGAGGGTCTCGGTGTCGAGTCGCATGCCGGCGCAAACCTGGGCGACCCCGACGGGGTGGGTGATGAACTCGTCGCCGGAGAAGCGGACCTGGTCGGCGTGGCGCTCGCAGGCAAAGTCGAAGGCACGCTCGATTTTGGCGCGGTCGATCGTCGCCACCGCCACCGCGGTGCCGCCCTGCGCACTCGAGCCGTTCTCGCCGCTCCCGTTTTCGCTCGGGGTCGAGTCGAACTCCTCGATCACCGCGAAGAGATCGGCGAGGAGCTCGGAGTGCTCTACGGCAGTTTGGGTCTTTCTAGGAATCGCTTTGCCTCCGCAAATTCTTCGCTGTAGGCACGGAACGCGGCTGAACGTTCCAGATCGGTCCCCTCTGAGGATACGACCCCGACGGCGCCGTCGCCCCCGTTCGGCTCCCCTGCGAGCAAACCCAGCTCGGCCAGGACGCGGAAACCGCGGGCGGCGAACTCGGGTGCGAGCGGATGCGGACCGGCGCCAGCGAGCGCCTGGCGAAGGTCGGCGCCGCTCGTCTCGCCGGCCTCGCGGAGACGACGGAACACAGCGGCGACGGTCTTCCGCGCCGCGGTCTGCTCTTCGAGCGCGGCGAGGGCAAAGGGAAGCTCCGCCTCCGACCAGAGCTGGTGCAGGTAACTGGTGACCTGGGCGCCGGACTGCGAGACCGGCGCTTCGAGTGGACGCGAAGCGAGCGCCTCGGCAGCCGCAGTCGGCGGCGGATCGACGAGGACGACGTGCTCGAACGAAGCAGCGAGATCCGGTGCGCTCGCGAGTGCCGCGTAATCCGTCAGCGCCAAGCCACCCTCGGCGCGGACCGCAAGGTCCACAACGCGCTCACCCCCACACCGGTGGCAGGCAACGAGACCGGCCCCGCCGTTGAAGCGAGCGAGCCCCGCCGCCCCACTGGCGAGCGCCGCCCGCCGCGAAGCGTCGGCGCACACCGCGAGCACCCCCGCGCCGCTCGAAACGAGCTCCGCAAGCGTGGCGTTGATCGAGCCGCCATCAACCTTGATGCGCTCGACGTGGCGAGTTTGTAGCCCTATAGGTGACAAAGTCGCCTTGCCCCCGCTCTCAGATGCCAACTCGGCTTCGAAGCGCGCCCACCACTCCGTTTCCTCGCACTCGCAGGTGTGCGTGGTGAGCGGCGAGTCCTCGGCCTCTTTCAGCGGATAGAGCTCGCGGAGGACGACGCGGGGCTCGACCGAGCCGTTCCAGTGGTTGACCTCGAGGCGGACGGCGGCGTCGACCGGGTCCTCGGCGCCGACGCCGAGCGAGGAGCGGCCGAAGGCGACGCCGAGGGCCCGGTGCGAGCCGCTGTGGAGGCTGAAGCGCGAGTGCTTTCCCTCTTCCCCCATCGTCCGCACGTCACTGACCCGAGCCGAGGGGACCATCAGCCGCACCCCGGGGTTGCCCATCCCGAAAGGAGCGAGCTTGCCGAGCTCCTCGGCGAGATCGAGTCCGAGCCCCACCCCGCCGACCATCGCGTCGATCCGCTCGGTCCGCCGCAGGTCCTCTGGCGCCAGGACCGAGTTCGCGTGCGCGGCAAAAGCCGCCCGGAAGGCCTCGAGGTTCTCCGCCCGCAGCGAGAGACCGGCGGCGGCGCGGTGCCCGCCGAAGGTCTCGAGGTGCTCAGCGCAGGCCTCCAGCGCCGCGAGCAGATCGAAGCCGGGGATGCTGCGGCCCGAGCCGCGGCCACCCCCCTCCCCATCCAGGGAAATCACGACCACCGGCCGGTGGTGACGCTCGACCACGCGCGAGGCGACGATCCCGACGACGCCGGGATGCCAGTCCTCACCGGCCAGCACCAACCCGTGGGCCTCCCGCATCTGATCGGAAAGCTCGCGCAAGCTCGCCTCGGCGGCGTTGTCGACCTCGCGCTCGGTCGCCCGCCGCTCCGAGTTCGCCCGGCTGAGCTCGATCGCGATCTCCTCCGCCCTCCCCTCGTCTTCCGTCAGCAGCAGCTCGACCCCGGCGTCGGCCCGATAAAGCCGCCCCGCCGCATTGATCCGCGGCGCCAACCGGAACCCCAAATCACTCTCGTCCAGCCTCGTCGGCTCGCATCTCGCCGCCGCGATCAGCGCCCGCAGCCCGACCCGCCGCGCCCTGCGCATCTCCGCCAGCCCGGCCCTGACCAGCGCCCGGTTCTCGCCCACGAGCGGCACCAGATCCGCCACCGTCGCCAGCGCCACCAGATCGAGATCCGGATCCGCCGCGGAGTCAGGGGTGGGAATCTCAGGACCTGCCTGCAATGAAGGTCCTGAGATTCCCACCCCCTCCCGCAGCGCGCAGCAAAGCTTCCAGGCCACCGCCGTCCCGCAGAGCGACGCAAACGGGTAGTTCGAAATCTCGGGGTGCAGGATCAAGCAATCGGGCAGCTCCTCCCCCGCCTGGTGGTGATCGGTGACCACCACCTCCATGCCGAGGCTCTTCGCCAACCGCACCTCGTCGACCGACGTCACCCCGCAATCAACCGTGATCAGCAGCTCCGTCCCCCGCTCCGCCAGCCGCCGCACGTTCTCGGCGCTCACTCCGTACCCATCGGCCATTCGGTCCGGAATCAGCCAGTCGCACTCGGCGCCGAGCTCGCGCAGGGTCGAGACCATCAAGGCGGTCGCGCAGACGCCGTCGACGTCGAAGTCACCGTGGACGGTGATCCGCTGCTCGGATTCGACCGCGGCGAGAACCTGCCCCACCACCGCCTCCATCGAGTCGAAGGCGGACGGCGGATGCGACTCGTCGGCATCGAGGAACTCCCGCGCCAGCTCCGGCGTCCGGTAGCCACGCCGGACCAGCGTCACCGCCACCGGCTCCGACAGGGAGAGCCCGTCAGCAACGGCCCGCACATCGGCGTACTCGTAGGGCTCAGCGGCGAAGTTGGCGGCGGCTTCCGGCACCTAGCCAGGCTAGGAACCGCCGACGACGGAACTTTCCGCCTGAAAATACGGAAAGAGCAGCGACCGCCGGCTCAGTCGAGGCTGCGCTCGGCGCGGACACCGAGCGCGTAGACAATGCCGAGACCGATCGCGGTGCCCGGAATCGCGATCAGGGCGGTGCCGATATCGGTGTCGCCAAGGCCTTTGCCGCTCACCTCCTGGACGATCATCCCGAACACGATCGCGCCGATCACCGCGCCAATGAAGGCGCCGACGATTCCCTGCCAGAAGTGATCCGGCAGGAAGACAGTGAAGTGCCAGAGCGCGATGCCCATGATGAAGAAGACGAGCAGGGCCATATCTACTTGTGCCTCCCGTGTTTGCGGCGCTGCTGACGACGGGCCTTGCGCGCCTCGTTGCGGGCGCGGCGCTCGGCCGAGCTGTTATCGGGACCAGGATCGCCACCGTTGCCCTCGCTGGTCCGCTCCGCCGTGGCGACGGCCCCCTGCTGGGGCTCGGTCTCGGGCGCGTCGGCGCTGGCGTCGGCTTCGAGCTCCGGCTCCGGCGCAAGTTCGGTTTCCGAGCCCTCCTCGCCGCCGAGCAGCTCGGTCTGCACGTCGTCCGCGAAAGCCGGGACGATCCCGCCCTCGACTTCGGCGATCCGCAAACGCCGGCGGATGAAGTTCGGCTCACGTTCCTTCCATGCCGTCAGAACCGGCGAGGCGATGAAGATCGACGAATAGGTACCGGAGAGGATCCCGATCAGCATCGCGAAGGCGAAGTCCTGCAGGGTCGAGCCGCCGAAGATCAGCAGCGAGGCGATCGCCAGCAGGGTCGAGAAGCTGGTTGCCAGCGAGCGGGTCAGAACCTCGCTCATCGAGCGGTTGACGATCTGGGAGAAAGCCGCGCGTGGCATCCGCGGCACGTTCTCTCGTATTCGGTCGAAGACGATGATCGTGTCGTAGATCGAGTAGCCCAAGATGGTGAGGAAGGCGGCGACCGTCCCGCTGCTCACCTCTTTTCCGGTCAAGGAGTAGACGCCGGCGGTGATCAGGATGTCGTGGAAGATCGCGATCAGCACCGGCACCGCGAACTTCGGGTCGAACCGCAACGCGATGTAGCCGCAGATCACCAGCAGGGAGAAGATCAGTGCCTTCAGGGCGCTGCTCGCAACCTGTTCGCCGAAGGTTGGCCCGACGCTGGTGCTTTCGAAGCCATTTTCGGCGATTTCATACTCTTCGGCCAAGGCCTTTCGAGCGTCTTTCACCTGGTCCGGTTCGAGCTCGTTCGACTGGATCTGGAAGACGTTGTCGCCGAGAACCGGGTCGGAGACCTGCTGCACCTCCTCGCTGCCGATGCCGGCGGCGTCGAGGGTGTCACGCACGCCTTCTTCGTCGGTCGGCTTGACCAGCGCCACCTTGATCCGGGTGCCCGACTCGAAATCGATGCCGAAGTTGAGCTGCTTGGTCGCCAGCGCCAGGGCGCCGACCAGCAGGATCACGCCCGAGATCGAGAAGAACCAACGGCTGGCCCCCATGAAGTCGAAGTGCCAGCGCACGCCTTTGCCACCGGCGCCGAGCGCACTCGGCGAGTTCAGCAGCCGCGAGCGGCTCATGCTGCCGAGCAGCGCCTGGGTGAAGACGACCGCGGTCAGCAGCGAGACGATCGTGCCGACGCCGAGGGTGAAGGCGAAGCCCTTGACCCCGGCGGTCGCGAGAACGAAGAGGATGAAGGCGGTCAGCAGGGTGACGACGTTCGCGTCGATGATCGTCGCGATCCCGCGTTTGTAGCCAGCGGCGATCGCGCTCGACATCGAGCGGCCAGCCCGCACCTCCTCCTTTATTCGCTCGAAGATGACGATGTTGGAGTCGGCGGCGACGCCGATCGTCAGCACCAGGCCCGCGATCCCCGGCAGGGTCATGGTGATCGGGATCAGTTTGATCAGGGCGAAGAAGATCACCCCGTAGGCGCCGAGCGCGATCGACGCGATCAGGCCGAGGAAGCGGTAATAGACGAGCAGGAAGATGACGACGAGGGCAAGCCCGATGATGCCGGCTTTGATCCCGTCGTCGAGCGCCTGCGAGCCGAGGGTCGCCGAGACCTGCGTCTCGCTGATCAGTTTGAGGGTGATCGGGAGGGCGCCGATCTGCAGCGTCGTCGCCAGTTCCTGTGCCTCGCCGACGCTGGTGAAGCCACCCGAGATCTGCGCCCCCCGGCGACCGTCGATCCCGTCGGGGTTTTCGGCGAAGTTGATGATCGGGCGGGTTTTGACTTCGTTGTCGAGAACGACGGCGAAGTGCCCCGAGAGCGCCGCCGCTTCTTCGGCGCCGACCGGGCCGATCGCGCTCGACTGGCCACGCTGGGCGATCTGGCGGGTGACTTCGTGGAAGGCGTCCCGGCCCTTGTCGGTGAAGCCGAAGGTGACGATCGGTTCGTTGAACTGGCCGTAGGCCTGTTCGGGGTCGGTGATCTCGTTCCCGTTCAGGGCCGGGTTGTCTTTGATCACATACCAGCCAGGCTGCGCGGTTTCGTCGGTTTTGCCTTCTTCGTCGGTCGGCAGTTCGGAGACGAGGATGAAGCCCGCCGGGACTTCGACGACGATCCCGTCCTCGGGGATTTTTTCCCCGGTCGGACTGATGTAGAGATCCTTTTCCTTCAGCTCCGGGCCCGCCAGCATCTTGTGCGGGGCCTCTTTTTCGAACAGGTAGTAGCGCGGCTTGGCGACCGAGCAGTTGCCGCAGTCGGCGTTCGGTTCCTGTTCTTCAGCGAGCAGCGCCGCTTCGTAGGCGGTCGGGTACGCGCCGGCCTGGATCAGCCGCTGGTTCTCGTTGCTGGTCGCGTTGCGGCCGGCGTCTTTCCACCGTTTTTCGGCCGCTTTCAGCGCTCCCGGCGGGGGTTCGCGGCCGGGGCGGCCACCGAGCGCGCGCTCGGGCCCGACCAGGTTCGGCTCCCAGTCGTAGAAATAGAGCTGGGCCGTCGTCCCGACCTGTTCCGCCGCCCGTTCGGGGTCGGTGATGCCGGGCAGGCTGACGGTGATGTTGGTGTTGCCGAGGCGGGCGACTTCGGGCTCGGAGACACCGAGCTTGTTGATCCGCTGTTCGATGATGCCGATCGAGTCTTCGATGTCTTCGCCGCTGACTTCAGTCGCGGTCCCCGTCGGCTGACCTTCGTAGACGAGCTCGAGGCCGCCCTGGAGGTCGAGGCCGAGCTTCGTTTCCTTGTTCGCGATCACGATCGCCGAGGCGATCACGAGGCCGAGGACAAACAGCAGGACGAAGAAGTACCGGCGCCGTTTGCCCACTGCCCTAGCCCTCCGGAGTCAGGACGAGCAACAACCCGCCGTCGTCGTCGTAAGCGGGGAATACGTCGGCTACGGCCTGGGCCGGCAGGTCGCCCTCGGCGTTGACCGAGACGCGCTTGCCGAGCGAGCGGACGCCCCACTCCAGCGAGGTCTCGATCGGGTCGGTGACGCCGTTGCCATCGGTGTCGGCGCTCTCGCCGCCGTCGCCTTTGTCGATCCAGTCGAGGCCGAGGACCTCGCGCACCGGGCGACCGATCACGTCCTCGTCGGTGAGGCCGGTCAACTCGTAGCTGCCCTTGCCGGCGTCGATCACGCGTTCCTGCTTGTCACAGACGAAAAAGGCAGCATTAGGAGCCGGATAATAATCGTCGAGTAATTCGAATACGAATCCGAAGCCGCATTTCGAGCAGCCCTTCGGGCGGGTGCTGAACCCCGCGGTGCGGTCATTGCTGACATCGCGATGACCGCAATTGGGACAGATGAAAAACGGCATGGCCGACAGGCTAGCTGGAGCGGGCTTGTAAAAGCGCCCGCGTCCCTAGAAGAGGCTCGCCGCGCCCTCCGGCGCCGGCAGCCCGAGATGGTCGTAGGCCCGCTGGGTGAGGACGCGGCCGCGCGGGGTCCGCTTCAGCAAGCCCTGCTGTAGAAGGTAGGGCTCGAACACGTCCTCGATCGTGTCCTGCTCCTCGCCGATCGCGATCGCCAGCGTCGAGAGGCCGACCGGACCGCCGCCGAACTTGGTCGCGACGGTGTCGAGCAGGGCACGGTCGGAGCGGTCGAGGCCAGCGGCGTCGATCTCGAGCATCGCCAGCGCGTCGGCCGCAATCGCGGCGCCGATCTCCCCCGTCCCCTTCACCTGGGCGAAGTCCCGAACCCGTTTCAGGAGCCGGTTGGCGACGCGCGGCGTGCCGCGCGAGCGGGAGGCGATCGTCTGGGCTCCAGCCCCATCGATCTCGACCCCGAGGATTCCCGCCGAGCGCTCGACGATCAGCCCCAGGTGCTCTGGGCTGTAGTGCTCGAGGCGGTGAGAGACGCCAAAGCGGTCGCGCAGCGGCGTCGTCAGCAGCCCCGCCCGGGTCGTGGCGCCGACCAGGGTGAAGGGCGGCAGCGGCAGGGTGACGGTGCGGGCGCCTGCCCCCTGGCCGAGCACGACCGGCAGCTCGCCGTCCTCCATCGCCGGATAGAGCGTCTCCTCGACCGCGCGGCCGAGCCGGTGGATCTCGTCGATGAAGAAAACCGAGCCCGGCTCCAGGGCGGTGAGGAAGGAGGCAACGTCGGCCTTGCGCTCCAGCGCCGGACCGGCGGTCTGAACCATCGGTACGCCGAGCTCGGCGGCGACGATGTGGGCAAGCGAGGTCTTGCCGAGCCCGGGCGGACCGGCGAGCAGGACATGGTCGAGCGGCTCGCCGCGGCGGCGGGCGGCCTCGATGAAGATCGCCAACTGCTCGGTCACCTGCTCCTGGTTGACGAAGTCGGCCAGGGTTGGCGGGCGCAGCGAACGGTCGAGATCGTCGTCTGGCACGTCGGCGCGAGCGTCGTGCACTCTCACCTCTGCGTCGATCGGCACGGGCTCGTCGTCGATCCCGGGCGTGCGAATCCGGTTGGCGCCGATATCGGCTGAGTCGCTCATGCCGCCTTGCTGGTCCCGGCTTTACGCAGGGCGACGGCGAGCAGCTCCTGCGGGTCGTCGCCGACGATGCCGTCGAGCAACTGCTCGGCCTCGAGCGGCGCGTAGCCGAGGTTGACGAGGCCGTCGCGAGCGAGGGCGCGGGCATCGCCGCTCTCGGCGGTCGCGATCGCGACCTCCTCCTCCAGCGCCCCGGCGACCTTCTCACGCAGCTCGACGATGATCCGCTCCGAGGTCCGCTTGCCGATCCCCGGTACCGCCTGGAAGCGTTTGGCGTCGCCGGCGGCGATCGCCCGCAGCAGGTCCCGCGCGGAGCCACCGGAGAGGGCGGAAATCGCGACTTTGGGGCCGATGCCGCTGACCGCGATCAGCATCCGGAAGAGGTCACGCTCCTCCTCGGAGGAGAAGCCGTAGAGCGCGAGTGAGTCGTCGCGCGAGATCAACTCGGCGTGCAGGAAGGCGTCCTGGCCCGCGGCCGGCACCGCCTTCAGGGTCTCCGAAGAGACCGTCAGCCGGTAGCCGACACCGCCGGCATCGATCACGACGTGGTCGGCGCGGCGCACCATCACCTCACCGCGGACGGCGGCGATCATCCCGCGACCCGCTCGGCGGCTGGCGTCGAACTCTTCGTGGCGGTGATCTCCACCGCGCGTCGGTGCCCGTGTCCGCCGCCGTGGCAGATGGCGACAGCGAGCGCGTCGGCGGCGTGGTCGGGGGTCGGCGGCTCAGGCAGCCCGAGCAGGGTTCCGACCATCCGCTGGACCTGGTCCTTGCCGGCCGAGCCGGAGCCGCAGACGGCCATCTTGATTGCCTGCGGCGTGTACTGGAAGCACTTGATTCCGCCCTCGGCCGCGGCCAGCATCGCCACTCCACAGGCCTGGCCGACGGCCATCGCCGAGCGCACGTTCTTGCCGAAGTAGACCTCCTCGATCGCCATCGCCTTCGGCTCGTGCCAGGCAATCAGCTCGGCCAGGGCGCGGTGGATCCGCTCCAACCGCCGCTCCATCGGGATCCCGGGGTTGGTCTCGACCACGCCGCCGTCGAGGGCGACCATGTGGTTGCCCTCTACACGCACGATGCCGAAGCCGAGGTTGGCGGCGCCGGGGTCGATCCCCATCACTACCTGCATGGGTAGTGATTCTCGGGCTCGGCCCGGATGCCTTCCCCGATGCGTCCCGGGGAGCCAAGGCGGCCTCAGGCAGCGAGTTGCTCGAGCACGTCCTCAGGAATGTCGAAATTGGCGAAGACTTCGTCGACGTCGTCCTGGTCGTCGAGCGCGTCGAGCAGTTTCAGCACCCGCTCGGCGTCGTGCCCTTTGACCTCGACCGAGCTTTTCGGCTCGACCGCGATCGTTGCCGATTCGATCTCGACGCCGGCGGCCTCGAGCGCTTCCCGCACCGCGGTGAGGTCGCCGGGCTCGCAGAGGACGGTCAGTTTGCCGTCGTCCTCGCGCACGTCCTCGGCCCCGGCGTCGATTGCTGGCATCAGGTCGTCCTCGCTGTAGCGGCCGGCGTCGACGGCGACCGCCCCTTTTCTCTCGAAAATCCAGGCGACGGAGCCGGGCTCGCCGAGGCTGCCGCCATGGCTGGTGAAGGCGAAGCGGATCTCGGCGCTGGCGCGATTGCGGTTGTCCGTCAGCGCTTCGACGAGGACCGCGACGCCCGCCGGACCGTAGCCCTCGTAGACGATCTTTTCGATCGCGGCGGAATCAGCGCCGGCGCCGGTGCCGGTGTCGATCGCTTTCTGGATCTTGTCTTTCGGCATCGAGGCTTCGCGGGCCTTCTGCACCGCGGTCGCCAGAGCCGGGTTGCCGTCGGTGTCGCCACCGCCGTCGCGGGCGGCGACGGTGATCGCCCGCGCAAGCTTGCTGAAGAGCTTGCCGCGTTTTGCGTCGGCGGCGCCCTTCTTGTGTTTTATGGAAGACCACTTCGAATGACCGGACATAGGTGTCATTCTATGAAGTGGGAGATGGAGATGAATACGACGCACACGCACGATCAAGCAAGGGGAATCGCGGCGGGAGTGGTCTTCGTGGCGATGATCCTCGCTGCCTTCTCGCTCTGGACGGCGATCCCGCTGAGCTGGGTCTACATCGCCTCCAAGGTCTCCCACACCCAGTTCCCGAGTGGCGGTCCCTACGCCGTCGTCGCCGTCGGGATCATCGCCTCGGTCCTGATCGTCGCCTGGTTGATCGGTCGCCTCAACAACCTCTACATCCGCATCACCGGCACCAACCGGCTCGGCCCGATGCGCCCGACCTGGATGCGCAGCATGCGCGACGCCGCCCCGGCCCGCGGCTCGGTCACCGTCGTCGAGGCCTGTCTGATGACCTCGGTGATGCTGGCAGCGCTGGCACTGACGGTCTGGTTCTTCGTCCTCGCCGGCTCGCCGATCCCCAATCAGTAACGACCCGCGTTACGGGGTCGTGGCGAAACTTTTTCATTTCGCGGACAAGACGTTACATCTGGCCGGCTAAGGTGCGATCATGGCCGTGATGGCAAGGGAAACGTGGACCGACGAGCGGCTCGACGACCTCAACATCCGCGTGGACGAGGGATTCAAGGAGATGCGAGAGGAGCTTCGCGGGCAGCGCAAGGAAATCCGCGAAGAAATTCTTTACGCCCGAACGGACCTAAAAAAAGACATTTCCGGCGTGCGCTCCGAGATCGGCGAAGTCCGGCGTGAGCTCGGAGCACTCAACCGCACGATCCACCAGTTCACCTTCGCGATGGTCGGAACCGTGTTCCTCGGATTCTGCGGCACGATCGCCGCTCTCTTCTCCCTGACCTAGCTTCCTGGCGCCGTCAGACGACGAACTTGCCGTCTTCCTGCATGACGACGCCGTCGACTTCCAGCTTGCCGCCGAGGCGGAGGTCGCAGACGAGGTCGGTATGGACGGCGGACTCGTTGACGCCGCCGGACTCCGGGTAGCTGGCGCCGACCGCCATGTGGACGGTGCCGCCGAGCTTCTCGTCGAGCAGAACCTCGCGGGTGCCGCGGTCGATCCCGTAGTTGGTGCCAATCCCGAGCTCGCCAAGGGTGCGGGCGCCCTCGTCGGTGTCGAGCAGCTTGATCAGGTACTCCTCGCCGCGATCGGCAGTGGCGTCGACGACGCGGCCCGACTCGAAGCGCAGTTTGACGCCGGAGACCTCGCGGCCGCCGATCACCGCCGGCAGGTGGAAGCTGACTTCGCCCTCGACCGAGTCCTCGACCGGGCCGGTGAAGAACTCGCCGTCGGGCATGTTGTTGCGGCCGTCGCAGGGAATGAACTTGCGTCCCGCGATGCCGAGCTTGATGTCGGTCCCCGGCGCCACGACCCGGACCTCCTCGTGACCCTCGATCCAGGCCGAGAGCCGCTTGGTCTCGTCTGAGGCCCGCTGCCAGGCGGTCAGCGGGTCGCCGTCGTCGGCGAGGCAGGCCGCGTAGTAGAAGTCCTCGTAGTCGGCGAGGCTCATCTCCGCCTCCGAGGCGTAGGCGCTGGTCGGAAACAGAGTGAAGACCCAGCGGAAGTCGCCTTCGGCGGAGCGTTTCATCGCCCGCGTCATCAGGTCGCCGGTGACCGACTGGCGCAGGGTCTGGCGCTCCGGAGCGACGCCGGAGAGCTCGCGGGTGTTGGTGCTGGCACCGATCGCGATCCGCACGTCGGCGTGGTCGACCATCCACTCGGCGAAGGGCGAGATCCATTCCAGCTGCTTGTCGGAGGCGTGCTTGAAGTAGGCCGCGATCTGGCCCTCGAGGGCGACGTTGAGAACCGGGTTCCCACCCGCCTTCAGCACCTCCTCGTAGACCGCGAGCAGCAGCGGCGCCGCTGCGCTCTCGCCGTCGATCGAGACGACGTCACCCTCCTTCACCTCGGTCGAGTAGCCGACGAGGATCTTCGCCAAGGCCTTGGTGCGGGGATCGCCAGCGGTCATCGCGCACTCTCCTCCCTCTCCCTCTCGCGGAAGCTAGTGGTCATCGCCATGAAGATCGCATGGAAACGGGGGTCGTCGGTCAGCTCGGGGTGGAAAGCGGTGGCGAGCACACTGCCGTCCCGGATCGCGACCGGGTGGCCGTCGTAGCTGGCCAGCACCTCGACCCCGGCCCCGTGGCTCTCGACCCAGGGGGCGCGGATGAAGACCGCGCGCAGCGGCTCGTCACCGATCCCCTCGACCTCGAGCTCGGCCTCGAAGCTCTGCAGTTGGCGGCCAAAGGCGTTGCGGCGGGCGGTCGCGTCGATGAAGCCGAGGTGCTCGGCGTCGCAGACGATCAGGCCGGCGCAGGTACCGAGGATCGGTCGCCCCGCTTCATGGTGGGCGCGCAGCGCCGGCTCCAGGCCAGCCGCCTCGATCCCCTTGCTGATCGTCGTGCTCTCGCCGCCGGGGATCACGAGCCCGTCCAAACCCTCCAGCTCGGCCGCGGTCCGGACCTCGGAAACCTCAGCGCCGAGCCGGCGCAGCGTGCGGGCGTGAGCCTCGAAGTCCCCCTGGAGCGCTAGGACGCCGACCTTCAGCGCTCAGGCTCCGCGGTTCTGCAGCAGCGCGTCAGCAGCTGCGAGATCGCCGATCTCAAGACCGGGCATCGCCTCGCCGAGGCCGATCGAGGCGGCGGCGACGCGCTCGGGGTCGTTGAAGTGGGTCGTCGCCTCGACGATCGCTTTCGCCCGCCGGGCCGGATCGGAGCTCTTGAAGATGCCGGAGCCGACGAAGTTGCCCTCGGCGCCGAGCTGCATCATCAGCGCCGCGTCGGCGGGGGTGGCGATGCCGCCGGCGCAGAACAGCGGCACCGGCAGGCGGCCGCCGGCGGCAACCTCCTGGACGACTTCGAGCGGCGCGGGAAGGTCTTTGGCGGCGGCGGCCAGCTCCTCGGGACGCAGCTGGGCCAGCTGCTTGATCCCGGAGGTGATCTCGCGCATGTGGCGCACCGCCTCGACCACGTTGCCGGTCCCGGCCTCGCCCTTGGAGCGGATCATCGCCGCGCCCTCGCCGAGCCGGCGCAGCGCCTCGCCGAGGTTGGTGGCGCCGCAGACGAACGGGACCTCGAAAGCGAGCTTGTCGATGTGGTTTCGCTCGTCGGCCGGGGTCAGGACCTCGGACTCGTCGATGTAGTCGACCTCGAGCGCCTGCAGGACCTGGGCCTCGGCGAAGTGGCCGATCCGGGCCTTGGCCATGACCGGGATCGTCACCGCCTCTTGGATCCCCTTGATCATCGCCGGGTCAGACATGCGGGCGACGCCGCCGTCGCGGCGGATGTCGGCAGGCACGCGCTCCAGCGCCATCACCGCGCAGGCGCCCGCCTCCTCGGCGATCTTCGCCTCCTCGGGCGTGACCACGTCCATGATCACGCCGCCTTTCAGCATCTCCGCCAGGCCGGTCTTGAGCCGGAAAGTCGCTCGCTCAGTCATCGCGTTCCATATTACGTGCGCCGCCCGCCTGCCGACCCGTCGCCACGGCCAAATGGGTGGCTCAGCTCTGACCAGAGCGGCTGACCGGCGGGTGGCCCGGTCGGGCAGGCCGAGAACGAAAACCTCGCCCGCAGGCCTGCCCGACCGGGACAGGACCCGCCGGCCTGCGCTGCTACTTGAGTTTGTAGGCGCGGATGCGGTCTTTGTGGGTTGCTTCGTCGCGGGCGTAGAGGCCATGAGCGAGGGCCTGAACCAACGCCATCAGGGCCGTATTGGAGCGCGTGAAGCTGGGGCTGTTGGACGAGAAGTAGAGGGTCAGCTCGGCGTGCTCACCGACCTCCGACATCGTCGCGTCGGAGATCGCCAGGGTGCGGGCGCCGCGGTGCAGAGCGAGCTTCATCGCCCGCAGCAGCAGCGGGTGGGCGCGGCCGGCGGAAAGGGTGATGACCAGCGTCTCGTCGTCGATCCGGCCGAGGCGCTGAAGCGACTCGCCCCCGGTCGAAGCGACGATCTCGGCACGGATGTCGAGCAAGCTGAGGGTGTGGCGCAGGTAGCTGGCGAAGAACGCCATCTGGTCGACGCCGACGATCACGATCCGCTGCGCGGTGGCGAGCGCCGAAACCGAAGCATCGACCTGCTCCGGGGTCAGTTTGCGCGCGGTTTCCTCGAGGTTCGAGTAGTCGGCGCTGAGCGAGCCCTCGAGCTCGGAGTGGTCGAAGGAGAAGAGGGCGCCGCTGGCGGTGGCACCAGCGCCGGCGATCGTCGTCCGGTACTCCTCGATCGCGGCTTGCTGCAGCTCCGGGTAACCCTCGAAGCCGAGGGCCTGGGAGAAGCGCACCACCGTCGATGACGAGGTGCTCGCTCTCCTGGCCAGCTCCTCGGCGGTGAGGAAGGCTGCCTCGTCGAGGTGATCGACGATGTAGCGAGCTACATCCTTCTGGGAGCGCGAGAACTCGTCGAAACGCTCCTGGATGTAGTCGGAAAGGCTTTTGAGTTGGGGGGACTTCGTTGCAGTCTTGGTCACGGCGGTCCATTTCGCCCTACCTCGTCCTTTCCCTTCTGAGAAACTCGCGCAATGACCCTCGAAGACGCCCTACGGCTGACCAACGCGAACATGATCGCCTTCGACCTGGTGCTCGGCAGCGCCGCGATCGCCGCCCCGGCGGCGACCCTGCGGGTGCTCGGCCATGACGAGCCCTCGCCGGACGCCAAGCACCTGTTTCGGCGCTGCGGGCCGATCTGGCTCACCTTCGCCGCCGCTCATGCGGTAGCCGCCAAACGCGGTCGGCCGGCCGACTGGCAGTCGCTGGCCTGGCTGCGCGCGACCGAGATCGCGACCGACGCCCTCTGGGCCAACTCGCCGGCGGTGACCCGGCCCGGGGCCAAGCTCGGCCTCCGGCTCGCCGGCGTCGCCAACGTCGCGATGGCTGCTGGCTTCGCCTGGATGTCAAGGCGTTGAGATGGGCGAGTTCGACGGTCAGCCGAGTATCCGCTGGTCCCTGCGGGGCCTGACCGAAGAGGGCGACGAGGCCTGGCTGATCCGCGGCATCGCTCGCAAGCTCTACCGCTGCCCCGGCTGCCACGGCGATATCGAGGTCGGTGATGAGCACACGGTGGTCCAGTTCGTGCGCCGGCTCGGCGGCACAGACCATCACCACTGGCACCGGCAGTGCGCGGAAGAACTGCTGATCCCGGAGCTGTCGAACCTGAAGCGGGTTCCCGCTTCGGAGTCGAGTCAGTCGCGGCTCGAGGCCCGCGGCAAGGTCAAGTCGGGTCGCAGGCGCCGCTGACGTGAAGCTCCTGCGGCGGTTGGGGTCCACCTACGCGCGGATCGGGCGCACCTACTGGACGTGGCGCTGGGGGTTGCTGCTGCTCGGCCTCGCCATCTTCGTCCCGCTCGGCCTGCTCGACGCGCTGGCACTGCAGGTCGACGTCGACTCGCTGGATCTCGACAGCGGGATCAAAGTCGCGGCCCTGATCCTGGCGGTCGCGCTCGTCACCACCACCGGGCTGCTCGGCGAGGTCTTCTTCAGCGGCGCCGTCGCGATCTCACTCACCCACCCCGAGAACGACCGGCCGCCGCCGCTGTCCCACATCGCCCGCCAGCTCAACTACCGGCGCCTGATCGCGGTCGACCTCCTCTACGTGCTGTTCGTCGTCGTCGGCCTCACGGCTCTGATCGTTCCCGGGGTCCTGGTCTTCGTCTTCCTCGGCCTCGCCGGGCCGATCGTCGAGCTCGAGCAACGAACCGTTCGCGGTGCCTTCACCCGCAGCTGGGAAATCGTGCGAGGGAACTTCTGGTTCGTCTTCTGGGTCCTGGCCCCGATCGAGGTCGTCGGCGACGCGGCCGGCGAAGCCCTTGTTCACTTCGTCCATGACTGGCTTGGCGAAACCTTCTTCGCCAGCTGGCTGTCGGAGGCGAGCTCGAACATCGTCCTCTCCCCCCTCTTCGCGGTCGCCGCGGTACTGCTCACGGTCGAGCTGATCCACCGCAAGGATGGGTCGGGACCGCAGCTACACTCGGCCCCTGGAGTGACGGGATGATCACCGCATCGATCTTCTCCGACTTCTGGGAGAACCTCGTCCAGCACGAAGAGCAGGGCTTCTTCCTCGTGCTCTGCGGCTTCCTGCTCTCCTTCGCCTTCATCCGCACCAGCGCCCGCCTGATGCGGAGCCCGAAGGTCCCGTGGTGGCCGGGCAGCGTCGTCAGCGACAGCGGTGTCCACCTCCACCACCTGGTCTGGGGGATCGTGACGATGATGATCGCCGGCGCCGCCGGCTTCCTCGCCTTCGGCCGCAGTCCCCACACCGAGATCTTCGCCTTCCTCTTCGGCGTCGGCGCCGGCCTGACGATCGACGAGTTCGCGCTCTGGGTCTACCTCGACGACGTCTACTGGGCCGAGGAGGGGCGCAGCTCGATCGACGCCGTCGTGATTGCCGCCGCCGGCATGGGCCTGGTCCTGCTCGGCTACAGCCCGGTTGCGATCGAGTCCGGCTCGGCGGAAGCGGTGATCGTCAGCGTCCTCGTCGCGGTCATCGACTTCTCGCTGGTCGCGATCTGCTTCTTCAAGGGCCGCATCCTGCACGGGGTGATCGGCGTCTTCATCCCTCCGATCGCGCTTTACGGCACCTGCCGGATCGGCAAGCCGCACTCAGCCTGGGCGCGGCGCCGCTACGGCGACCGACGGCCGCAGAAGCAGGCGAAGGCGGAGGACCGCTTCGCCCCCACCCGCCGCACCGAGCGTTTCAAGGAAGCGTTCCGCGATTTCGTCGGCGGCAAGCCGGAAGAGGGTGCCACGGCCGCCCGCGACGAGGCGATCGCGGCGACCCGCGAGGCGACCGCAGAAGTCCGCGAACGCGCCGAAAAACTCACCCACCGAAACGACTGAGCCGGCGTTCGTCGTTTTTTGCCGGCTATAGCCGGCACGATTCATCGAGCGAGGCGGTGTTCGAGGTTGGCGCGCACGCTGGGCCACTCTTCGTCGACGATGCTGTAGTAAGCGGAGTCGCGCTGGCCGACCCCGGGAACGATCATGTGCTTGCGGAGGATGCCCTCGAACTGGGCCGGGAGGGCGGCCATCGCTGCCCGCGAGCGCTCGTTGCGAGCGTCGGTCTTGAGCTCGACGCGAACGCACTCGAGGGTCCCGAAGGCGTGGCCGAGCATCAGCAGTTTGGTCTCGACGTTGGCGCCGGTGCCCCAGGCCGAGGGGTTGAACCAGGTCCAGCCGATCTCGACCACCCGGTCGGCTGATCGCACGTTGAGGTAGCGGCTGCTGCCGATCACGGTGTCGTCGGCGCGGCGGCGGATCGCGAAGATGCCCTCCTTGCCACTCGCACTGTCCTCGAGCGAGATCCGCAGCCAGTAGTCGAACAGCTCGCGATCGCCGCCGAGCGGAGCCAGCCAGGTCCAGATCTCGGGCGCCTGAGCCGCACGCCAGAGCTCCTCGGCGTGCGACTCCCGCAGCGGCTCGAGGACGACCAATTCCCCCTCGAGCCGCGTCGCCAGGTTCTCCACCCGGCCATGGTGACGGATCTGTCAGCCGGCCCCGTTCATGTTCATTAGGCCGACCACGTGTCCCTCCGGATCGGCGAAGAGGGCGATCTCGCCACTGGGAATCGGGGTCGGCTCCATCACCGTGCTGCCGCCCAGCGAGTTGGCCTGGCCGAGACTGGCGGCGACGTCGTCGACTTCGACGTAGAAGGTGACATGGCCGCCGTTGCCCTCCGGCGCCTGGCCGATCCCGCCGGGGATCCCCTGCTCGCCGGTCTCGATGCCGGTGTAGGGCATCGCCTCCATGTCGTTCAGCTTCCAGTCGAAGAGGCCGGAATAGAAGCCCTTCATCGCCTCGCGGTCCTTGGCCGCAACTTCGAACCACATCGTCGGATTGCCCATCTCTCGTCCTCTCGTTGGTGCTTGCTTGGATCTGGCGAGTGCGGGAGGCCTACGCCTCGGCGAACTCGTCCGGCCCCGCGTCGCCGCCGGCGGCGGCAGTTGCGAGCCGGTCCAGGTAGTGGCGCCAGCCGTGACCGTGTTTGGTCGCCGATTCGGCGCTGGCCAGGCCGGTGTGGATCAGCCGCACATGGGTGCCGTCGCGTTCGGAGGCGAGCAGGACCTCGACCGTGCTGCTGCCCGCCTTCGTCACCGAGTCCTCGCTGTTCCAGCCCCAGGTGAAAACGACCCGTTCGGGCGGTTCGACGGCGACGTACTCGCCGGAGGCGACCGTGTCGTCGCGGATCTCGAGGCGGAAGCCGCCGCCGGGTTGCGGGTCGGTCTCGACCGCACGCCCCATCCACTGCACCATCAAACCGGGGTCGGTGAAGAAGTCGAAGACCGTCTCAGGGCTTGCGGCGATCCACACCTCTACCTCGACCGCCTCCACCGTCGTCTCTGCGTTTGCCACGTTTGTTCCTCCTCTGTTGCTCGAGCTCGGCGGCCAGCTTCAGCCGCTCGAGCCTCTCCGTCCAGAATCCGTTCATGAAGTCGCGTAGGTCGGCGAGCCCCTCCGGCCGCGCCCGGTAAAGGCGGCTCGTCCCCTCCCTCCTCTCGTTCAGGAGCCCGGCGCCGCGCAGCACCGTCAGGTGCTGGGAGACGGCCGGGCGGGAGACGTCGAAGTGGGCGGCGATCTCGCCGGCGCTGAGCTCCTCGTCGCGGACCAGCGCCAGGATCTGGCGCCGCCGCGGCTCGGCGATCGCCCGCGCTGCGAGATCGATCTGCTCCAGCTCCGCGTTTGCCAGGTCCGCCATCATGGACCCTATTTAAGCAAGTTCTTACGTAAGTGTCAACTAACGCGCTAGCAGAGCTCGACCGGGTCGCCGTGGTAGCCGGCGGTGCCGAGGCGGCATTCCTCGCCGCCGGGCCAGGTCGTCAGCCGCAAGTCGGCGCGCTCACCGGCGGGCTCCATCCGCAGCCAGGCCAGCGGCGAGCGGGCGTCGGCGCGTTCGCCGGCGACAGAGAGGAGCGCAGCGAGGGCACCCCGTTCGTCCTCGGACAGATACTGGACGACGATCGAGTGGAAGACGACGGTGGCGAGACCAGGATGCGATTCCGCCAGGCGCTCGCCGAGCCAGTTGACGGCGGCGGCGCGATCGACCGGCGCCGGGCCTCGGCGCGCGACCTCGATCGCCGACAGCACCCGCTCGACGCGGCGGCGCTGGTCGGGCCAGACGTAGGCGAGCAGGGTCTGCCGTCCCTCCTCGCTGGTCGGGTCGACCGGCGCCGGGTCGCAGCCGCGGCGCTCGGCAACCGTCGCCGGCGTGCTGGACGGCAGCGCGCCGAGCGACTCGAACTCGATCGTAAGCGGCGAGTCCGCCGGACCCCAGGAGAAGCCCTCTGCCTCGTATCGGTAGCGGTCCCAGATCAGGTTGAGGCCGGCGCTGGAGCCGATCTCCAGCAGTCGCAACGGCATCCCCGTCTCCTCCGCAACGGTGAGGAAGCCGGGCAACAGCGCCGCGCAGCGGCCGACCTCGTTGGTCTGGACCGGCAGCTCGATCAGCCGCTTCAGCTCCTCGCCGTTGGCATCGAGAGTCGCCGTAAAGGCGCGCCAGGTCGGGTCCGGATCGCGGTCTGGATCGGCGTAGAGCGCCGCCAGCTCCGGCGCCTCGCCGGCGAGGACGAGGCGGTGGACTGCGCCCATCATCCGCAGGATCAGGGCCCAGCCGTCGGGGTCGTTCTCGTGCCCGCGCAGCACCTCCCAGACCGGCCCGCCCTCGCCGATCCCGTCCGCGGCCCGTTCGAGCAGATCGCGATAGAGCGGCGACCCCAGGTAGCCGCAGGCGTTCGCCTGAAATCGCAGCAGCTCCTCGAGCCGCGCCGCCGCCCGCCGGTCCGGGCTCGCGGTCACTGGCTACAGACCCTGAAGCCGATTTCGTCGGCGAGCTGTTCGCGCTGCGGTTCCGTTTCCGTTCGTAGTTCGTAGGCGGACTGATAGGCGCCTTCGTTGCCTTCCCTGGCGGCTTCCAGCGCGTCCCTGTCCCACCCGGCGACCCGGCGCCGCGAGGCGAGATAGGCATCGAACTCGGCTTCCTTGCTCTTCGGCGGCACCAGCTTTTCGAGATCCTCCACCTGCTTGCTGGAGATCCCGACGAGCTGTTCTGCGAATTCGACGTTTGGGGTTTCTTCGACGGACTTGCTGCCGCCGAATTCGGCTTTCACGCCTTCGTAAGTCGACCTCGCTTCTTCGCAGCTCTTGTCCGCGGCCGAGATCAGCTGGCTCGTCGTCAGCCGATCCGGTTCCGCTTCTTTTTCCTTCTGTTCCTTTTCCACGGCGCTTTCTTCTTTTTTCACCGGCGCCGTTTCTTCCTTCTGCGTGGTCGCGGCGGTGCCGTCGCCCCCTCCCCCGCTTGACGCAAGCACGACGATCAGGACCACGACCGCGACCAGTGCCGCGGCACCACCGGCGAGGGCGAGCAGGCGGCTGTTCGGATTTCCCGTTTTCGACTTTGACCGCGCTATAGCACGGTCAA
>DATKIA010000029.1:0-2602 GCA_035509895.1 Solirubrobacterales bacterium
CGACCGGCATCGGCTTGCCGCCGGGCGGCTGCACGACCTCCAGCCGCAGGGTGCCGGGCCGGCAGCCGACCAGCATCACGCCCCATTCGGCCTTGACGGCGCCGGTCGTGACGCCGACGTCGACAGCGCGGGCGCGGCGGACGCCGAGCCGCTCGCCGCTCGCCGTCTCCAGGTAGGCGCCGACGTGGGGCGTCAGGGCGCGGACGGTCGCGGCCAACTCCACCGCCGGGCGGGTCGGGTCGAGGCGGCGCTCGACGGGGTCGATCTTCTCCGCATAGGTCGCCTCCGCCTCGTCCTGCTCCTCGAACGGGAGGCCGCCGTCCCCCTCGAGGTCGAGGGCCTGGACGAGAAGATCGCCGCCGAGCTCGGCCAGCCGCGAGGAGAGGGTCTCGAAATCCTCGTCCGGCCCCAGCGTCACCTCCTCGCGCAGCGCCACCGGCCCCGAGTCGAGGCCGGCGGTGAGCCGCATGATGCAGACGCCGGTGGTCGCGTCGCGGGCCATGATCGCGCGCTCGATCGGCGCCGCTCCGCGCCAGCGCGGCAGCAGCGAGGGGTGGACGTTGAGGATCGGGAACTCGCTCAGCAGCGGCTCGCGGATCAGCTGACCGAAGGCACAGACGACGATCGCCTCAGGCTTGGCGGCCCGGATCCGCTCCAGCGCCGCGGGCTCGTTGACGTTCTCGCTCTGCAGCAGCTCGATCCCGAGCTCGGCCGCCTCGATCGCCGCCGGCGGCGGCTGCTCGTGACGGCCGCGGCCCTGGCGGCGGTCAGGCGGGGTGATTACGAGCTGGGGACGATGCGACGAATCCGCCAGCCGCCGCAGGACGGTGGCGGCGAAGTCGGAGGTGCCGAGGTAGACCGTCCTCACGCGTCGGTGCGCGGCTCGCGAAACTCGCCTTCGTCGTCGCCGAGCCCCTCACCGTCCTCGTGCGGGGGGCTGTAGCTGCTGCCCTCGCGCAGCGCCCGCAGGGCGCCCTTGCGCTGGGCGCGCTCGGTGCGGTCGAGGATCAGGACGCCGTCGAGGTGGTCGATCTCGTGCTGAAGGACGCGCGCCTCCAGGCCCGAGGCCTCGATCGTGATCGGCTCGCCCTCGGCGTCGCGGCCGCTGACCCGGGCAAACAGCGAGCGCTCGACGTCGACCGAGATCCGCGGCAGGCTGAGACAGCCCTCCTCAGCGACGACGATGTCGTCGGAGAGCCACTCGATCTCGGGGTTGATCAGCGCCGTCGGCGCGCTGTCGGGACCGGCCTGGAAGACGAGTAGGCGGCGGAGGACACCGAGCTGGGTGGCGGCGAGGCCGACGCCCATCCCGTCCTGCATGATCGCGACCATCCGCTCGACCTCGGCCCGCAGCTCGGGCCCGAACGCCGAGACCGGCGAGGCCTTGCTCTTCAGCACCGGGTCGCCGAACTTGACGACGTGCGCGAGCGCCGCTTCACGGCGTTCGATCAGCTCCGTTTCGAGCGCTTCGCGCTCGGCCTCGGAACGGTCGTCGGTGTCGATCTGGTCTGCCACTGATTTGAGTCTAAGCGCTCCCCGGCGGCCTTTGCCGGGTCGCCGCGACGGCTACTGCGGGTCGACGTCGACGCCGATCGAGACCTCCCGCAGGGAGCGATCGGCGGCGCGGCTCTCGACCGCCTCGCGCACCGCTCCCACCGTCGCCTCGCGATCGTCGGCCTTGATCAGGACGCGGCGGCGGTGGCGGTTGCGGACGCGGAACATCGGCGCCGGCCCCAGCAGCTCCGAGCCCTCCGGCAGGGTTCGCCGAAGTTCGGTCGCGAGCCCGGTTGCCGCCGTCTCGACCCGGGCCTCGACCTCGGCGGAGAAATTGATCCGGACCAGGTGCGAGTAGGGCGGGTAGTGGAGGCGCTGGCGCCGCTCGAGCTCGCCGGCGAGGAAGCCGGCGGAATCGTGGCGGGAGGCGTGCTCGATGCTGGCCGCGTTCGGGGCCAGGGTCTGGACGATCACCTCTCCCCCGGCCTCGCCGCGGCCGGAGCGACCGGCGAGCTGGGCGACCATCGCGAAGGTCCGCTCCTCGGCGCGGAAGTCGGGGAAGCGCAGGGTCGCGTCGGCATCGAGGATCGCGCTCAGCGTCACCTCCGGAAAGTCGTGGCCCTTGGCGACCATCTGAGTGCCGACGAGGACGGCGCTCGGCGCCTCGCCGAAGCGGGCGAGGATGCGGGCGTGGGCGCCGCGGCCGGCAGCGGTGTCGGAGTCGAGCCGGAAGATCGGCATCGGCCCCAGCCGCTCGGCTAACAGCGCCTCGATCCGCTCGGTCCCGGCGCCGGCCCGGGAGAGCGTCGTCGAGCCGCACTCGGTGCAGGCCCGCGGCGCCACCTCGACGTGGGCGCAGTGGTGGCAGACGAGCCGGCCGCTGTGGCGGTGGACGATCAGCGAGACGTCGCAGTTGGGACAGCTCCAGTGATGGCCGCAGGAGCGGCAGTTGAGCCAGGGCGCGAAGCCGCGGCGGTTGATCATCACGATCGCCTTGGTGCCGGCGACGCGGACCGCCTCCAGCGCCGCCCAGGTTTCGGGATGGATCGGCCCCGAGCGCGGGTCGGCTTCGCGCATGTCGACGAGGTGGACCGGCGGCATTCGCAGA
>DATKIA010000030.1:0-32901 GCA_035509895.1 Solirubrobacterales bacterium
TGGAGCGGCTCGTTGCCGCCAACCCCCAGGTCGTCGGCTTCGTCGCCGGCCACCTCCACCGCACCGTCCTCACGACCCTGGCCGGCCGTCCCGTCCTCGCCATCCTCAGCGTCTACGAACAGGCCCGACTCGACTTCGGACTGACCGAGTTCGAGATGTCAGCCGACCCGCCGGGCTTCGCCGTCCACACCCTGGTCGACGGCCGGTTGGTGTCGCACCTGCAGCCGTTCTGAGCGGATCCGACATCGACCACACCAGAGTGGGGTCGATGTCGGAAGCGCTCTCAGCCCGCCGCTTCGGCGCGGCGGAGGCCGCCGCGGGCCCAGAGGGCGAAGAGGATCGGGAGCAGGATGCCGATTGCGAAGGCGAGGCCGGCCACGGCTGGGTCGCCGGAGATGAAGCCGCGGCCGGCCTCGAGCAGGGCCGTCACCGGGTTGACCGAAGCGACGGTGTGGATCCAGCCTTCGAGCAAGTCGAGCGGGACGTAGACGGGGGCGAGGAAGAGGATCAGGAAGACCGGGAACTGCATCAGTGGGCCGCCCTGGATCGAGCGCACGCGCATCGCGATCCCGGCGGCCCACATCGTCGCCGTCAGGTTGACGAGCACGGCGAGGAAATACATCGCGACCAGTTCGCCGGCGCTGCCGTCGACGTTCATGCCGGCGATGAGCGCGATCACGGTCAGGAAGGCCCAGGTGATCAAGGCGCGGACGAGGGCGGCGCCGGCGTACCCGGCGACGATGCCGCCGCGGTTGCCGACGGCGAGGAAGTAGCGGCGCGAGAACCCGGTCTCGAAGTCGCGGGCGATGCCGAAGCCGGTGAAGACGCCGCCGAAGGCCGCCGACTGCAACAGCACGAAGACGAACTGGAAGGACGTGTAGCCGCTGGGGAAGTCGAAGCCCGGCACATTGGCGATCGCCGAGAGGCCGCCGGCGAAGGAGACGAAGAAGAAGAGGGGGAAGACCAGCGACGGCACCAGGAAGGCCGGGTTGGTGAGGTAGTTGTGGATGCTGCGCCAGGCGACCGCGCGGGCGACCGTGCGCAGGCCGGGTGGGCGGCGCTCGCTCACGTCCGCACCAGCCTCGTCTTCAGCGCCGCCGCGGCGGCCCACATCCCGATCGCCAGCAGCGCCGCCGCGATCCCGAAGCCGAGCGCCAGCTCGCCGATGTCCCAGCCTTCGATCAGCAGCGAGCGGAACGCCTGCAACAGGTAGGAGACCGGGTTGGCGGTCGCGATCGCCCGGTACCAGTCGGTCTGGATCAGTTCCAGCGGCAGCGCCATCGAGGAGAGGAAGAGGAAGACGAAGAAGACCGGGAACAGGCTCTGGACCGCCTCGCCGTTGCCGGTGCGCAGCGCCGCGAAGAGGCCGATGCTGCCGAAGGCGACGGTGATCGAGACCGAGAGGGCGACGATGACGAGGACGCCGGCGGGCCCGGCGGCGAGTTCGGCGCCGGCGATCAGGCCGACGCTGAGGTAGACGACCGCCTGCACGACCCCGAGCACGACGGCGCCGGCCAGCAACCCACTGAGCAGCGCCGCGCCGCGCAGCGGGGTCAGCGCCAGGCGGTTGAGGAAGCCGGTCTCGATGTCGCGGGCGAGGTCGGTGCCGGCGTTCATCACCGAGAACAGGGCGCCCTGCATGAACGGCACCGCGAGCGCGAAGGTGAGGTAGGAGTCGGTCGGGAAGCCGGGCAGGTTGGTCGCGTCTTTGAGCCCGCCCGAGTTCACCGCGAGCAGGAAGAGGGGGAAGATCAGCGCCGGCACGATCTGGGCCGGCTGGCGCAGGGTGCGGAGAATCGAGCGGTGGGCGAGCTGCCCGACCTGGGTACGCAGGCCGGAACTCACGCCACCCCCGCCTCCTCGGCGGCGGCCTCCTCGTCCTCCGCCTCCTCCGCCGCGGCGCCCTCGAGCGAGCGCCCGGTCTTGGTCAGGAAGACGTCGTCGAGCGAGGGGGCGTGCAGTTGCAGGTGCTCGATCGCGATCCCCTCGGCGTCGAGCGCGCGAACGACCTCGGCCAGCTGCGACTCGCCGCCCGCGAGCCGCACCGCGGCACCTTTCGGAGCCGCGCCGGCGAGCTCGCCGAAACGCGAGAGGACGGCGACCGTGCGCTCCTGGTCGCCGGGGTCGCGGGGCACCGCCTCGACCGTCGGCCGCCCGATTTCCGCCTTCAGCGCCGCCGGCGTGCCCTCGGCGACGATCTTGCCGTGGTCGATGATCCCGACCCGGTTGGCGAGGGCGTCGGCCTCCTCCAGGTACTGGGTGGTGAGGAAGACGGTGACCCCGTCCTCGCCGGCGAGGCGCGCGACCTCCTCCCAGAGCGCGGTCCGGCTCTGGATGTCGAGGCCGGTGGTCGGCTCGTCGAGGAAGAGGATGCGGGGCCGGTGGACGAGCGCCAGCGCCAGGTCGAGCCGCCGTTTCATCCCGCCCGAGTAGCCGCCGACTTTGCGATCGGCGGCCTCGGAGAGGCCGACCCGCTCCAGCAGCTCGGCACCTCGCGCCTCGCGCTCGCCCTTGGGGATGCCGTGCAGGGAGGTCTGCAGCCGCATGTGCTCGCTGCCGCTCAGCAGCGGATCGAGCGCCGCCTCCTGCAGCGCCGCGCCGATCGCCGAGCGCACCCGCGGCCCTTCGGAGACGATGTCGAAGCCGGCGACGCGGGCGGATCCCGCGGTGGGGGGCAGCAGCGTCGTCAGCATCAGCACCGTCGTCGACTTGCCGGCGCCGTTGGGGCCGAGAAAGCCGTAGATCTCACCCGGCTCGACCCGCAGGTCGATGCCGTCGACCGCGCGCGGTCCCTTTTTGAACTCGCGCACCAGGGCTTCTACTTCGATGCCCTGCGGTTGTGCGTTGTCTGCTGCCATCGTCCTCTCCCGGATTGACTGCCAAGCTCAATAGTTGAGGTTATCAAAGATTGAGCTACAATAGCTTCATGCCGATGACGGAGGACGGAAAGTCGAAGGTTGAGAAGGAGGCGACGGCCCGTGAGGCCTGGAAGCTCCTGGTCGGGCTCGTCTACCCGCCGCGCTTCCTCGAGATCGCCCGCAAGCTCGGGCTGACGCCGGCGCAGCTCGGGGCGGTGCGGCTGCTCGACGAGCCGCGGACGATGGGGGAGATCGCGACCTTCCTCCACTGCGACCCCTCCAACGTGACCGGGATCGTCGACGGCCTCGAAGAGCGCGGCTTCGCCGAGCGCCGCCCGGCCGAGCACGACCGCCGCGTCAAGCTGATCGCTCTCAGCGCCGAGGGTCGGCGGCTGCGAGCCCGCCTGACCCGCGAGATCGAGCGGCCGCCGGAGTGGCTGGCGGGCCTCTCCGCCGCCGATCAGCGGACCCTGCGGGACCTGCTCCGGCGTGCCGCTGAGGCGACCGGCTGACCCGAAAGGGCCGCGAACGCGTAGAACTCACGTCCCCAGATGCGCGAGCGCACCCTCACCTACCGCATTGCGATGGCCCTCAACCGCCCGGTGGCGCTGTGGGGCCGGCTGCGCGTGGAGGGCCTCGAGTCGTTGCCGGCCGAGGGCCCGCTGCTCCTGATCGGCAACCACGACAGCCACTGGGACCCGGTGATGGTCGGCGTCGGCGCGATCAAGCGGCGCCAGATCCGCGCCCTGGCCAAATCCGACCTCTGGAAGATCAAGCCGCTGGCGCCGATCCTCAACGGCATGGGCCAGGTCCCGATCGTGCGCGGCGCCGGCGACAAAGAGGCGCTGTCGAAGGCGGTCGAGGTCCTCCGCGCCGGCGCCTGCATCGGCGTCTTCCCCGAAGGCACGCGCTCGCGCGGCAAGGTGCTGCGGGCGCGCAGCGGCGTCGGCCGGCTGGCGCTGGAGGTGCCGGAGGCCCACGTCAGCCTGGTCGCGATCGAGGGCACCTCGGACCTGACCGGGTTCCCGCGCCGCCCGCGGCTGCGCCTGCGCTTCTTCGACCCGGCCGGCGGCCAGCCGCGCCCGGACGAGGAGCCGGCCGAGCTCTCGGCCCGCCTCCTGGCCGAGATCCGAGAGCTCGTCCCTCCCTCGATCTCCTACCGCAAGCGCGGCAAGCAGAACGCTAGCTAGAACAGCTCAGCCCTCGGGCTCCTCGCCGTTGCCCTTCAGCGCGTACCACTCGCCGCCGAAGGCACTGATGTCATTGCCGTTCGCTTCGCCCGGTTTCTGGTCGCCGGCGAAGGTGTAGAGCGGGTGGCCGTTGTAGGTGACCTGCATCGTCCCGTCTTTGCGTTCGGTCGTCCCCAGCATCGCGGCGTTGGCGCCGTTCGACGGCTTCGGTTCGCCTTCGCTCAGGAGCGGCGGCCAGCCTTCGGCGCAGGCGCCGTAACAGCTCGACGTCGTGCCCTTGTCCTTGTGGAAGTCGTAGAGGACGAAGCCCTTCGAGTCGACCAGGACCATGCCCAGCTTCGGCACGCTGCCGAGCGCGACGTAGGCGTTGCCGCTTTCTTCGGCTTCGCCGTTGGCCGGTGCGGAGTAGGAATAAGCGCCGCCGCCCGAGCCTTCGGAGCTGGCTGCGGTCGATTCGTCGCTCGCGGGCGCGCCGCCCTTGCCACCGTAGGCGCCGCCGCCCGAGCCGCTGCTGTCGCTGCCGCCGCAGCCGGCGACGACCAGCGCCGCGGTCACGGCCAGTAGTGCGAGCGCGTAGATGTTCTTGCTCACGTCTCTTCCTCCTCGGGTCGGATCTGGATTGCCGCCGCCGATCGGTCGACCGGAGCGATGAAGGTCTTGTCGCCGGCGTGGACGCCGATCGCCGCCGTGCGCGAGAGGTCGAGGGCCGAGCTGAGGATCGCGTTGGAGTCGTCGCCCCAGCGGTAGCGGAAGGTGCCGGCCGGGTAACGGGCGCCGTCGTCAGCGCGGAGGAAGACGCGGCAGAGCGTGCCGGAGCGGATGCCGCTCACATACATGTGGATCTCGGTCCCGTAGGCGTGCGGCTCCAGCATCGCCGCCATCTCCACGCCCGCCGGCAACGAGCTGAACTCGACGTGCTGCTCGGGCTCTCCCTCGCCGCCCCCGCCGGTGAAGACGACCAGCGCCAGAACGGCGACCGCCAGCGCGGTCGCAGCGCCGCCGAAGGCGAAGCCGAAGCGGAGCCGCCGCTGGTGGCGGCGCTGCTCGCGGCGCTCGCCGTCGAGCGTGGCGAGGATCCGTTCGCCGAGGTCCTTGGGCGGCTGCGGCGATGGTCCGAAACGCTCGGGGTCGGCGTGGGGGAGGAGCGTCGCCACCTGCTGCAGTGACTGGACCTCGGCCCGGCACTCGGCGCAGCCCTCGAGGTGCGCCTCGAGCCCGGCCTGCTCGTCAGCGCTCAGGTGCCCGAGCGCGTAGGCGCCCAGCGACTCGCGCCATTCGCGGCAGTTCTCAGTCTTCATAGCCCATCTCCTCCAGCACGACTCGCAGTGCTCGCAGGCCGTAATAGACGCGGCTCTTCACCGTTCCCTCCGGCACCCCCAGTTCCTCCGCGACCTCGGCGTAGGGGCGAGCGCGGTAGTAGGTCTCGACGATCACCCGGCGGTGGTCGTCGCCGATCCGGCGCATCGCCTCCTCGACCTGCCAGGAGAGCAGCGCCTCATCGAGGGGCTCGACCGAGGGCTCGATGCCGCCCTCCGGCCCGACCCGCGGTCGCACCGAGCGCGCCCGGCCAAGGTCGATGACGACGTTGCGCAGGATCGCGAACAGCCAGGTCCGCAGCGAACCGATCTCGGGGTCGAAGCGCTCGCCCGCACGCCAGGCGCGGACGAAGGTCTCCTGGACCGCCTCTTCAGCGAGGCCGGCATCGTCGAGCGAGCGCACGGCGAAGCCGTAGAGCTCGCCGGCGTGGGCGGCGTAGGCGTCGCGGACGTCGCGTTCGCGGCTGAGGGCCCCGGCGGCCATTACGACGATTTTGATGCGGGAAGGATCACGGCATCCGGACTACGTATGGAGGCGGCGACGGGTTCAGCCGCCGGGTAGAGGGCGACGCCACCCGGTGCCGGTAGACACCGGCACCGGGAGGCGGCAGCTTCAGGGGACCGGCCTAGAGTTTTCCGATCTTGAAGATTTTCGTCCCGCAATCGGGGCAAACGCCCTGGATCGCCGGGCGACCGTTCTTCATAGTCACCTGTTTGGCGTCCTGGATCTCGACCTTCTTACGCTCTTTGACGCAGTAGCCCTCAGGCATGAAGGGCCCTCCTTTCGCTGCCGCATCCGCGGCATGACTCACGCTTGTGCGTGAGATGGATTGAGGCGAATGTAACGCAGCCTGTAGACGAGATCGGGCTACATTGTGCTTTTCCACACAAAACCCCCAAATGGCGGGTCAACTACGCTCCGCTCGAACTGCAGTCATCCACCCAGCCCCAAGGAGAAAACGCAATGCCCGAAGCAGTGATCGTCGACACCCTCCGCACGCCGATCGGCCGTGCCTTCAAGGGCTCGCTCGCCCAGCTGCGCCCCGATGAGATGGGTGCCTTCGTCGTCGACCAACTGCTCGAGCGCAATCCCGAGGTCGACCCCGCCCTGATCGAGGACGTCTTCTGCGGCGTCGGCATGCCGCAGGGCCTGCAGGCCTTCAACCTCGGCCGCATCATCTCGTTGCTCTCCGAGAAGCTGCCACAGGAGGTCAACGGCGTCACCGTCTCCCGTTATTGCTCCTCCAGCCTCGACGCGATCCGCCATGCCGGCAACGCGATCAAGGCCGGCGAGGGCGATGCCTACCTCGCCGTCGGCGTCGAGTGGGTGAGCCGTTACAACGAGCGCACCGAGGCCGCCGGGGCCGCCGACCAGAACGACAGCCTCAAAGGCAACAACGGCCAGCCCAACGCCTACATCGAGATGGGCGTGACTGCGGTCAACGTCGCCAACAAGTACGAGGTCAGCCGCGCCGACATGGACAAGTTCGCGCAGCGCTCGCAGGAACTCGCCGTCAAATCGCAGGAAGACGGCTTCTTCGACCGCGAGATCGTCCCGGTCAAGCTCGAGGACGGGACCGAGGTCGCCAAAGACGACGGTCCCCGCGCCTCCTCGACCCTGGAGAAGCTGTCCGAACTGCCGGAGGCCTTCGGCGGCGGCGGCGTCACCGCCGGCAACTCCTGCCCGCTCAACGACGGTGCCGCCGCGGTGCTGATCATGAGCGACACCAAGGCGAAGGAGCTGGGCCTGACCCCGCGCGCCCGGATCATCACCGCCGCCACCTACGGCAACGAGCCGGAGCTGATGGGCGTCGCCCCGATCGGCGCGATCAAGAAGGCCCTCGACCGGGCCGGGATGACGATCGACGATGTCGGCGCGGTCGAGCTCAACGAGGCTTTCGCCGCCCAGGTGATCCCGATCATGGCCGAATGCGGGATCGCGGAAGACAAGCTCAACACTCACGGCGGCGCGATCGCCCTCGGTCACCCATTCGGGATGACCGGCGCCCGGATCATGGGCACGCTGCTGAACGTGATGGAGACCGACGACCACCAGATCGGCCTCGAGACCATGTGCGTGGCGGGGGGCCAGGGTAAGGCGATGTTGGTGGAGAGGATGAACTAGGGATGTCGAGTTTGTTTCCCACTTGGAAACAAACTCGACACGCGGCATGGAGACGCTGACCTACGAGGCGGATGGGCCGGTCGCGCGGATCACGCTCGACCGGCCGGAGCGGGGTAACGGGATCACGCCGCGGATGCCGGTCGAGCTGGCCGAGTGCGTCGAGCGGGCCAACCTCGACCCGGCGGTGCACGCGATCGCGCTGGCCGGCAACGGCAGCGGCTTCTGCGGCGGCTACGACCTGGTCGCCTCGGCCGAGGGCGACATGAGCGAGCTCGGCACCCCGGAGGCGCCGGCCGGCTCGCCGCTCGACCCGGCGACGATCGCCACCAACCACGCTCCCGACACGAACTGGGACCCGGTCACCGACTACCAGTTCATGTCGCGCAACGTGCGCGGCTTCATGAGCCTCTTCCACTCCGAGAAGCCGGTCCTTTGCAAGGTCCACGGTTACTGCGTCGCCGGCGGCACCGACATGGCGCTCTGCTCCGACCTGCTGGTGATCGCCGACGACGCCAAGATCGGCTATCCGCCGGCCCGGGCCTGGGGCTCGCCGACGACGGCGATGTGGGCGAGCCGGCTGGGGCCGATGCGGGCCAAGCGCCTGCTCCTGACCGGCGACTCGCTGACCGGGCGCGAGGCGGCGGAGTGGGGACTGGCGACCGAGTCGGCGCCGCCGGCCGAGCTCGATGCCCGCTTCGAGCGGCTGCTGGAGCGGGTGGGGCGGATGCCGATCAACCAGCTGGTGATGATGAAGCTGCTGGTCAACCAGTCGGTCCACGCCCAGGGTCTGGCCCAGGCCCAGGTGCTCGGCACCTTCTTCGACGGCATCACTCGCCACACCGAGGAGGGCCACGCTTTCGTCCGCCGGGCTGCCGAAGGCGGCTTCCGCGAGGCGGTGCGTGAGCGCGACGAGCCCTACGGCGACTTCGGGCTCGAGGGGTTCGGGCTCGACCCGGGCAGCGAGTAAACAGCCGCCGGAATCGGCTCCGGCGTCCCGGATCTTGAGTTGCTGGACGCATGTCCGACCGGCGATCTCCAACACCCGTGGCATAGTCGCCCCTGCCGACGATGACGACTGACAGGCGCAAAAGAGGAGTGGCAATCGGGTTGATGGCGACGGTCGCCGCGGCCCTCGCCCTCGTCATCGCCCCGACTGCGGCCTCGGCCGCCGCGCTCGAACCGACCGGCTCGCTGCTGACCGAGCGCTACAAGGCGGCGGCCGCGCCGCTGCCCGGTGGCGACGTCCTCGTCGTCGGCGGCCTCCACCACATCGGCTTCACCACTGCCTCCGAGAGCCTGGCTTCGGCCGAGGTCTACGACGGCGCCAGCGGCGAATTCAGCGCCACCGGCTCGATGGCCGTCTCGCGTATGGATCCGGCCGCGGCGCCGCTTCCCGACGGCCGCGTGCTCGTGGTCGGCGGCCAGATCTGGGGCGGCGGCGGCACGCCGCTCGCCAGCGCCGAAATCTACGACCCCGAAACCGGCGAATTCAGCGCCACCGACTCGATGGCCGTGGCGCGGTTCGGCGCGATGGCGGCGCCCCTGCCCGACGGCAGGATCCTGGTCGCCGGCGGCTACGGCGAAGGGACCCTCTCGAGCGCCGAAATCTACGATCCGGAAAGCGAAGAATTCAGCCCAACCGACTCGATGGCCAGCCGGCGGGGAATGGGCATCGCGGCAACTCTGCCCGACGGCAGCGTCCTGATCGTCGCCCGCGGCGGCGGCGAAAACGCCGTTCGCACCGAGATCTACGACCCGGTCACCGAAACCTTCAGCCTCGGCCCGGAAACGGCCCGTCCCTACGGCGGCGCGGGAGGGACCCTGGACGACGGCACGGTCCTGCTCTTCACCGAATTCACCCGCTCCGAAATGGGACCGCTGAAGACGACCGAGGAGTACGGCCCGGTCACCGAAGCCTTCGCCGGAACCGGTCTCGACCTCGACGTCAACCGCCCCGCTGTCGCCCCGTTGCCCGGTGGCCGGATGCTGATCGCCGGCGGCAGCAGCGATGATGCGAAAGCATTCGAAGGCCAGGCGATCGTCCCCTTCGCCGAGATCTACGACCCCAGCGCCAGCGAAGCGCCGGGAGCTTCCGGCGGGACCAGCAGTGGCACCGCTGAGCCCGCCAGCGTCCCGGCGGGCGGTCCGAACAGCAGCGCCGAAGAAGCGGGCTGGGAAGCCGCGACCGCCTCCCACGGGACCCCGTCGGCGACCGCACCGCGGGCGACCGTCGGGCCGAAGGCGAAGCGGGCGTGCCGCTCGGGCAAGGCCACCGGCAAGCGGAAAGGCACCCGCCACACCCGCTCGAGCTGCGCCAAGCCTGGCAAACGCCACAGCTCCTGATTTCATACGGCCCGTGGCCGATCTCTCGCAGGTAACGCCGGAGCACATCCGTGAGTTCGCCCGGGGCACCTTCCCCGGCGACCTCGGGATCGAGCCGCTCGAGATCGGGCCCGAGCGGGCCCGCGGCCGGATCGTCGTCGACAAGCGCCATCTGCACCCCGGCGGCTACGTCCACGGCGGCGTCTGGACGGCGCTCGGCGACACTGTCGCCGCCTGGGTCACCTTCCGCAGCATTCCGGCGCATCACGACTTCACGACGATCGAGCTGAAGCTGAACGTGTTCGGCTCGGGTCTGCTCGACGACGAGATCGTCGCCGAAGCGGTGCCGCTTCACGCCGGCCGCAACACCGTCGTCGCCGAGGTGAAGATGCAGCGGACCAGGGCCGGCGAGACGAAGCTCGCCGGCAATCTGATCGTCACCCAGTTCGTGATCCCACCAGCGGCGGCCTGACCAGCGCATTTCGGCGTCCTCGTCGGCTCACGTGCAGAGCACGCTTCGCCTCCTGCGTCCTTGAACTGCTTGGCCAGGCCGCCGCTGGCCGTTAGCCGCGGACGAGGAAGTCGTCGGCCAGCACCGCGACGACGCGGGGCAGTGAGCCGAGCCGCCGCGAGAGGTCGAGCTGACGCTGGGCGCCGGTGCGCTGGCCGAGGGTGGTCACCCTCTCCAGCTCCGCCCGGCAGCCGAGCGCGTCGGCGTGCGGGCCGCAGATCGTGACCAGGTCGGCGAGCAGCTCGCGGGCGGGGACGCGGCGCCCCAGTTCGGGCTCGATCAGCTCGGCATCCATGCCGTCGCGGGCGGCTAAGAAGCGGTTCTCGGCGAGGACCTCCTGCGGCATCGGCCGTTCCATGTGCTCGGTGCCCTCGACCTCGGCGCGGACGATGGACTGGACGAGGGCGGCGATCGCGGCGGTGTCGGGCAGCGTCGTCTGCGCGTCCATGATCCGCACCTCGACGGTGCCGAAGCGGGGCTGGGGCCGCACGTCCCACCAGAGGAAGGTCGGCTCCGGTACCGCGTCGCAGCGGATCAGGACGTCGACCGACTCGACGAACTCGGCGTAGTCGGCGAAGGGACGGGGGATCCCGACCCGGGGGAAGGCCTGGAAGAGCGGCGTCCGGGCCGAGGCGAGGCCGGTGTCGCGGCCCTGCCAGAAGGGCGAGTTGACCGAGAGCGCCAGCAGCAGCGGGATGTGGGTGCGGAGCCGGTTGGCGGCGTGGATCGCCGCCTCGCTGTCGGGCACGCCGACGTGGACGTGAAGCCCGAAGGTCGGCTCACGGCGGGCCAGCTCGCGCATCGAGCCGTAGACGAACTGGTAGCGCTCGCCGGCGGAGATGACGATCTCCTGCCAGACCGCGAACGGGTGGGTGCCGGCGCTGGCGGCCCGCATCGAGAGCGGCCGCAGGGTGGTGTCGAGCTCGGTCCGCAGCGCCGCCAGCTCCTCGATTGCGTCGGGGATGCGGGCGTGAACTCCGGTCTGGATCTCCAGCGCCGAGCCGTGGGTCTCAGCCGTGAAGCTGGCGGTACGACCGTGGGGAAGGCGGGGGAGGACGCTGTCGATCCGGTGCGCGAGCGCCCAGGTCAGCTGGTCGAGCAGCATCACCTCCTCCTCGATCCCGACCGTGTAGGGCCCGAGCTCGTGCGGCTTCGCCCAAGTCGCCCAGGCCGGCAGCGTCCCGGGCGCGGCCACGGTCACGCGACCTCCCGCCCGCGGCTCAGCAGTTCGGGCTCGTCGTCGCGGCAGGCGTCGACGAAGCGGCGGAAGAGCGCCGCCTCGTAGGGACGGTGGACGAGCGTCTCGGCGTGCCACTGGACGCCGATCAGGAACGGCCGGGTCGGATCCTCGACCGCCTCGATCGTCCCGTCCGGAGCGCGGGCGCTGACCGTCAGCCCCTGGCCGAGCCGGTCGATCGCCTGGTGGTGGAAGGAGTTGACGTCGATCTCGGCGTCAGGACCAAGGGCGGCCGCCAGCTTGCTGCCGGGGTCGATCTCGACCGCGTGGCTGGTCTGGTCGCCGGGCGTCGTCTGCCGGTGCCCGATCTCTTCGGAGAGATCGGGCAGGTGCTGGTGGAGGACGCCGCCGCGGACGATGTTGAGCGCCTGGGTGCCGCGGCAGATCGCCAGGATCGGAATTCCGCGGGCGTCGGCGCGACGGGCGATCGCGAGCTCGAAGCGGTCGAGGTCGGGCTCGGTCGGCCCCAGTTCTGGATGGGGGTCGGCGTCGTAGTTGCGGGGGTCGAGATCGGGGCCGCCGGAGAGGCAGATCCCGTCGAGTCGGTCGAGCAGCGGCTCGATCGCGTCCTCCGCCATCGGCGGCATCACCACCGGCAGGCCGCCTGCTGCCTCGATCCCCTTCAGGTAGGTAAGTCCGAGCGCCATCTCGCGCCCGACCGGCTCACCCTCGGGCAGCGGCGTCACCCGCTCCGCGGCCCGCACCTCGGAGGTGGTGACGCCGATCAGCGGCCGGTGCTGCTGCCGCGAAGCGAGGGAGCGGCGCTTCATCGGCGCGCCCCGGGACCGACGATCCAGGTGTCCTTGCAACCGCCGCCGCGGGAGCTGTTGACGACCATCTCGCCGGCCCCCTTCGCATAACGGGTGAGGCCGCCGGTCATCGCCGCGCTGGCGCCGGGGCCGCTGATGACGAACGGCCGCAGGTCGACCCGGCGCGGTCGCAGGCGGCCGCCGCAGACGGTCGGGTGGCTGGAGAGCGGCACCGTGTCCTGGGCGATGAAGCCCTCGGGACGGCGCCGCAGGAGGCCGATCGCGCGCCGGCGCTGGGCCGCGGTCGCCCGCTGCATGATCGTCACCCCGTGGCCGCCGAAGCCCTCGCGCGGCTTCAGCACCAGGTCGTCGAGCCGGCCCAGGACCTGCTCGCGGACCGCCTCGTCGGAGAGGTCGAAGCTCGGCACCGAGCGCAGCCGCGGCTCCTCGCCGAGGTAGAAGCGGATCATCTCCTCGACGTAGGCGTGGGTGAGCTTGTCGTCGCCGACGCCGGTGCCGAAGGCGTTGACGCAGCGCAGGCGGCCGGACTCCAGGGTCGGCAGCAGCAGCTCGCCGAGCGCGGTGAGGCTGCCGTTGGGAGCGCTGAGGCGGTCCTCGTCGAGGCGCCGGTAGAGGACGTCGAGCTGGGTGCTGTCGCGGCCGCGGCGGAAGTAGAGCCGGCCCTTGCGCTGCTCGAGCTGGCGGGGGACGACGACGGGCAGACCGAGTTCGCGGCCGAGCCGGCGGTGCTCGTACCAGGCGCCCGAATCCGGGCCGTCGGAGACGATCGCCGCCGATGGGTCGGAGCCGCCGTCGGGAGCGGCGGCGCGGATCGCGGCGCCGAGCAGCTCGACGTAGCCGTCGAGCGGCGCCGGCTCGGTCGCGAGGCCGAGCTCGGGCGCGACCGCTTCGCGCACGGCGAGCGCGTAGGTGGCGCCGGACGGCATCCTCAGATTGTCCTCCAGCACGCGCAGCTCGCCCTCGCCGTCACGAACCAGGTCGAGGCCGGCGACGGTCGCCGCCGGCAGGCGAGGATCGAGCAGTCCCTGCATCCGCGGCTCGTAGCCGACCGAGGTCTCGAGCAGGCGCCGCGGGACGATGCCGGCCGCGAAGATCCGCTGCTCGCCGTAGACGTCGGCGAGGAACGCGTTCAGCGCCCGCGCCCGCTGTCCCAGGCCAACCTTGAGCGGGTCCCACTCGGCGGCCTCGATCAGCCGTGGGACCGGATCGACCGCGATCGCCCGGCCGGGGCCGAAGGAGAGGCCGAGCCCGGCCGC
This sequence comes from Solirubrobacterales bacterium, assembly GCA_035509895.1. Lineage (GTDB taxonomy): Bacteria > Actinomycetota > Thermoleophilia > Solirubrobacterales > 70-9 > VAYN01. The sequence continues at coordinate 13,586 of DATKIA010000030.1, forward strand.
ATTCGACCGGACGCGCTCGCGCAGCACCACCAGATTCTGCCGCGCGAGCGCGTCGAGCACTTCCACGTAGGGAGGGCGCGGAGCGCCGGTCTGGGCGAACGCCTCGTCGCAGTGACCCGCGTCAAGCGGGTACTCACCGGCACCGGGAAAGGGGCGGGCCGGATCTAGCGTGGTCGCCATGAGATCACGCTAGGCCTGGTACCCGGGCCGGGACATGGCCCAACGTCGAAAAAAGCCCGGCTGGGACTAGACAGCGGGAGAGTCGGCCTCTTCGGCCTCAAATCCGTGCGGCGGGTCCTCGGCCGGCGCTTCCCACGCTTCCACTTGGGGCAGGCGCCAGAGGACGCTGGCGATCGTCAGCCCGACCGCGGCCGCCAGCATCGCCAGGAACCACTGGACCGAGTTGAGCAGCGCCATTTCGAAGAAGTCACGGACCGGGGCGATGGCGAGGATCAGCGCGTAGAGGGCACCGAGGCCGGCGATCAGGGCCAGCATGTAGCTCTGGATCGCGATGTGCTCGCGGCCGGGGCCGCGCTCCAGCAGCAGCACGAAGGCGAGGCCGAGGACGATCAGCGTCGTCGTCGCCGCGGTGCGGCCGGCGTTGAGGCTGGCGCCGGCGACGGTGTCGACGAGGAAGAAGGAGAGGATCGACCCGAGCGCCGTCGCCACCCCGGCCGGGACCGCGAAGGCCGCCAGCGCCCGCAGCAGCCGGCCGCGGTAGAGCGGCCCGTCCGAGGGCGCCAGGGCGAGGACGAAGGAGGGGATCCCGATCGTCAGGAAGGCGGCCATCGTCAGGTGGCGGGGGAGGAAGGGGAAGGCGAAGCCGGGCAGCGAGACGATCACGATCAGGGTCGCCGCATAGACGCTCTTGGTCAGGTAGAGGCGTCCCAGCCGGTGGATGTTGCGGGCGATCCGCCGTCCCTCGCCGACCGCCTCCGGCAGCCGCGAGAACTGATCTTTGAGCAGGACGACGTCGGCGACGCCCTTCGTCACCTGGGCACCCGATCCCATCGCCACCGCCATCCGCGCCTGCTTCAGCGCCGGCACGTCGTTGACGCCGTCGCCGATCATCGCCACGTAGCGCCCGGCGCTGACCAGGGCCGCGACCAGCGCCTTCTTCTGCTCCGGTTTGATCCGGCAAAAGATCGTGTTGTCGAGCGCGATTTGCTGCAGCCGCTCCGGGTCGTCTGGCAGTTCCGGTCCCTCGACGACGCCCGCGTCCTCGGGGACGCCGACCGCGTAGGCGACCGCGGTGACGGTGGCGGCGGCGTCGCCGGAGATCAGCTTCAGGTCGACTTCCTGCTCGCGCATGAAAGCGATCGTTTCGGCCGCGTCGGGGCGCAGCGTCTCCTCGAGCACGACCAGGGCCAGCGGCGCCATCCGCGGCGGCGCCTCGGCCCCCGGGTCGCGCGGCAGTGCCTCGCCGGTCTCGCCGAAGGCGACGACGCGGCGGCCGGCGGCGGTTTCGGCTGCGAGCTTGGCGGCGAGCGCCGGCGGCAGGGTGAGGGCACCCGCCTCGGCGAGGACGTCGGGCGCGCCGAGCACGTAGGTGCCGCCGCTGTCGCCGTCGGCCAGTGCCAGCCCGCTCCACTTCCACTCCGAGGAGAAGGGGACCTCGGCCCGCACCGGCGCCGCCTCGCCCGGGTAGCGCTCGGCGATCACCTCCAGCGTCTTGTTGCGGTCGCCGGCGCTGGCGGCGAAGCGGGCGAGGGTGGCGGCGCCGAGGGCCGGGTCGACGCCCTCGGCGAACTCGACCCCGGCCAGGGTCAGCTCGCCTGCGGTCAGCGTCCCGGTCTTGTCGACGCAGATCGTGTCGACGGCGGCGAGGCTCTCGGAGGCGCTCATCTGCTGGACCAGGGTGTCGCGGCGCGCCAGCCGCACGGCGGCGACGGCGAAGGTGACGCTCATCAGCAGGACCAGGCCCTCGGGGATCAGGGTCACCAGGCCGGCGGTCGCCGTCTGGGCGGCCTCGTCGAGGCTGGTGTTGCGGAGCTTCAGCGTCACCAGCAGCAGGACCGCGAGCGGCAGCATCGCGTAGGTGCAGACGAGGATCACCCGGTTGACCTCTTCCTGCAGCGGCGAGAGCGGGTGGCGGAACGCTTTCGCCTCGCCGGCGACGCGGCCGGCGTAGCTCTGCTCGCGGACCGCGTCGACGACGTAGTGGCCGGAGCCGGAGACGCAGAAGGAGCCGGAGAGGACGCGGTCGCCGCGGTTCTTCTGGATCCCGTCGGCCTCGCCGGTCAGCATCGACTCGTCGAGGGTCATGCCGCGGGTGGCGAGCACGTCGCCGTCGGCGACGAGCTGGTCGCCGGGTCCGACCGCGATCACGTCCCCGGGCACGACCTCGGTCGCCAGCAGCTCGACGACCGCGCCTTCGCGGACGACGCGGGCGTGGGGCGCGACCAGCACCGCCAGCTCGTCGAGGGTCGCCTTCGCCTTCAGCTCCTGGCGGATCCCGATGTAGGAGTTGATCACCGCGATCAGGCCGAAGATCGAGTCGGCGTAGAGGCCAAGACCGAGGTCGAGGACGAAGAAGACGCCGATGATCGCGTTGAACAGCGTGAAGACGTTGCTGGCGACGATGCTCGAGACCGAGCGCGAGGACGTCTCCGGCGGCGGCCCCAGCTTGCGCAGCCGCGCCGCCGCCTCCTTGTTAGTTAGTCCCTGGTCAACAGAAGGCAGTTCCGTTTCCACTGCCGGTATTCAATAGGGTGAGGGCCGGATGGCGCTGAAGCTTGGACTCAATCTGGGGTACTGGGGAATCGGACCGGCTGGCGAGGACGCGCTGGAGGTCGTCAAGGCGGCCGAGGGGCACGGCTACGAGTCGGTCTGGGCCGCCGAGTCCTACGGCTCCGACGTGGTCAGCGTGCTGGCCTGGCTGGCGGCCAAGACCGAGACGATCAACCTCGGCGCCGCGATCCTGCAGGTGCCGGCGCGTCCCCCGGCTGCGGCCGCGATGGCGGGGGCGACGATCGACAAACTGTCCGGCGGCCGCTTCCTCTTCGGGTTCGGCCCTTCCGGCCCGCAGGTCTCCGAAGGCTGGTACGGCGTCCCCTACGCGAAGCCCTGGGGCCGGACCCGCGAGTACATCGAAGTCGTTCGCGCGATCATCGCCCGCGAAGGCCCGGTCGACCATCAGGGCGAGCACTACACGCTGCCGCTGCCGGGTGGCGAGGGCAAGGCGCTGAAGCTCAACTTCCACCCGCTGCGCAACGAGATCCCGGTCTTCGTCGGTGCGATCGGGCGTAAATCGGTCGAGATGGCGGCCGAGATCTGCGACGGCTGGATCCCGATCTTCTTCAGCGTCGACGCCTTCGAGGCGACCTGGGGCGAGCACCTGGAGGCCGGCTTCGCCAAGGGCGGGCGCCAGCGCTCGGACCTCGAGGTCAGCCCTTCGCTGCAGGTGGCGATCGACGGCGACCTCGAGGCGGCAAAGAGCGTCGTCAAGGCCGGCCTCGTCCTCTACTTCGGCGGCATGGGCAGCCGCAAGACCAACTTCTACGTCGATCTCGCCCACCGCTTCGGCTTCGGCGAGGTCGCCGACGAGGTCCAGCAGCGCTTCCAGGACGGTGACAAGGCCGGCGCCTTCGAGGCGATGCCGGACGAGATCGTCGAGGCAACCTCGCTGGTCGGGACCGAGGCCGAGGTCGCCGAGCGGGTCGAGCGCTTCCGCGGCGCCGGCATCGACCGCCTGATCGTGTCACCGGTTCATGTAGAGCGGGATCAGCAACTGCACACGCTCGAGCGGCTCGCCCAAATGGCGGGTGTGGGCGCGGTCGACTAGCGCTTTCGCTTAATCTTCCGCGCCGCAGGGTCATGAGGATCGGAGTCCCGAAAGAGACCGTGGATGGGGAGCGCCGGGTCGCGCTAGTCCCTGACGTGGTCAAGTCGCTGAAGAAAAACGAGCACGTCGACGTGCTCGTCGAGGCCGGCGCCGGCGACGCTGCCGGCCATCCCGATTCCCAGTACACCGACGCCGGTGCCGAGATCGCCGCGCCGGACGCGATCTGGGGCGCCGACGTCGTCCTCCGGGTCGCCGTCCCGACGGCGGCGGAGATCGGCAGGCTGAAATCGGGCCAGGTCTACATCAGTCACCTCAACCCCTGGGTCGCGGCCGAGACCAACAAAGCGCTGGCCGTCGCCGGCGTCACCAGCTTCGCGATGGAGGCGATCCCGCGGACGACCCGCGCCCAGGCGATGGACGCGCTCTCCTCGCAGGCCGCCGCCGCCGGCTACGCGGCAATGCTGATCGCCGCCCGCGAGTCGGGCCGCTTCTTCGGGATGATGACCACCGCCGCCGGCACCGTGCCGCCGGCCAAGGTCCTCGTCCTCGGCGCCGGCGTCGCCGGCCTGCAGGCGGTCGCCACCGGCAAGCGCCTGGGTGCGATCGTCACCGGCTTCGACATCCGTCGCGCCGCCTGGGAGCAGATCGCCTCGCTCGGCGGCCGGCCGCTGGAACTCGACTTCATCCCCGACGCCGAGGGCGAGGGGGGCTACGCGCGGCCGCTGACCGACGAGGAGAACGCGCAGGTGCGCGACGCCCTCACCGACAACGCCGCCAAACAGGACATCATCGTCACCACCGCCGCGATCCCCGGCCGGCCGGCGCCGCTGCTGATCACCGCCGACGCGGTGCGCGGGATGGCGCCGGGTTCGGTGATCGTCGACCTCGCCGCCGAGACCGGCGGCAACTGCGAGCTGACCGAGCCCGGCCAGACCGTGGTCGAGAACGGGGTCAAGGTGATCGGCCCCCGCAACCTCGCCTCGGAGATGCCGGTGCCCGCCTCCCAGCTCTACGCGAAAAACCTCGAGAACCTGCTCGGCCTGATGGTCACCGAGGAGGGCGCGCTGAACGTCGACTTCGAGGACGACATCATCGCCGCCGCCTGCATCACCCAGGGCGGCGAGATCAAGAACGAGAGGGCCGCCAAATGACGCTGTTCACCGAGCTCGCGATCCTGGTTCTCGCCGCCTTCGTCGGCTTCGAGGTGATCTCCAAGGTCCCGACCACCCTGCACACGCCGCTGATGTCGCAGACCAACGCGATCCACGGCATCGTCATGCTCGGCGGGCTGATCGTCCTCGGCTACGCCGACGACGGCCTCGAGTACGTGATCGGGACGATCGCCGTCGCCTTCGGCGCGATCAACATCGTCGGCGGCTTCATGGTCACCGACCGGATGCTGGGCATGTTCTCTAAAAAGCCGAAACCCAAGGCCGAGGACAAATGACCCTGCTCGCAGTCCTCAAGCCGGGCGGTGACGCCGCCACGGCGCTCTACATCGTCGCCTTCAGCCTCTTCATCATCGGGCTCAAAAAAGGCACTCACCCGACCAGCGCCAAGCAGGGAAACATGGTCGCCGCCGCCGGCATGGCGGTCGCCGTGGCGACGACGCTGCTGCTGGACGGGATGGGCAACTGGGGCCTGATCATCATCGGCCTCGGGGTCGGCTCGGCGGTCGGCTTCGTCGCTTCGGTGCGGGTGCAGATGACCGAGATGCCGCAGATGGTCGCCCTCTACAACGGGGTTGGCGGCGGCGCCGTCGCCCTGATCGCCTGGTCGGAGCTTCGTCACGGGATCTCCCTCGGCGGCGACATCCCGCTCGAAGAGCTGATCCCGACCCTGCTGGCGGCGGTGATCGGCTCGGTCTCCTTCTGGGGCTCGAACGTCGCCTTCGCCAAGCTCCAGGACCTGATCCCGACCCGGCCCCTCTCGGTGCCCGGCCAGCAGGTTGTCAACGCCGTCCTGCTGATCGGGATCGTTGCCGCCTGCGTCAACATCGCGGTCAACAACGGCGACCCCTCGGAAGCGCTGTTCATCGGCATCCTGATCGCGGCGGCGCTGCTCGGGAACCTCGTCGTGCTGCCGATCGGCGGCGCCGACATGCCGGTCGTGATCTCGCTGCTGAACGCCTTCACCGGCCTTTCCGCCGCCGCCGCCGGCTTCGCGCTCGACAACGTGGCGCTGATCGTCGCCGGCACCATCGTCGGTTCTTCGGGAACGATCCTGACGATGGAGATGGCGACGGCAATGAACCGCTCGGTTGCCAACATCCTCTTCGCCGGTTTCGGCGGCGCACCCGCGGGCGGTGGCGGCGGTCCGACCGAGGAGCGGCCGCACACCTCGATCGGCGCCCAGGACGCGGCGATCAAGCTCGCCTACGCCGACACCGTCGTCTTCGTCCCCGGCTACGGCCTCGCCGTCGCCCAGGCCCAGCACGCGGTCAAGGAGGTCGCCGACCAGCTCGAGAAGCGCGGGGTGACCGTCGGCTATGCAATCCACCCGGTTGCCGGCCGCATGCCCGGCCACATGAACGTCCTCCTCGCCGAGGCCGACGTGCCCTACGAGCAGCTGCGCGAGATGGAGGAGATCAACCCGGAGCTGCCGCGCACCGACGTCGCCGTCGTGATCGGCGCCAACGACGTCACCAACCCGGCGGCGAAGAACGACCCCGATTCGCCGATCGCCGGAATGCCGATCATCGAAGTCTCCGAGGCAGGCGAGGTGATCGTGATCAAGCGCTCGCTGTCCCCCGGCTTCGCCGGCATCGACAACGACCTCTTCTACGAATCGAACACCTCGATGCTGTTCGACGACGCGAAGAAAGCCGCCGCGGACATCGCGGCCGAGATCGAGCAGCTGTAGCGCCGCTCCCCGACGGGGGGAGAGCCTCGCTGTGTCCGCCCTTGCCCGGGGATGGGTTCGGAGCGGGGGCAGGGGACGGTCGAGTGGGTCGGGACGCTTTGCGTCGTCTCGCTGCTCTTGCTGGGCTTGGTCGCTGCCGGGGTGCGGGTCCCCGGCGCGGATTTGGCACGGGCGTTGGCGGACCGGATCCTCTGCGCGGCATCGCTGGCCGACGGCTGCGGTGACGAGCCGACGCTGATCGCCGCGTACGGGACGGAGGTCGGGAAGCTGGTGCGGCTGCACATGCCGACGCTCGTCTTCGAGGAGGGTTCGCGGGCGGTGCCGGTTGACTTCCGGCGCTGCCGCAGCACGAGCTGTGGTGACGCCGAGCCCGCCGGGCTCGTGCACCGCACCGACGAGCGGCTGCCGGTCACTGCGTTTGTCCACGTGGTCGACTGCCGGGTGGGGGAGAGGGTGGAGACCGAAGGGCTGGGAGCCGATTGCTTTGGCCCGCGGGCCGGCAATCTCTATCTCGAGTACTTCACCTACTACGCCGACTCCGCGACCCTGCGCGACCTGCTGGTGGTCGGCGAGGAGGGCTTTCACGCGGATGACTGGGAGATGGTCGAGATCCGCATCGGCCCCGACGGCCGAGTCGATGAGCGTGCCTCATCGCACAACGGCTACAACCACAGCCGCAGCACCGGCAACTGGGCCTCGGACGCCGGCGTCGACCAGCTGCGGGACCTCGCCGAAGAGGTCGGGATCCGCGAGGAAAACGGCTGGGGCCCGGAGACCCACCTGCTCTTCGTCTCCGGTGGCAGCCACGCGGGCAACGCCATCGCGGTCCAGGACCCCGACCGCCTCACCCCGGGCCGCCGCGTCCACCTGATCCCGCTCGAGCCGATCGCCGCCAGCGACGACTCGACCTTCGCCATCACCCCGCCCTGGCAAAAGCACGTCTGGCGCGACCCCGAGGCCGAGGGAACCGACTGAAGCCCCCGCCGACGTCGCTCGCGACATTGACCCCACTCTGGCGTGGTCAATGTCGCGAACGCTGTGCGGTCAGTCCAGCTTGTAGGTGACCAGGCCGGTCGCCACGAGGCGGCCGTCGGCGGCGCCGTGGACCTTGACCTCGCAGAAGCAGAGGCTGGAGCCGCGGCGCAGGACGGCGGCCTCGGCGTTCAGTTCCTGGGCGCGGGCGGCGGCGAGGAAGTCGACGGTGAGGCCGACGGTGGTGCCCTTCGGCGGTTCGCCGTCGAACTCGATCGCCGACCAGGCGGCGGCCATCGCCGCGGTGTCGACCAGGGCGGAGACGGCGCCGCCGTGGACGACGTCGCCGATCGTCACCACCTCGTCGCGGAAGGGCAGCGAGAGGACGGCGCGGTCGTCCTCGATCTCGCGCAACTCCATCCCCAAATGGACGACCAGCGGTGAGTGCTTGAGGAACTCGGCGATCAGCTCAGAGCCCCGCATCGCCCCAGTCTGACGCCTGAGGACGCACTTGTGCGTTCTCAGCAGGATCTATTTCGGCGGCATCCGCAGGGCGCCGTCGAGCCGGATCGTCTCCCCGTTCAGCATCGGGTTGGCGACGATCTGGGCGACGGTCAGCGCGTACTCCTCGGGCCGGCCGAGCCGCGACGGGAAGGGGATGCCGGCGCCGAGAGCTTCCCGCGCCGCCTCCGGCAGGGCGGCCAGCAACGGCGTGTCGAAGAGGCCTGGCGCGATCGTCATCACCCGCACCCCCTTCGAGGCCATGTCACGGGCGGCGGGCAGGGTGAGGCCGACGATGCCGCCCTTGGAGGCGGCGTAGGCGACCTGCCCGATCTGGCCGTCGAAGGCGGCGATCGATGCCGTGTTGACGCAGACGCCGCGCTCGCCCTCGTCGTTTGGCTCGTTGCCGATCATCGCCGCGGCGGCAAGGCGGAGCACGTTGAAGGTGCCGATCAGGTTGACCTTGACGACGTTGGAGAAGTATTCGAGGTCGTGGGGGCCGCGGCTGCGCGCCAGCCGCTCGGCCCAGCCGATCCCGGCGCAGCAGACGGAGACGCGCAGGCCCTCGCAGGCGCTCGCGGCGCTGTCGACCGCGGCCTGGACGGCCTTGGCGTCGGTAACGTCGGCGGCGACGAACTCGCCGCCGATCTCCGCCGCCAGCGCCTCGCCCTTCTCGGCGTTGAGGTCGGCAACGGTGACCCGGGCGCCCCCCGCGGCCAGCAGCCGCGAGGTCGCCGCCCCGAGGCCAGAGGCGCCACCGGCGACCAGTGCTCCCGCTCCGTCGATCTCCACGCGCGCACCCTAATGCCTTCTTTACAGACCGGTACCGAACGCTCTGTAGGGTTTTCCTATCGCGACCGAGGTGACGGCAAACTCCAAGGCAGCGATCGCGGACCTGCTCGCCGAGGCTCGACGGTGCACGCTCGAGCTGATCGAGCCGCTCGACGACGAGCAACTGAACCGGGTCTACTCGCCGATCCTCAGCCCACTGGCCTGGGACCTCGGCCACATTGCCAACTTCGAGGAGCTCTGGCTGGTGCAGACGATCGGCAGCCGCGAGCCGCTGCACGGCGAGCTCGGCCGCTTCTACGACGCGATCGAGAACCCGCGCAGGACCCGCGGCGAGCTGCCGATCCTGCGCGACGCGGAGCTGCGCTCCTACATGGCGGACGTCCGATCGCGAGCCCTCGACGTACTGGAGGGCGTGAACGTCGAGGCCGACGCCGAGGACCCGTTGCTGCGGGAAGGGTTCGCCTACGAGATGCTGCTCGCCCACGAGCACCAGCACAACGAGACGATGCTGCAGCTGCTGCAGATGGTCGACGGCTACGAGCCGCTGCGGGAGGTGGGGACGACTGCCGTCATTGCCTCCGGTCCGGAGACGATCACCGTCGACGCGGGTACCCATGAGGTAGGCGCTCCCGAGCACGGCTTTGCCTACGACAACGAGCGCCGCCGCCACGCGGTCGAGCTGACCGCTTTCGAGATCGACCGAACCCCGGTCACCAACGCTGCGTACACCGAGTTCATGGAGGCCATGGGCGCGGAGCCGCCGATGTACTGGGAGCGCGACGGCGAGGGCGGTTGGGTCAGCACCGCGATGGGCCGCAAGGCGCCGATCGAGCCCGACCACCCGGTGATTCACGTCTCCTGGGAGCAGGCCGACGCCTTCGCCCGCTGGGCCGGCAAGCGACTGCCGACCGAGCAGGAGTGGGAGGCCGCCTGTGACCGCCTCGACTCGACCGGCCAGGCCTGGGAATGGACCTCCTCGCACTTCCTGCCCTATCCCGGATTCGAGGCGTTCCCCTACAGCGAGTACTCCGAGGCCTTCTTCGGCGACACCTATCGGGTCCTGCGCGGCAGCTCCTGGGCGACCCATTCGCACGTCGCCCGGCCGACCTTCCGCAACTGGGACCTGCCCGAGCGCTGCCAGATCTTCGCCGGCCTTCGTTGCGCGAGGACGGCGTGATCGCGATCGACGTCCACCTCGACGCCGACGCCGCCGCCGAGATGGCGCGCGACGTCCGCGAGGGCCTGACCGCCTCGCCGAAGGAGCTCTCGCCGAAGTACTTCTACGACGAGCGCGGCTCGCAGCTGTTCGAGCAGATCACCGAGCTGGACGAGTACTACCCGACCCGGGCCGAGCGCGAGATCTTGACCGACCGCTCGCCCGAGATCCTGGCCACGGCCGGCACCCCCGGGACGCTGGTCGAGCTCGGTTCCGGCTCGGCCTCGAAGACCCGCCACCTGCTGGACGCGATGCGCGAGGCCGGCAGCCTCCGCACCTACGTCCCAGTCGACATCTCCGAGGAGATCACCCACGAGACCGCCCGCACCCTCGTCGACGAGTACCCCGGGCTCGACGTCCGCGGCCTCGTCTGCGACTTCGAGAACGACCTCGAGCGGATCCACGCCGACGGCCACCCGCGCTTGATCGCCTTCCTCGGCGGCACGATCGGCAACCTCTACCCGGGCGAGCGCCGCGAATTCCTAACTCGGATCGCCGCCCTCTTCGGTCCCGGCGACCACCTCCTGCTGGGGACCGACCTGGTCAAGGAGACGGCGCGCCTCGAGGCCGCCTACGACGACGCGGCGGGCGTCACCGCCGAGTTCAACAAGAACGTCCTCCACGTCCTCAACCGCGAGCTCGGCGCCGACTTCGACCTCGACGCCTTCGAGCACGTCGCCCGCTACGACGCCCGCGAGGAGCGGATGGACATCCGCCTGCGTTCACTGGCCGAACAGAGCGTCACCCTCGATGGGCTCGACCTCACCGTCGAGTTCGCCGCCGGCGAGGAGATGCGGACCGAGATCTCGGGCAAGTTCACCCGCGAGCGCCTCGAGTGCGTCTACACCGAATCCGGGCTGCAGATGAGCGGCTGGTTCACCGACGCCGCCGGCGACTACGCCCTCAGCCTCGCCCGCGCGTCCTAGCCGCTCCGGCTCGCTCGGCCGCGTTCGCGGCTCCGTGCGGCGCACCGATCGGCGGGTTCGCCGATCGGCCGATTGACGCTCGCCGGGATCGGGTGGATCTTGGAGCGATGATCCGACGCAGAAGCGGGTTCGGCCTGTGCATGTTGGCGGTCTTCGTCGCCGGCGCAGTCACGGCACAGAGCGCGAGCGCGGTGCCCAATGGGACAACATTCTTCACATGTAAGAAAACCGGAAGCGGCGAATTCACCGCACCTCACTGCGCAAACGGTGACAAAGGTGCCGGCGACTACAGCCATGTGACGGTTCCCGCGGAAACAGTGACATGGATCGCCGCCGGCAACCTTTCCACAGCGGGCACGCACCTTTCGTGGACGCTGCAAAGCACCGTAGGAGGCGCGGCGTTTGAACTACAGCTAAAAGAAGTGACTTTTAGCGGGAATATCGCCAACTACAAAGAACCGACAACCGGGGAACACACAGCGTTTGGCACTGCTCTGATCAGATTCGAGTGGGTGAGCGTGACGAAACCTGCCAAAGAGACCTGCAAAGTCTTCAAGGACGAACTCCCCGCAGTCGGGCCAGAAGGAGAATTCCTGACGAGGAACGTGCGGTTCACGACGTACAAACAGGGTGACGGGCTGATAATCGAACCCGAAGCAGGGACCGTGCTCGCTAGTTTCCACCTCAAAAACTGCACGAACCCCGCGCTCAACAAAACATACGACCTCACCGGGACCTTCAAGACCCTGAGTCTCAGTGGCTCTACAGCAAACTTCTCACTCCTCGATACGACAGCTCAGAAAACCCTGAAACTCAACGGGGCGGAAGCTGGGCTGGAAGGTCTGCTCACATTCGAAGGCGAAGACCCACTCATCGAGCAATTTTGGACGCCGCTGAGCTTCACAACAGTCGACAAAAAATAGCGGTGCCGGTGCCGCCGTCGAATCAGCTCGGCGCCAGCGCCTCGATCAGCTCGCCGACGTTGTCCGGCGGCGTGATCATGGTCAGGATCGGAAGCGTGATCCCGCCGGCTACGAACGCCTCGAGCCGCTCCTTCATCTGCTCGGGGGTGCCGATCACGAAGGTGTCCTCGATCACTTCCCAGGGCGCGGCCGCCGCAGCGGCCTTGCGGTCGCCGGCCTGCCAGGCCTCGACCATCGGGTCGATCTGGTCGCCGTAGCCGAGCCAGCGGAAGAACTTTTCGTAGACGGGGACGGTCGCGTAGGAGGAGAACATGAATCGGGCGAAGGGCTCGGCCTGCTCGCGCTCGCCCGGGATGCAGAAGAAGCGGCAGAGGAGCTCGAAGTCGTCGCTGGCGGCGTCGAGCTGGGCGGTGACCTGGGGCAGGCCGGCGAGCGGCAGGAAGTTGGTGAAGGCGCCGTCGGCGCGCTCGACCGCCAGCTCCAGCATCTTGCCCCGCAGCGCCGCCAGCACGATCGGGATCCGCTGCGCCGGCGCCGTCTCCAGCTTGAAGCCGGTCGAGGTGCGCTCCCCCGCGAGCGCGGGCTGGAGGAAGTCGAGCGTCTCGCGGACCTTGCTCAGCGGCTTCTCGAAGGGGATCCCGTTCCAGCCTTCGATGATCCGGTCCGAGGAGGAGCCGATCCCGAGTACGAAGCGCCCGCCCGAGGCGTCGGCGAGCGCCGCGGCCTCCTGAGCGAGCAGCGCCGGCCCGCGCTGGAAGACGCCGACGATGCCGGTGCCGAGTCGCATCCGCTCGGTCCAGGCGGCGCTCAGGGTCAGCGGCGTGAAGCCGTCGGCGCCATTGGTCTCCCCAGTCCAGAGATCGGTGTAGCCGGCCGCCTCGGCCCGCTTGACGAGCTCCCCGTGATCGGCCAGCGAGACGCCCGCTAACGGCAACGTAAGTCCCCAACGCCTGTCCACGCTCGGACCCTATAGCCTGCGCGCGGATGGCCGACGCCTCGCAAGCGAAGCCCGACCGCAACCTCGCTCTCGAGCTGGTGCGGGTAACGGAGGCCGCGGCGCTCGCTTCCGCCCGCTGGGTCGGTCGCGGCGACAAGATCGCCGCCGACGGCGCCGCCGTCGACGCGATGCGCTTCGTCCTCGACTCCGTCTCGATGGACGGCACGGTCGTGATCGGCGAGGGCGAGAAGGACGAAGCGCCGATGCTCTACAACGGCGAGCAGATCGGTGACGGCTCGCCGCCGGTCGTCGACATCGCCGTCGACCCGCTGGAGGGAACGCGGCTCTGCGCACTCGGGATGCCGAGCGCGATCGCGGTCATCGCCCTCGCCGAGCGCGGCACGATGTTCGACCCCGGGCCCTGCGTCTACATGGAAAAGCTTGCCGGCGGCGAAGAGATCGCCGACCTGCTCGACCTCGACCGGCCGCTGCCGGAGACGCTGAAGCTGATTGCAGAGCGCAAGGGGGGCACGGTCGGCGACGTGACCGTCGTCATGCTCGACCGGCCGCGGCACGAGGAGGCGATACGCGAAGTGCGCGAGGCCGGCGCCCGCATCCGCCTGATCACCGACGGCGACGTCTCGGCGGCACTGCTGGCGGTCTCCGAACGCTCGCCGGTCGACCTGCTCTGGGGGATCGGCGGCACGCCCGAGGGCGTGATCTCCGCCGCCGCCTTGAAGTCGATGGGCGGCCAGCTGCTGGGACGCCTCTGGCCGCGCAACGACGAGGAGCGCTCGGCAGCGGTCAACGCCGGGTACGACCTCGATCGCGTACTGACAGCCGACGATCTCTGTTCCGGCGATGACGTCTTCTTCTCCGCCACCGGGGTCACCGACGGTGACGTCCTCCAGGGCGTCCGCTACCGCGGCGCCGGCGTCACCACCGAATCGCTGGTGATGCGTTCGCGCTCGGGCACCGTTCGCCGGGTTCACGCCCGCCACGATCGCGCCAAGCTGCGCGCGATTCTCGGTACCTCCGCAGAGCGCTACGGCTGAGCTGAGACGGCTGCAAACCGGCGCCCGCCGGCGTCCTCGGTCGCTTGCGTGCGGAGCCACCTGAACGTACTTGTTCGTTTATAAAATAATCTTGTTCTAATAAAAGAACTCTTGGTAGTCTAGAAGTTGAGGGGAGAGGACATTGGCCCACGCACGAGACGCCTTGATCAGCGGCGACCCTGACGCCGCGGCTATGGACAACTCGGCCGTCGAGGCGGTTGACGGGAAATTGCGGGCCGGTGAGGTGGCGCTGACCACGTTGGCGACTCCACTCAACCCGATGGTTCTGAAGGCGCTCGCCGAGCGACCGATGCGGCTGGCTGAGCTGCGCCGGGAAACTGGCCTACCGGCTCAGACGACGCTGCGCGGGCACTTGGCCAATCTACGCGAGATGGGGGCGCTGAACAAGCGCCCGACCGAGCAGATGCCCTACGCGACGGAGAACTCGCTGACCCCGATGGGCCACGAGCTGTTGGGGGTGGCCGAGGCGCTCGGGTGCTGGCTCGGGCAGGCCCCTGACGGCCCTGTCGCACTCGAGACGGGAGCAGGCAGGGGGATCGTCAAGGCCTTCGTCGACGGTTGGGGCTCGACGATCATCCGCAACCTCGCCTCGACGCCGATGTCTCTGACCGAACTCGACCGCAAGATCCCGGATCTCAGTTATCCGGCGCTCGAGCGGCGCCTCTCCAGTATGCGGATGGCGGGTTTGATCGAGGCCCATGACAGCCGCGGCGGGGGAACCCCCTACGCGGTGACCGATTGGGCCCGCCGCGGCGTCGCGCCCCTGGTCGCGGCCAGCAAGTGCGAACGCGGGCACATGGACGGCAGGGCCGCCCCGGTGACGCAGGCGGACATCGAGGCCGCATTTCTCCTCGCCACGCCGCTGGTCGGATTGCCGGCCAGCACCAATGGGACCTGTCAGCTCGAGGTCGAAGCGGACCCGGTCGAAGCTCGTGACCAGGCTGGGATCTCGGTCACCGTCGAGCGCGGCAGGGTCGTCGCCTGCGCTTTGGGGCTCGGTCCGTCACCCGGCAACTTCGCCGTCGGCTCGGTGGCGAAGTGGGTCAGCGCGATTCGCGACGGGACAGCCAGTCTGCTTCGCTTCGGCGGCGACCGTCGCGTCACCGAAGGCATCGTCCTCGGCCTGCACGCGGCGATGGTCATTCAATAGCGGCGGCGCGCTGTTCCTGGGCACGGGCGGCTTCTTCGCCGACGAATGGGACCAGTAGCTCGAAGGTGAGTTCGGGAAGCAGGCTCGGGAGCTCTGCTGTTCGCTCGTGGACGACCTCCTCGTAGACGCAGGCAAGGGTGGCGCTGACCGCGAGACTGGTCGCCTGCGGAAGCTCGGGCCGGGGGACCTCCTCGCCGCGTCCCTCTTCCATCAGGTTGACGAAGCGCGTGAAGTCGGCCTGAAACCGCTCCAGGGAAGCGGGGCCGATGGCGCTCAGCTCGACCAGTGTGAAGCGGCCGATGTCCGGGCTGGAGGCGAACCACTGGAGCGTCACGGCGAGCCCGTCCCGCAGCCGGTCCTCCCAGGGCCCGGAGCCGGTATACGCGGCCTTGACCCTGGTTTCAAGGTCATCGACGAGCAGGCTGTGTGCGGTCAGCATGCACTGGCGTTTGCCGTCGAACAGTTCGTAGAAGCTCTCGCGGCCGACACCCGCCTCCTCGAGGATGTCGGCGACGGTCGTCGACTCGTAGCCCTTGGCGGCGATCACCCGGACGACAGCGGCCAGAAGTCGCTCCCGCTGTGAGCGGGTGACGATCTCGCGCGGGAGGCCATGACGGCCTCGCGGCAGGCGCCACTTGCGCAGATCCTCAGGTTCGGAGCTCAAGACGGCGTTGCCGGTTGCGGTTGGCTGTCCTCGTCGACCTGGCGCGACTGCTGCAGTGCCTCCTGGTGTCCGGCGAAGGGAGCGAGGGCGAGGTAGACGACCTCGGGGAGGAGGTCGGGCAGGTCCTCCGCCCGACCAGCGGCGACCTGGTTAAAGATCAACAGTTGGCCCCGACCGAAGGCGAGGCTAGGGCTCGTTCGGGGCTCGGTTGGCCGGTCGCCGTTCCACAGACCTTCGACGGCGGGTAGCAGGAGCGCGCGGTAGCGGCCGCTGATCGCGGGGTCGACCGCGACTGCCTCAACCGCGAGTAGACGCGCCAGGTCTGGCTGGGAGGCGAGCAGCTCGAGCACCGCGCCAGCGGCCTTGCGGACTGCCTCCGGTGGCGAATCGTCGCTCGAACGCGACGCGGCGGCGGTGCTCGCAACAAGCTCGATGCCGTGGTCGAGCGCCGCGTCGAAGCAGGAGCGCTTATCGGGAAACCGTTTGTAGAAGGTGGTTCGGGAGATGCTCGCGCCGCGGACGACGTCGCCGATCGTCGTCTCCGAGTAGGTCTTCTCGGCGCAGCTGGCGATCATCGCATCGATCATCCGCTCCGATTGGGATTGGACACCGATGTCGCTGGGAACGGTGAGCTTCAGAACGTTGGGCAGCGTTTCAGAACTCGACTGTTTTTGCATCAATTCGATTGTTTCATTCCTGGCGGAGCTTCGCTTCAGGAATCAGGGCAATCGCGGCAACCTCCAGACGGGGATTCCTGCCTATAAGGCAGCTCCCCGGTGTCGTGGACCTCGTAGCGGAGCGAGTTGATGACCGCTCCGACCATCAGCGCCAGGCTCAGAACGTAGAACCAGAGCAGGGCGATGAGGATGAAGCCGAGGGTCGAGCCGAAGCGCGCCAGGCTGGACACGTTGGCCAGATAAATCGGGAACAGCCAGTTGGCGAGACCGGCGGCGACGGTGACGAACAGGGCCCCCGGCCAGACCGCGCGCCAAGGCATGTGCCCTTTTGGTACAGCCCAGTAGATGACGGTGCAGATCAGGAAGGTGACGAGCAGGGCCGCGCCGAGCAGCAAGACCGTGTCGATCGCCTTGATGTGGGAGAGGCCGAGCGGCAGTTTGTCGGTGCTGGAGACGACGGCGCTCTCGATCGTCGGCCCGAAGATGCTGGCGGCGATGAAAAGAAGGACGACGGCCAGCATCGCGAAGGAGAAGCGCTTCTGCTCGACCCAGCCGCGGCACTCGACGTGGTAGATGCGGCAGAAGGCGGTGTCCATCGCGCCCCAAAACGAGGCGCCGATCCAGAGCGAACCGACGGCAGCGGCGATTCCGATCGTGGTCGAGTTGTCCTGGATTCGGTTGAGGACGTCGGTCAGCGTCTGCTGCTCGACGTTGGGGAAGAGCCGTTGCAGGTCATTGAGAACGCCTTCCTCGACGCCGCCGATCTTCAGCACCTGGCCGAAGACGAAGAGGACCAGCAGCGCGAACGGGAAAACCGCCAGCATCAGGTTGTAGGCGACCATCGCCGAGAGACCGGTGACGTTCTCCCGGTAGGCGCGCTCCCAGAAGGCACGCAGCCAGGAGCGCGTTTTTCGCTGGACGGTAGGCATTGACTTTACAAACTGAAGCGACTACTATGCGAACAGGCGTTTGACGCAAGTTTGACGCCCGCCCCTTGGGGCAAAATGATTTAGAGCCTTAATTCGCGGACCGGGTCGTTGGTCCGCTTTTTCATCGTCCGGCGCGACTTTGTGCCAGCAACGGCATTTAATCGTCCAGGACTAAACAGCAAGCGCGAGGGAAACGAGTAGACACGGATGCTGGTAGCTGAGCTTCAGGAGTTGGAGGAGGTTAAAAACCTCATCAATCGTGGTCAGCAGCTTGGCGTGCTGACCTTCGGCGACATCGCCTCGGCAGTTTCCGAGGTCGATCTTGACGAGTCTGACGTCGAGGACCTTTACGGGCACCTCGAGAAGTCGGGGATCGAGCTCGTCGAGGACATGGACCCCGCCCAGAAAGCGGCGGCGGATGCGATGCCCGCGGACACCGGAAAAAAAGGCCGGCGGCGCCAGAAACAGGCGCTTGACCTGAAACCGGACATGACCACGGACTCGCTGCAGTTGTTCCTCAAGGACATCGGCAAAGTCCGCCTGTTGACCGCCCAGGAGGAGGTCGAACTCGCCAAACGCATCGAGCGCGGCGATCTCGACGCCAAGCAGAAAATGGTCGAGTCGAACCTGCGCCTGGTGGTCTCGATCGCGAAGAACTACCGCAACCAGGGCCTGCCCTTCCTCGACCTGATCCAGGAGGGAACGCTGGGCCTGGTCCGCGCCGCGGAGAAGTTCGACTACCGCAAGGGATTCAAGTTCTCCACCTACGCCACCTGGTGGATCCGGCAGGCGATCGCCCGCGCCCTGGCTGACAAGGCGCGCACGATCCGGATTCCGGTCCACGTCGTCGAGAAGCTGAACAAGATCGGCCGCGCTGAGCGCAAGCTGGTTACCGAGCTCGGTCGTGAGCCGACGCCGGAGGAGATCGCCGAGGTAACGGGGATCGACCCGGAGGAGGTCGACTCGATCAAGCGCTCCGCCCAGGCCCCGGTTTCGCTGGAGAAGCCGGTCGGCGACGAGGAGGAGTCGGAGTTCGGCCAGTTCATCGCCGACGAGAAGGCAGAGTCCCCGTTCGATCGGGCGGCTGACCTGCTGACCAAAGAGGCGCTGAAGGAAGCACTCGAGAACCTCTCCTACCGCGAGCGCCGCGTGCTCGAGCTCCGTTACGGGCTCGGCGGCGAGCACCCGCGGACCCTGGACGAGGTCGGGCGGACGTTCAACGTCACCCGTGAGCGGATCCGCCAGATCGAGAACCAGAGCCTGAAAAAGCTGCAGTCGCTGGGCGAGGCCCAGAAACTGCGCGAGGTCGCCTAGCAGCAGGGTTTAAGCGGTTGAACATCCCGGCCGATACAGGTCGGGATGTTCGAAATCGCTTCAGCGCTTAAGACGCTCGTCGAGCGGGAGGGGTCCGACCTGCATGTGAAGGTCGAGTCGCCCCCGATCGCTCGCATGCACGGGGAACTGATCCCGCTCGAGGGATTTGGCGTGCTCAGCGCCGAGGACACCGAGAAGGCGTTTCGCGACATCGCCGAGCCGCGCTCGGTGGCAGAGTTCGAGGAGGACGGCGAGGCCGACTTCGCCTACGCCCTGCCCGACGTCTCCCGCTTCCGCGTCAACGTCTTCAAGCAGCGCGGCGCGATCTCGATCGTCTGCCGCGCGATCCCCTTCCGGATTCGCTCGATCGACGAGCTCGGCCTGCCCGAGGTGGTTCGCAGCATGGCCGAGGAGGCGCGCGGGATCATCCTCGTCACCGGCACCACCGGTTCGGGCAAGAGCACGACGCTGGCGGCGATGATCGACCACATCAACGAGACCCGGGCGCGGCACATCATCACGCTCGAGGACCCGATCGAGTACCTGCACCCCGACAAACGCTCGATCATCAACCAGCGCGAAGTCGGCTCCGA
>DATKIA010000031.1:0-10307 GCA_035509895.1 Solirubrobacterales bacterium
GACGACCTGGTTCCCCTACGGGCCGAGCATCATGGCCGACGCCAAGGCCGGTCGCAACGGCGTCCGCGAGGTCGCCTTCGACCAGATCGAAGAAGGCGACGTGCTCGTCCTCTGGGGCGGCGCTCACGTCGTCACTGCGGCCGCCAAGCCGAGCGGCGACAACGTGCCCACCGGCGAGGGCAACACCTCGCCGACCGACGGCGAGAGCCAGGCCGACGGCGGCTGCGTGGCGATGAAGACGCGCACGCGGGCCGACGTCTCCTGCGCCGCGAGGCCCTACTGATGAAGGGCGTCGTCGGCGCCCTCTACTCGGAGCCGGTTGTCTTTCTCGCCGTGGTTCAGGCGGCGGTGATCGCAGCGGCGACCGCGCAGCTGCTCCCGGTCTGGGTCCCAGCCCTGAGCCTGGCGATCGTCACCCCCTTGCAGCGGCACTTTGCCACCCCTGCTCGGCGCCGGCCGGAGTGACCGGCGCCCTGAGCCTTTCCGCCTCCCTCTCGCGGCGGAAAGTAAGCAGCCCCTCGGCTTAGCCGGGGGGCTGCTTTTTTAGGCCACGATTCTTTCCCAATTGGGACCGCTTGGGTCCACTAATCAGCAATTGTGCTCCCAAGTTGTGCTCCGCGCACAAGCTTTGGCACATTTGCCGCAGAATGCCCCCAGTGTTGGGCTTTTTTTGAGGGGACGGGGTCCGTGGAGCGCAGGGAGGTCGAACGGAGGGAGAGTCTCGCGGTCCAAGACCTGGCCGCGACGGCTACATACCACGCTAACCGCTTGCCCGACGACTCCCCTTGGACCGCTGTTTTCGCCGACCTCGCTCGCTCGCTAGCTCCTGGGTCGCAGCTACGGCTCGTTTCGTCCGACGACCAGGACTCGCGATGAATGTGGTGGGGCCGGCGGCGCGGTCGATCGCCCGCGTCCAAAGTTCCAGCGGCTTCGCCTTGACCGCCTGTTCGTAGGCGGAGACGTACTCGCCGATCTCGCTGATCCGCGGCGAGGCGGTCCCGTTCTCGAGGCGCCGGAAGACCGTCTCGCCCTTGTCAGTGAAGGCCGCCACCTGGGCGAAGTTGAGGCCCGCGTCTTCGCGCGCCTCGCGCAGGACCTCTCGCAGAGCCGGGATTACCTCGGACATTGCGGAACCAGGCTAGTTCGCCTTAGCGGCAAACCTGACAATCTTCCTTGCAAGGCTTACTTATTAAGTAAGCTCACAAAGGTTCCTCAGATGGTCAAGCTGACGCAAACCGGAAACAGGCTTCAGGAGCTGCGCACGGCCGCGGGCATCAGCCGTGCCGGCCTCGCCGACTACGTCGGCGTCGGCGAGACCCAGGTCCGTCGGTGGGAGGTGGGCGACGTCCTGATCCCGACCAGGCACCTCGAGCGGTTGACCGCAAAGCTCGACGTCACCGTCGAGTACCTGCTCGGTTGGGATCGCGAGGAGGTCGCCTGATGCTGCCGCTGCTCCTCGCCGGCCTCTTCGCCGGCGCGATTCTCCTCGTGTTGGTTCTCGCGGTGCTGGCGGCGCCGGACGCGGCCGACTCCTCGGGCCGGCCCCGGCCCGACCGGGCCGAGGCGATGGACTTCGCCCGCGAGCTGCGGGTACGTGACCGGACCCGCCGCGGCCCCGAGCCGGCTGAATGCCGGCGTGGTGGAAAAGCCGCGTGAATGGCGAGCTCCGGAGGCTCAGACATCTATGCGCCGCCGGCGTTCCAGTTCTACGCGACCGATTTCCTCTCCGACGCGCCGGTGATGGCGATGACCCTGGAGGAGCGCGGCGCCTACATCACCCTGCTCTGCGTCGCCTGGACCGAGCAGGGGATCCCCGCCGACCAGCGCAAGCTGGCCCGGGTCCTGCACGTCTCGCCGCGGCGCTTCGCCGCGATTTGGGAGGCGATGGAGGCCTGCTGGCGGCCGGATGGCGAGGGGCGCCTGGTCAACCCGCGGATGGAGTCGATCCGCGAGGAAATGCGGCGGCGCAGCAAAGTGGCGAGCGCCGCCGGCAGCGCCGGCGCCCGGGCCCGGTGGGGGGCGGTGGCGAAATGAATGGCGAGCGCATGGCGACCGCATCGGGTTCGCACCGCGAGCGGATGGCGCGGCGATGGCGTTCCCGTCGCGACCGCATGGCGACCGCATGGCGATCGCATCCCGTCCGCATCCCGGTCGCACGCCTGCGGCAGCGGCGGCGCAGAACGATCGCGGAGCGGGCCGGATACGCCGGCCCTGGCGAGCTGCCTGCGGTCAGATGGCTCTTCGGTCTCCGGTCTCCGGTCTCGATCCCGAGGGACGACGGCGTTTCTCTCCCTCGCCCCCCTGTGGTCCCCCCCGAGGGGGGACGGCGCCGGTGAGCGGCAACGAGGAGAGGATCGAGCGTGCCCGCCGCGGCTCCCGCCGCAAGCGCGACCTCGCCGCGGTCGAGGTCCTCGCCGCCGAGACGACGCGACGCCGCGAGCAGCGGCTGCTGGCGGACCTGCGGCCGAGTGCCGAGGCGCAGGCGGTCTGGGCCGAGGTGCGGGTGCAGATGCAGGCCTCGCTGTCGGAGTTCGCCTTCGCGACCTGGATCGCGCCGCTCGAGTGCCGCGGGGTCAGCCGTGGCGCCCTCTACCTCGCCGCCCACGCCGTCCCCGGCGCTCCCGCGCACGTCGTCCGCGCCCACGCCGAGCGCCGCTACGGCCACCAGCTCGGCGACCTGGTCCGCGCCGACGGCAGGTTCCGCGGCCTCTTCATCATGCTGCCGCCCGTCGCCGAGCTCGAGGAGGAGGACGGGTGCCTGTGAGCAACGGCGGTGCCCGGGAGCCGCGGCCGTTCTTCACGACCGAGAGCCTCGCCCGCTACCTCTCGCTCTCGCCGCGCTACGTGCGCGACCTGCTCAACTCCGGCGAGCTGCCGTCCTACTACTTCGGCCGGGCACGGCGGATCGATCCCGCCGACGTCGACTCCTGGCTCTGCCGGCGGCGCCAGCGGAGCGCAGTTTGAGTCGTCGCGAGGGGCCGATCAGGCGGGTCAACCCGTCCGGCGCCGTGGTCTGGGTCGCGCGCTACACCGGCCGCGACGGCAAGCGGCGCTACGCGAAGCCGGCCTGGAACCGGGGCAGCGCGACCTTCGCCCGCCGCCGCGACGCCCAGCGCGCGATCGAGGAGGCCTACGCCCTGCCCGACCGGCTGGAGACGCTCGCCGGTTACCTCGAGACCTGGCCGGCCCGCTACCCGCGCTCGGCGCGGACGAACAAGACCAACGCCGGCCGGGTGCGGGCGGTGCTCGGAGTCGAGATCGAGGGCCGGCCGCTGGGGGAGTGGCCGCTGCACGAGCTGCGCCGCCGCCACGCCCTCGCCCTCGTCGACGCGATGCTGCGCGACCAGGGCCGGGCCAGCAGCGGCGCCACCAACGTCCTCCGCTCGCTCTCGGCCCTGGCCGAGGACGCGATCACCGACGAGCTCGCCGAGGGCAACCCGTTCAAAGGCGTGCGCGTGCGCGCCGACGATCCGCGGGCCCGCAAGCGCAGCCGCGAGGTCCGCGTCTACAGCTTCGAGCAGCTGCACGGCTTCGCCGCCGCCGCCCGGGCGGAGGTGCGGGCGCGGCTGCGGCGTCCCGGTTCCGGCCGGCCCTACCCGGCGCTCGACTACGAGCCGATGCTGCGGACCTTCACCGACTCGGGCCTGCGCCTGGGGGAGGTGCTGGCGCTGCGCCGCCGGGACTTCGACGGCGAGTCGCTGCGGGTCCGCGGCAGCGCCCACGAAGGCCGGATCCTCGCCGGCTCGAGCCGGCAGAAGAACCACGACCGGCTCGTCCCCTGCCCGCCGGGGCTGGCGGCGATGCTCGGCCGCGTGCTCTTGGATAGTGGGGGCGAGCTCCTCTTCCCGACCCCGAGCGGGCGGGTCTGGTGGGAGCGGAACTTCTACCGGGACGTCTGGGAGCCGGCCCAGGCCGCTTCCGGGCTCGACGTCAGGCCGCACGAGTGCCGGCACTCCTGGGTCACCCATCTCCACGCCGCCGGCGTCAACGGCGCCGATCTGGCGGAGATGGCGGGACACCGGGTGGAGACGATGATCTCGCGCTACACGCACCCGCTGCGGCGCAGCATGGAGCAGGTCAAGGAGGTGATCGGTTGAGGTCGCATCGTGGTCACAGAGAGGTCGGAAACCGCTCTGCAATGAGGATTACCGGCGGCCTTCTAAGTCATGGGCCGGCGGCGGCGCGGCGCGGCTCTGTTCGAGCAGGAGGAGGACGAGCAGGACGGCGCCGACGATGAAGCCGGCGCGAACCGAGAAGTTGAAGCCGACGCCCGGCATCTTCACCCGGTTCCATTCGCCGCTGTTGAGCAGCGCCTGGATCACCGCGCCGGCTGCCAGCCCGGTGAAGAGCCCGGCGGCGAGGCGGGGTATTCGCCAGAGCGTGCCGAGCAGGGCGCCGAGCAGGGCGCCGGTCACCGCCAGCGACAGCGTGTCCCAGTTTTCCTCGGTGGCGCCTTCGAGATTGACGTCCGGTAGCTTGACCGGGATCGCGTAGATCGCGCCGCCGACGGCGCCGGCGATCGCGCCGACCACGAGGCCGAGCAGGAGGCAGCGGCCGATGTCGGTGCGTCTGGTTCGCGCTCCGAGCCAGACCGCCAGCGCCGCGCCGGTCAGCGCCCAGACGGTGGTGCGCCGGGCGATCGCGGCGACCGCATCCTCGATGTTGTGTTCTTCGACGGGCTTGGGAGCGGTCGGGATCAGGTCCGCCACCCAGCGGGCGAGGAAGGCGACGACGGCGGCGACGAGGATCCCTTCGATCACCAGGCGGGCGGCGTCTGGGAGCGCGTAGGTGCGCGGGGTCACGGCCGCGGCGGCGGGTGGCGCGGGTGGGGGAGGAGCCGCCGGCGTCGGCAAGGGGGTCGGCGGCGGCGTCGCCGGCTCGGGCCGCGTCGGGAGCCCGGTCAGCCCGACGAGCAGCTCTTCGAGGGTGTCGTTGAGGCGGCCGACGTCGTAGCGCCAGCGGCCGTCGCTCAGTTCGAGCGCGTTGCGGCGGGCCAGCGGCCGCATCTCGTCCGGCAGCTGCTCGGCTTTTGGCATCTGGGCCTTGTCGACCAGGGCCGGGATCACGGTCACGTCCGGGTTGCGGATCGCGGTCCCCAGCTCGAGCCGGACGAAGTCCGCTTCATCACGTAGACGCGGTTGGCCGTCGGGACCCGGGTTCTCCGCCCAGGTCCTGCCCATCACCGCGATCAGCACCGTGCAGCTGGAGACGACGTCGGTGATCCGCTCGACGAAGTCGACGCCGGGGGCCATGTCGATGTCCATGAAGACGTTGTCCTCGCCGAAGCGGGCGACCATCGCGTCGTAGATGCGGCCCGCATGCCCCGACGTTTCGTCCCGTCGGTAGGAGATGAAGATCCGCTGGCGGGTGTCAGTGGCGCTGCCCATCAGCCTCTTTCTGCTGCGAGACCCAGGCGGCGTGCTCCTGGGAGACGAGCCCCTCGACCCGCTCGGCGAGCAGCGCCTCCGACCCGGGGCTCGCCGCGTAGGGCCCGGCTGTGGCCATGAACAGGAAGCGCTCGTGCTTGAGCCGCTCGCAGGTGGCTCGGTAGGAGGCCCAGTTCTGCTGGTACTGCTGCAGCTGCTGCAGCCCCTCCAGCACCACGATCAGCGCCCCGGCGCCGCCGACCAGCCAGGCCGGCGCCGAGTTCCCCGCCATCACCGGGATCGCCGCCGCGGTGACGATCTGGGCGATCTTCAGCCCCTTGAACCAACGCTGGGCATGGCCACTTTTGCGGTCGTACCACTCGATCTGTTCCTCGAGCCGCGCCCAGGTCGGGGAGGACGTCGGCACCGCCGTCGCCCGCGCCTCAACACCATCAGCGGTGGGGGCCTCCACACCCATCGCGCCGGGTGTATCCCAATCACCCTGTTAAGTCAAGGATTCTCTTGCATACTCGGGTGTAGGTGCGAGCTGCGGAGGAACTCCTCGGTGCCGTCCGCGTCGGCGATCGCCATGCCGATGCTGGCGGTGACGACGACCCGGGTCTTCTCGCCGGCCCCGATCTCGAACGGGGTGCCATAGCGTCAAGCACCGCCGAGCCGGCCGAGGGCGTCGGTGTCGCGGACGACGCCGTCGAGCCGGGCGGCGACCGCGCGCAGCAGTTCGTCGCCGGCGCTGTGGCCGAGCGTGTCGTTGATGTCCTTGAAGTTGTCGAGGTCGATGAAGAGCGCCGCCGCCGGCCGGTGAGCACTCGCACATCCGCAGCAGGTTGAACTCGACGCTCAGCTGCAGCAGGTTGCGGGCGTCGGCCGTCGCCTGCGGGGGCGACGCCGAGCTCACGGCGGTGCGGTCGAGGAACTCGGCCATCGTGGTGCGCCACCAGAAGCAGCGCCAGACGACCTCGTTCAGCAGCGCCGCCCGGTGCCACGCTAGCTCGCCGAAGATCTCCCACGTTTCGCGCCCGGCCTCGATCGCCGCGCTGCCTCGCCTGCGATCCAGCCGGAGACCGCGACGCT
The DNA here is from genome assembly GCA_035509895.1 of Solirubrobacterales bacterium. Taxonomy (GTDB): domain Bacteria; phylum Actinomycetota; class Thermoleophilia; order Solirubrobacterales; family 70-9; genus VAYN01. The sequence continues at coordinate 6,459 of DATKIA010000031.1, forward strand.
CGCCGTGCGGTAGATGCGCTCGAAGCTCGCCTGCACCGCCGGGTCGATTTCGTGCCCCTGTCCGGTCGTCCGCTCGACCGTCAGCACCAGGACCTCGTCGACTTGCGCCTCCAATGCCTCGCCCAGCGCCCGCATCTCGGCGCCGAGCGCCGGCGCGCCGAGGGCGCCCGCGGCGCCCGCACCCTGTCGTCAGCCGTTCCCGCCTGCGTTGGCTCCATCAAGCCGAAATCGGCCCCCGGCTGCCGAACTTGAGACCAATACAGCGTTCGTGCATACGTCCACGCCCTCGACCGCCGGAATTCCTTCAATCACTCGCATCTCTTTGAGCATTCTGGTATAACGCGGTTCGCATATAAGAACGCTTCATTCCTCTCGGAAACTTCTCCCGAGAGGAGGGTGGAGGGGAGATCTAAGTGCTGTCTTTGGCCCGAGAAACCGGGGTGGTGTGACCGCGGGACCGACTGTCGCTTCCGGGGGCCGTACCCCGTCCAACCGGCCACGGAAGTCCTTTTACGCCAAGCTCAAGCCTGGCCCGGGCCACTCGTCCCATGAAGTACGTGCGGATCAGCGCGCGCGCCTTTTTGCGGCCGTAATCGAGCTCACCGCCGAGCGCGGCTACGACGGCCTCACCGTCCGCGGCATCTCGCGAACATCCGGCGTCTCGACCCGCACCTTCTACGTCCATTTCGCCAACGTCGAAGAGTGCTTCGCTGCTACCTACCGCTCGATCATGCGCTGGGTGGCCGAGCAGCTCGCCGAGGCCACAGCCACGAGCCGGGATCGGGGGGCGGCGCTGCGCACCTGGATCCAGGTCCTCGTGGACTCCGCCGCCGCGGACCCGCAAGCGGCGCGAATGGCTCTGATCGACTGCTATGACGGAGGGCCGGCGATGCTGCGCGAGATCGAGACGGCGACCGCCGGCGTCGAACGCCAGGTGGCTGCAGGCCCGGACGATTTTCCGCAGACACTCGGCCTGGCGATCGTCGCGGGGGTGGAGCGGGTACTGCGGACGAAGGTCCTTGAAGGCCGCGCCGGCGAGCTGCCGCTGACGGAGGGCGACTTGGCGAATTGGGTCGACAGCGTCGACGCCCTCGAAGCGATTCCGCCCTCAGACCTCCCCTCGAGACCACCCAAGCGGCGCCTACCCCCTCGGGCCGGACAGAAGGACCCCGGCTTCGCCGCCTTCGAGGCGATCGGCGGTGACCGCGGCCGCATCCTCGCCGCCGTCGCGAAGCTCAGTCTCACAAACGGCTTCTGGGCCCTGAACCTCCCCGACATCCGTCGCGAGGCGGGAGTCTCCCGCCGGCAGCTCGACACCCTCTATGGCGGGGTCACCGACTGCTACCTAGACGCGATCGAGACCCTCACGGTTGCCGCGGCCTGCCGCGCGGTCCAGGCCGGCGAAGCCGGATCGACCTGGCGCGACCGCGTCGAGCGGATCTCCGACCGCTTCTGCACCGAGCTCGCCTCGAGCCCCCTCCTTGCCCGCCTCGGCTTCATCGACATCTTCGCCACCGGCTCGGCCGGCCTTCGTTGCCGGGAGCGCTTGATAACGAGGGCCGCGGAAAGCCTGCGCCGCGAAGCGCCAAGGGCGGATCGCAAGGCCGAGCTCGCCGCGGTAGCGTCCATCTCGGCCTGCTGGCGCCTAGTTCAGACCGAACTTGTCACGACCGGCTCGAGTCGGGATGCACCCTCTTTCCTCACCCGCCTGGTCCTGCAGGATCAGACGATGTCCCAAGTGTGAATACTCAAACCTTCTTGATCTACACATCGGTTCAGTCCACCCTGGTAGGCGCGGGGCTCACCCCGCATTCAACTGACGGGAGGAATTCGAGATGAACCGAGGTAGATCAACCATGGGCCTCTGCATGCTGTGTGCGCTGCTGGTCAGCGCCTTCGCAGCTCAGAGCGCCAGTGCCGTAACCAAAGGCACAACAGGCTTTACATGCAAGGTTCCCGCCGAAGGCGACAAAGCAGTTGGAGAAGCCTTTTCCGACGCGCACTGCACCAAATCCAGCCCCTCGGGGACCTTCCGGCACGTCGAAGTTCCCGAAAACACGCTATTCGAAGGGTTCACTACCAACGAAGGCACTCAAAACGAAACAAAAGAAGCATCAGCTCTATTCCTCAAAGCAACCGTGGCTACGATCCCGATCAAACTGAAAGCGACGGGAGCATTTGGCGAAGGTGTGGGTCAGCAGACGAAAGACCCGACGACGGGAGAACACTACGGGTTCGGCGAAGGCAAGACTACCTACACCGGGGTCACCGTCGTGGAACCGGCGAACTGCAAAGTCGTCCAGGGGGCGAAAACCGGAGAAGTCGAAACCACCCAGCTAGTGGGTACGGGTAAAGGACAGGAAATGGCCGGGAGGCTGGAACCCAAAGCAGGGGCCAACACTGCGTTCGCGGAATTCGAAATCGCGAACAACGGCGGCGTGTGCGCGGCGGCGCAGAAAGTGAAAATCGTCGGCAGCATCAAAGGCACTCCGAACGGGGCGACAATCGAATACACCCACGAAGGAACCACAGCGCAGGGAACCCTGCGGTTCGGAAGCATTGTTGGCCCGAAAGTGGGCGTCGAATTGAAGACAACCGGCAAAGGCCGAATCAAAGGAAGCGAAGGCCCCTACTTCCCCGGTGGCGCGACAACAATCGAAACACCGTAGACGGCAAGTAGCGCCTGCCATCAAACCATCGACGGCGCCCAGCAGCGCTGCTGGGCGCCGTTTGAGTGTCGCGTCGCAAAGATAGAAAACATTGCTCTCAAAAACTTGACTGTTCATCTCGATGCGTGCCAGGGTGGCCGGGAGGCGGGGCACCTGGCCTCGCTCGGAACCAACACAAGGAGAGTCATAGAGATGATCGGACGTAGAGCCGTCGTCGGCGTCTGCATGCTGTGCGCGCTGCTGGTCAGCGCCTTCGCAGCCCAGAGCGCCAGCGCGGTAACCAAAGGCACAACAGCGTTCACATGCGCGAAAGTTGCACAACCCGGAGTGAAAACCACAAAAGGCTTTAGCGACGAACACTGCACGAAACCCACGGAAAACAATGAAAAAGAACTCGAAAAGGTGAAATTCGAGCACGTGGAAATCGCGCAAGACGTCACAACACACGCAAAACTCACGAACGAAAAAACGGCAAACGAAACAACCGAAGCAGAACCAGGGCTCCTGAAAGCGACCGTCGCGACGATACCGATCGAACTCAAAGCGACCGGCGTGGCGAGTACATCCGGCGGTTGGTTGGAAAACAAGAAAGTTGAAGTTGAAAAAGAAAAATTTGAACACTACTCCTTCGGCGAAGGACAAATCAACTTTACCGGAGTCACGGTGGTGACCCCGAAAAACTGCAAGGTGGTGAGTGCCCTTGGCGAAGGCGTGGTCGAGACTACCCAGCTGGTCGCGACGACCAAAGGCCAGGGCGACTTCCTGAAATTCGAACCCAAAGCAGGACCCGCCACCGCTTTCGCGGAATTCGAAATCGTGAAAGGGCCCGGTGCTGAAGAATGCGCCGCGGCGCAGAAAGTCAAAATCGTCGGCTCGGTGAAAGGTGTCCCGAACGGAGCGACAACGACGTTCACGCACGAAGAAGTGACAACCCAAGGAACCCTACGGTTCGGCAGCGCGGCCGGGCCGAAAGCGGGGCTGACGGGCAAAGCCACAATCACGGCCGGCAAAGGAAAAGATAACGTCGAAAAACCGGAACCCACAAACCCGATCGCCGCGACAACAGTCGAAACACCGTAGCCGCGTCATCGGCATAGGCCGAAGCGCTACGTAGTCACGGCAGCAAGCAGCAAGTCAACGAGCCGGCCAATTGGCCGGCTCGTTGCCGTCCCATGGGGAA
>DATKIA010000032.1:0-45532 GCA_035509895.1 Solirubrobacterales bacterium
CGGCGCCCGAACTCAAGATTTCCCCACTGGTGGCCGAAAAACGGGACCGCGGTCCCTAAAACCAGTCCACCACCGAAAGGAACACCCGTGCGCAAGCACAAACTCCTGATTCCGTTCTTCGTCCTCGTCCTCGCGCTTGGCCTCGCGGCCTGCGGCGGTGGTGGCGACAGCACCAGCAGCGACGCCGATGGGGAAATCGAAACCGTGATCGAAACCTCTGCGACGTCGACCGATCCGGCCAGCTGCGCCGAAACCCAAACGCTGCTGTTCATGGAACAGACGACCGACGAGAAAGGCTCGGCAGCGGAAAAGGCGTGTGAAGAAGACGTCAATGACGGCTCCAACCCGGAAAGCGTCTCCGTCACCAACATCGAAGTCGACGGCGAAGCCGCGACCGCCGATGCAAAGTTCGAAGGCGGCGACCTCGGCGACCAGACGTTGACCATCGCCCTGGTCGAAGAAGAAGGCGAATGGAAGCTGAACGAATTCACCGGCTTCGCCAGCTTCGACCCGGAAGCGCTGACCAACGGCCTTGTCGAACAGCTCGAAGAAGAAGGCGAAGCGGATGCGGAAGTGATCTCCTGCATCGCCGAAGGCATGGAAGAACTCGACGAATCCGAATACGAAGAACTGGTTGTCGAAAACAACAGCCAACCGTTCGTCGAAATCGCTGAAGGCTGCCAGGAATAACCCGGGCTCAGGCCCACTCCACCGGAAGGCCCCCGCCGAGCTGCTGGCTATGCTCGGCGGGTGAGCCTCCAAGCCGATTCCGAGACGCCGCCGGAGGACTTCCAGCCCTCCGGCGCGGCGCCGACCGAGGCCGGCGCCGACCGCATCGAGCGGTTGTTGGCGGGGCTCAACCCGCCCCAGCGCGAGGCGGTCGAGTACAGCGACGGTCCACTCCTCGTCCTCGCCGGCGCCGGCTCCGGCAAGACCCGCGTTCTCACCCACCGGATCGCCTACCTGCTGGCGACCGGCGCCGCCCGACCGGGGGAGATCCTCGCGATCACCTTCACCAACAAGGCCGCGGCCGAGATGCGCGAGCGGGTCGGCCAACTCGTCGGCCGCTCGGTGCGGGCGATGTGGGTGACGACCTTCCACTCGTCCTGCGCGCGGATGCTGCGCGCCGACGCCGAGCGGCTCGGCTACTCGCGCGGCTTCACGATCTACGACGAGGCCGACTCGCTGCGGATGCTGAAACGCGTCCTCGGCGAGCAGGGCGTCGATCCCAAACGCTATCCGCCGCGGGCGGTGCGCTCGAAGATCTCCGGCGCCAAGAACCAGCTGATCGACTCCGACACCTACGCCGAAACCGTCGGCAGCGTCTTCGAGGAAGTCGTTGCCGAGGCCTTCCCGCTCTACGAGAAGCGGATGCTCGAAGCCAACGCGATGGACTTCGACGACCTCCTCGTCCGCACCGTCAACGCGCTCGAGCTCTTCGAGGAGGTGCGCGAGCGCTGGCGCCGGACTTTCCGCCACGTCCTCGTCGACGAGTACCAGGACACCAACCACGCCCAGTACCGGCTGCTGCAGCTGCTGGCCTCAGAGCACGGGAACCTGATGGTCGTCGGCGACGAGGATCAATCGATCTATGGGTTTAGGTACGCGGACGTATCCAACATCCTGAACTTCGATACGGACTTTCCCGAGGCGGAGCTGGTCAAGCTCGAGCAGAACTACCGCTCGACCCAGGTGATCCTCTCCGCCGCCAACGCGGTCGTCGACCGCAACCGTGAGCGGCGCCCGAAGAAGCTCTGGACCGAAGAGGAGGGGGGGGAGCTGGTCCAGCTCTCCGAACTCGGCGACGAGCACGAGGAGGCGCGCTGGGTCGCGGGCGAGATCGAGCGGCTCGGTGAGGAGGAGAGCCTGGCCCGCTCCGAAGTCGCCGTCTTCTACCGGACCAATGCGATGAGCCGAGTCCTGGAGGACACGCTCAACCGCTTCAACGTGCCCTACCAGGTGATCGGTGGCACCAAGTTCTACGACCGGGCCGAGATCAAGGACGCACTCGCCTACCTCAGCCTGCTGCAGAACCCGGCCGACCAGGTCTCCTTCACCCGCGTCGTCAACTCGCCGCGGCGCGGGATCGGCAACACCAGCCAGGGCCGGCTCGCCGCCTACGCCAACACCGCCGGATTGACGATCTGGGAGGTGATGGAACGGGCCGAGGAGGTTCCGGGGCTCGGGGCCGCCGCGATCAAGGCCGTCGGCCGCTTCTACGAGACGATGGACCTGCTGCGGGCCCGGGTCGACAGCGGCGACCGGGTCGAGGACGTGCTGCGGGCGGTGTTGAGCGAGACCGGTTACCTGGAAGCGCTCGAAGCCGAGCGCACGATCGAGGCCGAGGGCCGGCTCGAGAACCTCGAGGCGCTGGCCGAAGGCGCGGCCGAGTTCGACCGCGAGCGCGAGGCTGAGGGGGAGACCGAGGTACCGCCGCTGGAGGGGTACCTGCAGCAGATCTCGCTGCTCTCCGACCAGGACTCGATCGAGGACCGCAGTGAGCAGGTGACGCTGATGACGCTCCACAATGCCAAGGGCCTCGAGTACGACACGGTCTTCGTCGTCGGTTGCGAGGACGGCGCCTTCCCCCACATGCGAGCGCTGGAGGAGGGCGGCGAAGAAGAGGAGCGGCGCCTCTGTTACGTCGCCATCACCCGCGCCCGCAAACGCCTCTACATGACCTGGGCGAAGGAGCGGCGCCTGTTCGGCCGCGCCGAGTACAACCTGCCCTCGCGCTTCATCGACGAGCTGCCGGTCGAGCTGACCGCGCGACAGACGACCGTCCCCGCCGGCGGCGGTGGCATGACCTGGGACGCCCCGGCCGGTAGCGCTCCGACGCAGCCGGTCGACCCGGGACCGGCGCTGGAACTGGGAGTCGGGGACGATGTCGTCCACGCCAGCTTCGGCGACGGCGTCGTCACCGGGGTCGAGCCGGGCGGAATCATCGTCGTCCGCTTCGCCGACGATGGCTCCGAGCGCAAGCTGACGGTCGACTACGCCCCGATCCGAAAGAGATGAGCCGATGGCAGCGAGGGTGATCGACGGCAAAGCTGTGGCGGCACGGATCCGCGCCGAGATCGCCGCCGAGGTTGCCTCGCTGCCGACGCCGCCCGGCCTGGCGACGATCCTGGTCGGCGACGACCCCGCCTCGGCGGTCTACGTGCGGATGAAGCGCGAGGACTCGGCGGAGGTCGGGATCGAGTCCTTCCACCATGAGCCCGGCGGCGACGTCAGCCAGGAGGACCTGAAGGCGCTGATCGAGTCGCTGAACGCCGATGACCGCGTCGACGGGATCCTCCTGCAGCTGCCGCTGCCCGAGCACCTCGACCAGGACCCGCTGATCGCCGCGATCGACCCGGCCAAGGACGTCGACGGCCTGACCCCGCTCGGCGCCGGTCTCCTCGCCCAGGGCCGGGAGACGCTGGTCTCCTGCACGCCGCAGGGGGTGATGGAGCTCCTGCGCGAGGCCGGGGTGGAGCTGGAAGGCGCTCGTGCCGTCGTCATCGGCCGCTCGATCCTGGTCGGCAAGCCGGTGGCGGCGCTGCTCTTGGCCGCGAACGCGACCGTCACCCACTGCCATTCGCGCACCCGCGATCTCGCCGCCGTCTGCCGCGAGGCCGACGTCCTGATCGCCGCCGCCGGCTCGCCGGCGCTCGTCAGCGCCGAGATGGTGCGGCCGGGCGCGATCGTGATCGACGTCGGCACCAACCGCGGCGAGGACGGCCTCGTCGGCGACGTCGACTTCGGGCCGGTCAGTGAGGTTGCGGGCGCGATCACGCCGGTTCCGGGGGGCGTCGGGCCGATGACCAGGGCGATGCTGCTCGTAAATACGTTGACGGCGGCGCGCCGCCGCCGCAACCGCCTCGGCGCGGTGTAGGTTCGTCCCGACCGGGCCAGCCCCAACCTGGGAGGAAACGTGGATCTCGACAAGCTTGGCGTCGGAGAGAAGATCGCCTCGGCCTCGGCGATCGCCCTCTTCATCTTCATGTTCTTCGACTGGTTCAGCGCCGAAGTGTCCGCCAGCAACGGCAGCTTCACCGCCAGCGCCAGCGAAGGCGGCAACGCCTGGGATGCGCTCGACAACATCCCGATCTTCCTCGTGATCGCGATCATCGTTGTCCTCGCGGTGGCCGCGCTGCGGCTCACCGACGCCGACTTCGAGCCGCCGTTCCCCGCCAGCGCCGCGATCGCCGTTGTCGGCATCGTCTCCGTGCTGCTGATCCTCTACCGGATCATCGATCCGCCCGGCGACAGCGGTGAATTCGCCGGCGTCTCGGTCGACATCAGCCCGGCGTTCGGGATCTTCATCAGCCTGATCGCGGCCGCCGGCATCACCTATGGCGGCTATCGCGCGATGCAGGAAGAAGGGGTGAACCTCGGCGGTGCCGGATCGCCGCCCGCACCGCCGCAGGCCTGAGGCTCGGCGCCGCCTCGCGGCGCTGAAGCCGGGGGAGGCGATCGCCGCGCTGTCGGCGATCGCCCTCTTCGTCTTCATGTTCTTCGGCTGGTACGGCTATGAGCAGACGGGGAACCTGCTCTCCTACGTTGCCCTCGTCGGCTTCGACGGCGACGCCTGGCACAGCCTCGAGGGGGTCAGCTGGCTCCTCCTGCTGGCGATCCTCTTCGCGCTTGGCACCGCTCTGCTGCCGGTGCTCGACCCGGACCGGGAGCCGGCCGCCGGCCCCAGCGCGGGCGTCGCCGCCCTCGGCGGCCTGGCGACCGTGTTGATCGCGCTTCGCATCGTCTACATCCCTGATTTCGACAAATACGCCGGCCTCCCGGTGCGCTTCTCGGTCGAGCTCGGCGCCTACCTCGGCCTCGTCGCGGCGGCCGGCATCGCCTACGGCGGCTACCGATCGATGCGCGAACGGGGCGGTTCTTTTGCGAGGGTGGCCGACGCCCTCTCGGCCGACCAGGCAAGGGCGAAGCGGGCGCGGCAAGCCCGCGCCCGGATGAAGGTCAAGCCGAAGCCAGCGCCGAAGCCGAAGTAGAGCCGCTCGCCACGCCCCGCGAGACCTGCTTGGCGAAGGCGATCACCGTCATCATCGGGTTGACCCCGACCGAGGTCGGGAACAGCGAGGCGTCGGCGACGTAGAGATCGCGGGTACCGTGGACGGAGCCGTCCGGGGCGCAGGCGCCCTGCCGCGGATCGGCGGCGATCCGCGCCGTCCCCATCGGGTGGAAGGCCTCCAGGCGCAGCTCCGAGGGCTTGAAGGTGGTCGCCTCGAACCCGGGCAGGTCGCCCGGCTTCAGCACTCCGGCGCGGACGATGTTGGGGTAGACCTCGCTGGCGCCGGCGGCGAAGTGGATTTCGGCGGCGCGGGCGATCCCGAAGGTGAGCCGGCGCGCGTCATCCTTGGTCAGGGCATAGGAGGCGCGCAGCGATCCGCGCGAGCCGAGCCCGACCTGGCCGGCGGACTGGTCGGAGAGGTGGACCCCGATCGAGGCGATGTGGCCGAAGTCGAGCATCGCCTCCTGGTGGCTGCGGCCGGCGCCGAGCAGCCAGGCGCCGCCGAAGGCCAGCGGCGTGAAAGTCGCCTCCAGCAGGATCCGCTCGTGCTCCCACTGGTCGACGTAGAAGCTCTGCATCACCCCGTCCCAGCCCCGCACCTCCTCCTCGTAGCGGGCGCCGATCCAGCAGGCGGGGTGGATGTGGAGGTTCCTCCCGACATGGCCGCCGCCGAGCCCCGATCGCTGCAACAGCTCCGGCGTCCCCAGGGCGCCGCCGGCGACGATCACTGCCCGCCGCGCGCGGACGGTGTAGGACGGTGCTTCGACCCCGATCGCGCGACCGTCCTCGGTCAGGATTCGGGACACCTCGACGCCGGCGCGGATCCGGGCGCCGGCGGCGACCGCCCGCGGCAGGTAGCTGACGTGCATGCCGCGCTTGGCGTCGATCCGGCAGCCGAACGGGCAGGAGCTGCACTGCACGCAGCTGCCGGCGTTGCGGAAGATCGGGGCGCCGCTGGCGCCGATCGCCGCCGCACCCTCCATCGCCAACTGCCCGTTGCGGCCCATCCGCTCAGGGTCGAGCTGGGTTACGTGGAGGAACTCTTCCGCCTCGGCGAAGTCGGCGTCGAGGTCGTGCGCCCAGTCGATCCCAAAGCGCTGCTTCCAGTCCTCCAGCACCGGGTCCGGCGCCCGGAAGCAGGTGCCGGAGTTGATCACCGTCGTGCCGCCGACGACTTTCGCCACCGGCACCGGGATCGGCGGCTTGCCTTCGGCGATCGTCAGGCCGCCGTCGCGGTAGAGCTCGGCGATCGCCTCCAGGTGGTCGCTCGGGTAGCTGTCGCGGTTGTGGTGCTGTCCCGCCTCGAGGACGAGCACGTCGAGCCCGGCCTCGGCCAGCTCCGCCGCCGCGACGGCGCCCCCGGCGCCCGAGCCGACGATCACCACGTCGCATTCCTCGCCCTCGCCGACCGGCGTCGTGTCGCCCAGGGATCCCGCCGGCTCCGGCAGCGACCCGTCGGCGAGCGCACAGGAGATCTCGAACCCGATCGCGCCCTTGACCTGCGGCGTCACCGCGTACCCCAGGGTCGAGAACAGCTTCGCCATCAGCAGCAGGTCGTGTTTGATCGGCGAGCGGGCCTTCCCCAGCTTCTGCAGGAAGCGCTCGCGGCCCTCGGGGCTCATGCGGCTGAAGCGGTGCGGGAACGGCAGCCACTCGAAGGCGCGCAGCCCGAGCCGCAGCCGCAGCAGGACCCGCGGTGAGACCGAGCCGAGGAACTTCGCCACCGGCCCGGAGACGTCGACGTCGCGCTCGGCCACGGGCAGGCCACCGACGCCCGGCGCCATCGCCGCGCAGATCGCGCTCAGGGTCCGTTGCTCAGCGGCCGACAGCCCCGGCGGGCGCTGTCAACCGGGATCGATCGGCCGCCCGATCCGTCCGGCCAGTACGAACAGCCCCAGTGCCAGCAGCGCCAGGAAGCCGTCGACGAGGAAGTTGAGCAGGCAGATGAAGACCGGTTCCTGGATCAGGAAGAAGGCCAGGGTGCCGAGCGAGGAGGCGGTCTTGCCGGCGGCGAGGACGAGCAGCAGGGGGCGGTAGCGGACGACGTCGGTCTGCGCCAGCAGGCAGATGCCGGTGATCACGACCATGTAGGCGAAGCCGAGCGCCAGCCAGAAGTACTCCGTGGTGTGAGGGGCGCGGGTGTCGTTGCCAAACCATTCGCCGACGTCGGAGATGACGTCGAGAACGCCGCTGGGGACGGCGACGAAGAGGATGCCGACGACCGCGAAGGTCACTGCCAAAAGGCGCAGGTTGAGGACGACGAATCTCTCGGCCGCGGGTCCCTGCATGCGGGCACCATAACTGGCCAGGCAGCCAGTAACCAGCCCCGCCTAGAATCCCCGCCGTGATCGACCGCGAGCAGGTTCTCCATGTCGCGCGCCTCGCGCGCCTGCGCCTCAGCGACGAGGAGGTCGAGAAGATGGCCGGCGAGCTCTCCGGCATCCTCGACCACGTCGACCGGATCGGCAACCTCGACCTCGAGGGGGTCGAGCCGACCTCGCACGTGGTCGCGCTCGAGAACGTCTGGCGCGCCGATGAGCCGCGCCCGAGCCTGCCGCACGACGTCGCGCTGGCCAGCGCCCCCGAACCGGAGGACGGGGCCTTCCGCGTCCCTTCGCCGCAAGCCGATGCCTGACAAGGGCGTGCTCGAGCTGACCGTCGCCGAAGCGGCGGCGCGAATCGCCGCCACCGAGCTCTCGGCGGCCGAGTACTTCTCGGCCTGGCACGAGGCGGCGCTCGGCGACGAGCTCAACGCTTACCTCTTCCAGGTCGACCACCCGGCCGAGCACCAGACGATCGACGGTCCGCTCGGCGGCATCCCGGTCGCGGTCAAGGACATCTTCGCCACCGAGGGCTCGCCGACCACCGCCGGCTCGAAGATCCTCGAGGGCTACATCCCGCCTTACACCGCGGCCGCCGTGCGCAAGCTCGACGCCGCCGGCGCCCGGGTCCTCGGCAAGACCAACATGGACGAGTTCGCGATGGGCTCCTCGAACGAGAACTCGGCCTACGGGCCGGTCCTCAATCCCTGGGACCGCACCCGCGTCCCGGGCGGCTCCTCCGGCGGCTCGGCGGCGGTCGTCGCCGGCGGTCTTGCGCCCTGCGCGCTCGGCACCGACACCGGTGGCTCGATCCGCCAGCCGGCCGCGCTCTGCGGGATCGTCGGCCTGAAGCCGACCTACGGCGCGATCTCCCGCTACGGGATGATCGCCTTCGCCTCCTCGCTGGACCAGTGCGGGCCGTTGACCCGCGACGTCACCGACGCGGCGCTGCTGCTCGCCTCCTTGCAGGGCCGCGACCCCTGCGACTCGACCTCGGTCGGGATCGAGGGCGGGATAGTCGCTCCCAGTCGCGACGATCTCCAGGGGCTGCGTTTCGGCGTCCCGCGTGAGCTCGCCCGCGACCAGGTCGACGCCGGCGTCCGCGAGGTCTTCGAGGCGACGCTGAAGCGGATCGAGGAGCTCGGCGGCGTGATCACCGAGGTCGGGCTGCCGAACGCCGAGCACGGCATCTCCGCCTACTACGTGATCGCCCCGGCCGAGGCCTCTTCGAACCTTGCCCGCTACGACGGCGTCCGCTACGGGATGCGCGCCGGCGGCGACGGCGACCTGCTGGAGATGTACGAGACGACCCGCGCGGAGGGCTTCGGCGACGAGGTCAAGCGGCGGATCATGCTCGGCACCTACGCGCTCTCCTCCGGCTACTACGAGGCCTACTACGGCCAGGCGCAGAAGGTCCGCACGAGGATCGCCGAGGACTTCCGCACGGCCTTCGGCGAGGTCGACTTCGTCGTCACCCCGACCTCGCCCTCGGTCGCCTTCGGCCTCGGCGAGAAGACCGACGACCCGCTCTCGATGTACCTCAACGACTTCTTCACGGTGCCGATGAGCCTGGCCGGGATCCCGGCGATCTCGCTGCCGGCGGGGCTGGCGGCGCCGGAGGGCGGCGGCCCGCAGCTGCCGGTCGGGTTCCAGATCGCGGCGCCGGCCTTCGCCGAGCAGAAGCTGCTCGAGGCCTCGTTCGCGCTCGAGCAGGCGATCGGCTTCGACGCCAAACCGGGGGAGGGGTCCGGTGGCTGAGCTCGAGGCGGTGATCGGGCTGGAGATCCACGTCCAGCTGGCGACGAAGACGAAGATGTTCTGCGGCTGCGAACTCTCCTTCGGCGACGAGCCGAACACTCATACCTGCCCGATCTGCCTCGCTCACCCGGGGGTGCTGCCGGTGCCGAACGAACAGGCGATCCTCTACGCGCTGCAGATCGGCGCGGCGCTCGGCTGCGAGATCGCCCCGCGCTCGATCTTCCACCGCAAGCAGTACTTCTATCCCGACAGCCCGAAGGCCTACCAGATCAGCCAGTACGACATCCCGATCTGCGGGGCGGGCAAGCTCGGCCAGGTGCGGATCCACCGTGCCCACCTCGAGGAGGATGCCGCGAAGACCATCCACGTCGGCGACTCAGGCCGGATCCACGGCTCCGCCGCCTCGCTGGTCGACTTCAACCGCGGCGGCACGCCGCTGGTCGAGATCGTCACCGAGCCCGACCTGCGCGAAGCCGCCGAAGCGGCCGAGTGGGCGCGCCTGCTGCGCGAGACGGTGCGCCAGCTCGGCGTCTCCGACGTCAACATGGAGGAGGGGAGCCTGCGGGTCGACGCCAACGTCTCCGTTCGCCCGGCTGGGTCGCAGGAGCTGGGGACGAAGACCGAGCTGAAGAACATGAACAGCTTCCGCTTCCTGCAGCGCGGGATCGAGGCCGAGCTCGAGCGCCAGCGCGACCTGGTCGGAGCGGGGGGGACCGTCGAACAGGAGACCCTCCACTTCGACCCCGCCAGCGGTGAGTTGACCTCGCTGCGCTCGAAGGAGGAAGCGCACGACTACCGCTACTTCCCCGAGCCCGACCTGGTCCCGATCGTCCCCAGCGAGGCGATGCTGCGCGAAGCCCGTGAGGCGCTGCCGGAGCTGCCGGCGGCGCGGATCGAGCGCTACGTCGACGAGCTCGGCCTCGTCCGCGACGTCGCCGCGACCCTGGCCGCCGACCCGGAGACCGCCGCCTACTTCGAGCAGGCGAACACCGATGCCGCCGAGGTCGAACCGAAGGTGGTCGCCAACTGGGTCACCGGCGAGCTGGCAGCCGCCCTGCGCGCCGCCGGCGGCGGTTCGGCGGCCGAGTCGAAGGTGACCCCGGCGGCGCTGGCCGAGCTGGTGACGATCGTCGGCCGCAAGGAAATCTCCCACGGCAGCGGCAAGACGGTGCTGGCCGCGCTCGTCGCCGAGGGCGGCGACGCCCAGGCGATCGTCGACCGCGAGGGCCTGGCGATGTCCGACGGCGATGGCGACCTCGCCGCGATCGTCGCCCAGGCGATCGAGAACGACCCCGACGCCGCCGCCGAGATCCGGGCCGGCAACGGCAAGGCGATCGGCGCCATCGTCGGCGCCGTCATGCGCGAGACCAAGGGCCGCGCCGACGGTGGCGAGATCAACCGCCTGATCCGCGAGCAGCTGGGTCTCTAGCTCCCCTCCGATGAGCGAATGGGAGTACGCGACGATCTGGTACGGGGAGGAGGCCAGCCTCAAGGATCACAACTTGGGCCAGATGATCTGGTCGGCCCAGATCAAGTGGCCGGGCGCCGACCAGCTCGACCTAAGGGACGAGGTTCGCATCGAGGATGTGCTGAACGACGTTGGCCGAGAGGGCTGGGAGCTGGTCTCGGAGACCCCGGCGCCGGGAATCAACGCTCGGGAGTTGCGCCTAAAGCGCCCGCGGCCGTAGCTGTTCGGGGCTTTGACGGCATGGGGTTGAATGTGCGGTCCGATACTTTGTAACAAGTTGTTACAAGCGTGCTAGGTTTGGCTCATGGCCTGGAACGTAGTCATCGCCGGCGGTGGATTTGGAGGAGCGGCGGCTGCGCGCGAGCTCGAGAAGGTGATGCCGAAGCAGTCGGCGCGGATGGTGCTCGTCAACGAGACCAACTTCGCGCTCTACACGCCGTTCCTGCCGGAGGCGGCGGCCGGAACCCTGGAGCCGCGGCACGTGGTGACGCCGCTGCGGGACATCCTCAAGCGGACCTACCTGCGAATTGGGTCAATCGTCGGCCACGACCCGGCGGCGAAGACGGTGACGCTGAAGGCCAAGTACGGCCAATCGGAGACGATGCCCTACGACCAGCTCCTGATCGCCCTCGGCTCGGTCTCGCGGACGCTGCCGATCCCCGGTCTGGCCGAGCACGCGGTCGGCTTCAAGAGCCTCGCCGACGCGATCTACCTGCGCAACCACGTGGTCGAGACGCTGGAGGAAGCAAACGCGACGGAAGACCCGGCGCGACGCGACCAGCTCCTCACCTACGTCTTCGTCGGCGGCGGCTACGCCGGCCTCGAGGCACTGGCCGAGCTGCAGGACTTCGCCGCCGACGCGATGGAGTCATACCCGCGGGCGCGCCTGCACGGGATGCGCTGGGTCCTGGTCGAGGCAGCCGACCACGTCCTGCCCGAGATCGACCCCGAGCTCGCCGCCTACGCCCTGCAGGAGCTGCGCGGGCGCGGAATCGACATCCGCCTGGAGACGACGCTGGAGGAGGTCGGCGCCGATTTCGCCCGCCTCTCCGGCGGCGAGACGCTGCCGACGACGACCGTCGTCTGGACCGCCGGCGTCGCTCCGCAGCCGATCCTCAAAGAGCTCAACCTGCCGCTCGACGAGCGTGGCCGCGTCCCCGTCGACTCCTACCTCCGCGTCGAGGGGCTCGACTCGGTCTGGGCGATCGGCGACGCCGCCGCGGCGCCGAACCCCAGCGGTGGCGCGACGCCGCCGACCGCGCAGATCGCCGTCCGCCAGGGACCGGTGGCAGCCCGCAACATCGCCGCCGAGCTCGGCGTCGGCTCGGCCCGGCCGTTCGAATACAAGAGCAAGGCTTCCTTCGTCAACCTCGGCCGCTACAAGGCGGTCGGCAAGCTCGGCGACCGCACCTTCCGCGGCTTTCCCGCCTGGTGGCTGGCTCGCAGCTACCACATGAGCCAGATCCCGGGCACCGCCCGCAAGGTCCGCGCCGTCCTCGACTGGACCGCCGGCCTGCCGTTCAAGCGCGACATCGCCGAGGTCGGCGAGATCGGCCGCCCGAAAAAACTCGGCTAGCTGGTCACATCGAGATGCAGCCACACACCGAGATTCGTCGTCTCTCCATTGGCCCTCCCGGCGATATAGGCACGGCAGATCCCAGTTCCCTGTTGCTGGATTCCGTCGATGATGGCGGGGCCGTAAGTCCGAGCATCTGATCTTGAGAGATATCCGACGCACCGGCCATCGATCTGAACCATGATCGCGTTGGAATCGTGCTTGTTCGTCGGTTCGGGGACCAACTCGGCGATGCAGTCGAAGCCAACGTCTTCGCCCGGCTTACCGCCGCAGGCTGCGCGGATTGCATCTTGGTAATGCGACTCGCCGACTATGGCGATGCGCTCCTCGTGGGCAATCCGCGTGGAGATCTCGAACGGTGCTTGTTCCGGATCGGCTTTTTGGCCGAGCAGTCGCGACAGAAAACCCACTTGCTCCCCCTCCTGTCGTAGTTGGAGAAGAACCCTAGGTCGGCCTAGATACCCAGCTGTCAGCCAGCTGCCCTGCGGGGTTGACGACGTCTGCGCGCGACTATTCGACGACCAGCGTCGTGTGCATGCCTTCGGCGTCGTGTTCGAGCAAGCTGCACCAGAGCCGGTAGGTTCCCGGCGGCAATTCGAAGCTGGCGACGGTGTGGCCTTTGGGCAGGGTGTTGGCGAGCTGGTAGACGGGTTCTTCTTCGCTCCCCTGGCGCTGCAGGTTGAGGTTGTGCGGGTCTTCGCCCTGGTTGTTGAGCTCGACCCGGACGCGGCCGCTGCGGGTGCTGGGCCGGCTCAGCGTGTAGCCGAAGCTGCCGACGGCGTCGTCAGCGGTGACGCCGACGACGTTTGCTTCCGGTTCGGGCTGGGTGACCGGCGGGGGCGATGTCGGCGGCAGCGGCACGGCGGCGTTGGGGGTCTGCGGCGCCTCGCAGGTCCACCAGTGCCGGGTGCGGACGACCTTGCGCAGCCGGCCCTGGCGGCGGACGTGTTTGACGACCCGCTTGGCGTGGCGTTGCCAGTCGCAGTCAGCGGCGACGGCACGGGCTCCAGGCGGCGTCCAGCCCTTGGCCGGCATCAGCGCCAGCATCGCCAGCAGCAGCGCGCAGGCGCCCGCTACCGCTGCGACTCGGAGGCCGAGACCGGCGGCCACGCTCACGCCACCAGGGTCGGCCGCGCAAACCCGGCGGCGCCGGGGATGATCTGGGCGGCGTCGAAGTCGAGCCACTGCTCGAGCAGCGAGCAGTACATGCCGCGGAAGTCACTGGTGACGCGCAGGTTGTCGTTGCCGTCGAGGCTGGCGAGGCCGGGGAATTCGCCGACCATCTCGCCTTTCGCTTTCGAGCCGATCACGAAGGCGCAGCCGGCGGCGCCGTGGTCGGTCCCCTGCGAGCCGTTCTCTTCCGGGCGCCGCCCGAACTCACTCCAGACCTCGACCAGCACCCGGTCGTCGAGTTTGCGTTTCTCGAGGTCGCGCTGGAAGGCGAGCAGCGCGTCGCAGGTCTCACGCAGGTTGTTTTCGAGGTCTTCGGCCTGGCCGGAGTGGGTGTCGTAACCGCCGGCGGCGCGGATCGTCACCACCCGCATCGGCAGCCCGAAGGCGATGTAGGCGGCGAGCCCTTCGAGCTTGTGGGCGAAGTAGTTGTCGGGGTATTCGATTTCGCTGTTGAATTTGCCGACGCCTTCGAGTTCCTCGCGCAGCTTCTCGGTCTGTGAGGCCGCCCGCCGCACCTGGCCCATCGCCGGCGAGTCAGCGCCGAGCGAACCGAACTTGGCGAAGCTCTTGAACATCTCTTTGTCGATCGGTTCTTCGGAGGCCGACCAGAGGTCGTAGCGGTCGACGCTGTCGATCGCCGCCACCGGTTTGTCGGCGGTAGCGATCATCGGCGAGAGGGTGCCGTCCATCGAGAGCCCCTGCAGCGGGTTCTCGTCGTCGCCGACGGCGTCGAGGTAGCGGCCGAGCCAGCCGGTGTGAAAACCGACGTCGAGCTCGCCGATCTCGTAGTAGTGGCGGGAGGTGAAGTGGGACTGGTCGGGGTGGTCGTAGCCGATCGCCGGGAAGGCGCTGACCTTGCCTTCGTCGTGCAGCGTCGCCAGCCCCGCCGCCGCCGGGTGCCACTGCAGGTTCGGGTCCTCGCCGAAGGCGGGGCCGGCGCCGGGCGCCTGGGCCAGGGTCGGCCGCAAGGTCGGGTACTTGGAGTCGCCGACCGGTGCCAGCACGCTGAGCGAGTCGATGCCGCCGTCGAAGAAGACCGAGACGAGGATCTTGTCGGTCGGCGCGGCCTGGGCGATCCCGTTCTCGAAGGCCGAAAGCGGGATCTTCGAGGCGCCGTACACCGCCAGCGAGAGCCCAGCGGCGCGCGAGAGGAACTTGCGCCGCGAGAGCCCCGTGCCAGCCGGCTCCGGCATCCCCGCCTCGATCGCCGGCAGGCCGCGGCCCGCTTCCGCCGCTGCCGTCCGCAGCAGCTGGGAGCGCGTGTAGTCGTTGCAGCAGTCGTGGGACACGGTCAGCTCCCCCTCATTGCAGGATCAGGTCTGGGCTGACGCCGATCAGCTGCAGCAGCGCGTTTTGGCGCATCGCCCGGTATGGGCCTTTCTGCCCGCTTCCGGCGGCCAGTTTTTCCGAGCGGCGGGCGAAGTCGAGCAGCTCGGCCCGGTGATCCTCGCGCAGGCCCGGCGAGCCCCAGGCGGCGATCGCCCGTGCCACCGCTTCCTCGGCGGTCTCGGTGGTTGGGTAAGAGCCGTTCCAGACCGGGACCGAGATCCCGTCGAGGACGATGTCGGCGATGTTCCAGCGCGCCCGCATCCGCGAGGTGTCGAGCCAGCGGCTGTCGTCCCAGCCGGCGACGTTCGGCGGCCAGAACAGGCGCTGGCCGGCTTCTTCGCAGAGCCAGACCCACCAGGTCGTGTCGACGTAGCGGTTGACCCGCCGCAGCATCCCGGCCAGCTGCACGACCGGCGGCTTCACCATCGGCGGCCCTTCGTAGAGGTCTGGGCTGGCCAGGATCGTCTCCAGCACCGGCCGGATCTGCCAGCCGGAGGAGACGTAGATCGAGGCCAGCGCGTTTTGGGTTGCCGCCGGCATCGGGCCCGGCACGAAGTAGCTCCAGAGCTTGCTGACGAAGAAGGAGGGGTGGAGGGCGTTCGCGACGCAGAGGTTGCAGGCGTCTTCCCAGCCGAAGTTGCCGGTCTGGCCGAAGACCGTCTTGTTTTTCGTGTCGTGCCGTTTGGGGTCGAAGCGGAAGTCGTGCATCCCTTCTTCGCCCGACCAGTCGGCACGCCACCCGGTCAGCGCCCGCGCCTGTTCGCGGATGTCGTTCTCGGTGTACGCGTCGCGGTCGGCCCCGAGCGAGAACAGCTCCATCATCTCCCGCGCGTAGTTCTCGTTCGGCGCTCCCTTCACGTTTTCGATCCCGTTCAGCCACTGCAGCATCGCCGGGTCGATCGTCACCGCCTTGAAGAGGTCGAGGAACGAGCCGAAGCAGGCGGCGCGGAAGAGGTTCGACTGGTCGATCATCTGCTGCGGTTTGGAGACGTTCGCCTCCGAGGTTGCGAACCAGTCGTGGAAGACGAGCGCCATCCGCTCGACCAGTGGCTGGTTGCTGCGGATCATGCGGTCGAGCCACCAAAGGTGGTCATGACCCCAGGAGTCGGCGGGCGCGATCGGTTCGCCGTTCTCGTCGACCGGCGCCGGGCCGCTGAGGACGGCGCCGCCGCTGGGCCGAGTCAGCGACTTAACGGCGCCGAGCAGGCCGAGCGGGACCAGGGCCTCGGCCTCACCGGGCCGCGCCCCGAAGCCAGCCCGTTCGAGCAGCCGCACGGCCTGTGGTACGCCCCACGGGCCCTGGTAGGTGCCCGCCGGTCGCGGATCGGGGTTGGTCGGCGCGACGGCCGCCGCGGCGCGCCGCGGCGGCTTCGGCCCGGGACCGCGGAAGTGGTGCTTCGGCGGCTTGTGCTTGTGGTGGAAGACGTAGCCCTGCACCCGCCAGTCGCCGTTGTCGGTGGGCACCCAGCGCCAGTGCTTGTCGTTCCAGACGTGCGGGCGTTTGCGACGTTTGTGCCGCTTCCCCTGTGCCGCCTTCTTCGTCGTTTTTGGGATTGCCATGGGCGAGACTGGGCCGTCCGGGCCGCCAGAACGCCAGTCGGCCGCGACGGCGGCAGCTTTAGAAAAAATCCTCCGCCTGGACGGAAGGTCCATCTCGGGCACGACCCAGGCCCCGCCCGGGACCCGCCACAATTAGGGAGTGGAGTACCTCGTCATCGCTTTCTTCTTCGGCCTCGCCACCGGCATCGTCGCCAAGGGCAAGGGCAGCTCGTTCTGGATCTGGTTCGTGATCGGAATGGTGCTGCCGCTGCTCGGCCTGATCGCCGTGATCCTCTACCGGGTCGAGAAGAACGAACCCGAGCGCCAGTGTCCGAACTGCCAGAAGACCCTGAAGCTCTACGTCCAGGTCTGCCCACGCTGCGGCACCGATCTCTACCTGCCGGATCCGGCTGCGGTCCGGCACCCCGGCGTTCCTCGCAGCTAGCGAAATCTGCCCCGCGGCAGGCGGGGAGATTCCCGAGTGAGTGACGGCGTGCCAGGCCGCTAGCGCAGCCAGGTACGGACGATCGCGTTCGCGAAGCCGACCCCGTAGCGGAAAACGGCCGGCTTCTTCGAGTGGCCGTGGAGGCGCTGTTCGACCGTGATCGGGATCTCCTTGGCGGGAACGCCGCGCTTGATCGCCTCGATCATGAACTCCGAGGTGTGGAACTGCTCCTGGCGCAAGACGAGCTGCGGTAGCACCGTCGTTCGCACCGCCCGGTAGCCGTTTGAGCAGTCGGTGACGTGGGTGCGGGTGATGAAGG
Organism: Solirubrobacterales bacterium; assembly: GCA_035509895.1. Taxonomy (GTDB): domain Bacteria; phylum Actinomycetota; class Thermoleophilia; order Solirubrobacterales; family 70-9; genus VAYN01. The sequence goes on from DATKIA010000032.1 coordinate 16,940, forward strand.
AGACGACTCGGTTGAAGAACACGATTCCGAGCTCGCGGGCGTAGTGGTTACGGTCGGCGTGGCCGAGCACGCGTGAGCCGTGGGCGACGTCGACTTCGCCGTCGAGCACCGGCTTGACCAGCCGCTCCATCTCGTCGGGCCGGTGCTGGCCGTCGGCGTCGAGGGTGACGACGATCATCGCTCCCGATTCGACCATCAGCCGGTATCCCGTCCGCAGCGCCGCGCCGCCGCCGCGGTTGGTGACGTGGCGGGCGACGAGGGCGCCGTGCTCGGCGGCGACGTCGCCGGTGCCGTCGCGGGAGCCGTCGTCGACGACCAGGATCTCGGTTCGCACGCCGCAGACCTCGGCTGGCATCTGGTCGAGGACGACGCCGATGTTGTCGGCCTCGTTGTAGGCGGGGACGAGGATCGCGATCCTGTCGCGGAAGCGGTCGGGCAGGCCGGCCTGGCGGAACTCCTCCCAGGCGAGACCCTCGAGCGCGGCCGAGAGCTGGCGCGAGTTGCGCGCGCCGACCGAGAGCGCCCGCAGGGTGATCAGAAAGAGGATCAGGATCGCGAAGACGGCGAGGCCGAGGATGCGGCCGCCGTTGCCCTTTTCGAAGGAGAAGGCGGAGAGCAGGCCGTCGACGACTTCGGTCCCGGCGACCACGGCCAGGGCGACGCCGGCGCCGAGTAGGAGCAGGACGTCGGCGTTGCGCAGCGCACGGCGGCGGATCACCGTGTAGGCGATCAGGGCGAGGCCGATCAAAAGACCGGCGCTGCGGAGCGCCGTCAGTTCGGCGGGGAAGATGCCTGCTCTGGGGACCATTTGCGGCTGGAGGATATGGCCGATGCCGCCGTAACCAGGGTGATCGCGACGAGCGGAAAGACGAGCGTCATCAGCACCTCGTTGCGGCGCGGCGCCGCCAGCGAGATCGCGCCGACCGCGGTCACCAGCAGGATCGGGGTCGCCAGCGCCACCAGATCCCACCAGCGCCGGCGCAGCCCGAGCAGGACGAAGCCGGCCAGCCCGAGGGCGACGAGCAGGACCTGGACGACGCGGCCGAGGGTGCTGCTCATCGCCGTGCCGACCCCGCTCGACCACATGCGGCCGATCTTGCGCGCGGTCATCGCCAGGTATTCGCCGGGGTCCTCGCCGAAGAACCTGGAGAAGTTCTGCTTGCCGATCTTGCCGAGGGCGGAGTCGCGGGGCAGGTCGGGATAGCGCTCGGCAACGTCGTCGAACAGTTCGGTCGGGTCGACTTCGTTCAGCGCTTCCGAATTCGGCGTCAGTTCGACCCCGAGGTAGCGCTTGGCGAGGATCGCCTTGACTCGCTGGTATTCGCCGTCGGCGGGGAGGTAGGTGCCGACGTAGAGCGCCTTGCCGCTGCCGGTCGAGATCGGCACGACGCGGTCGAGGACGTCGAGGTTGCGGACCGTCCAGGGGATGATCGGCAGCAGCAGCGCCGCCAGCAGCAGGCCGGCGCCGGCGAGCCCGGGCCGCCAGCCACGGGTGAATCCGACCTGGATCGCGGCGAGGACGACGAAGGCGGCGCCGACGAACAGGTACTCGGGCCGGAACATCGCCGTCAGGCCGAAGAGGACGCCGGGTACGAGCCAGGCCCACCAGGAGCGCTCCTCCTCGCTCGCCCAGAGGAAGGCGAGGACCGCCGCCGGCAGCGTCAGGATCGCCGGCGGCTCGCTCATCAACTCCCCAGTTGAGTGAATAAACGGTGGATACACCGCCACCCCAAGAGCCGCCAAGAGCCCCGCCGCCTGCTCCGTCACCCCCAACTTCGCCGAGGTTGCGTTTTGCCTGTCATGCGGGCGGAAAAGGCAACCTCGCGCGAGGCGGGCGGTGAGGGCGAAGACGACGAGGATGGCGGCGAGGCCGCAGATGGCCTCGACGATGCGGGCGGTGCCTTCGCGGGCGCCGCCGGTGAGGTAGTAGGCGGCGGCGTAGAGGAGCGGTGCGCCGGGCGACCAGTCGCTGGAGTCGCGGAATTCGGGCCCGCCGAAGCTTCCTTCCGTGTAAAGCGCCTTGGAGAGGGCGTAATAGGCGTGCGAGTCGTCGGCTGGGTTGTCGACCGGGTTGACGACGACGTAGGCGCGGGCGACCAGGCCGAGCGCCACGATCGCGGCGAGGGCGATCAGGGTCCTGCGCCCGTAGCGCGCGGGGAGCGCCCGTATGCGGTCGGCGACGGCGGTCAAGCCGGCTCAGGCTACCCGGGCGATCCGACCCTGGACGCGGTGGCGGGCGTCGACGCCCGCGCTCAAGGACTCCGGAGCCGGCGTCGAATAGGGCTTTGGCAAATCACCAAGCAAGGAGTCTTTTATGCGCCGCATTTCCCTGATCGCCATCGGAGCCGCACTCTGCGCCGTGCTCGCGTTCAGCGCCACCGCCAGCGCCAAGCCGGTCACCAAGTCCTGCATCACGAACTCGAAAAACGTGATCGGCAACAAAGTCACGGGCACGATGACCTCCCGCAACGTCAACTCGGTCCAGAAGGGATTCGCCACCTGCGCCCACGCCAAGAAGGTGATGAACGGAGTTCTCAGCCTGCGGATCGAGGAGCCGATGAGCGTCCAGGGCTTCTACTGCGTCCCGACCGTCCTCAAGACCAGTCCCGACGTGGTTCGCTACGTCTGCACCTTCAAAGGCGCCGACACGCCGATGTTCGTGAAGCTGGTCTTCCAGGTGAAGTACAACCTCGACTAGCTCGGCTGCGCGGCGCCGGCCCGCCCGGGCCGGCGCCAGGCGCGCTCCCCCACCTGAGCCCAGAGCCAGGTCGCGCCAAACCCGGCACAGGCGGCGACTAAGGGCAACATCACCAGCACCCGCCGCGGAGAGGCGACGAGCAGAGCACTGACCGCGGTGATCGAGAGGACCACCGTCGCCAGCACCAACGCCTCCCAGCGCCGCCGCCAGAGGAGGACGATGAGGCCCAGCAGCCCGAATCCGATCAGAGCCCAGTGCAGCGCCGCCCAGACCGGCTCCCGCATCACGTCGCGGGGCCCGTGTGACCAGATCCGCCAGACCTTCGTCGCCACGAAGCCGGCGTATTCGAGCGGCTCTTCGCTGACGTCGTCCCAGAGCTGTTCCCGTCCCACCTTACCCAGCGCTTCATCGCTTTCCAGTTCGGGGTAGGTGTGCGCCGCGAGCCGCGCCAGGATCTGCTCCAGCCGCAGATTCCGCGCGTCGGCTGGCGAGAACAGCTGCGGGTTTTCCGCCACCACCTCGGCCCCGACCTTTTCCGGGTCCCCGTCCGAAGGCAGATACGTGCCGGCGTAAAGCACCTGCCCGCCACCCGTCGAGATCGGCACAAGGCGATCTAGCGCCACCGCATTCCGCACCGTCCAAGGCGCCACCACGACCAAGATCCCCGCCAGGACGAGCGCCGCGCAAGCAACCCCACGCCGCCACCCGCCGAGGTTGCCTTTTGCCTGTACATGACGGGCAAAAGGCAACCTCGGCGACTTGGAGCGCGATTCGGTGGCGAGGACCGCTGCGGCGAGGAGGACCGAGACGGCCAGGTACTCGGGACGGACCATCGCCAGCGCCCCGAGCACGAGGCCCGGTACAAGCCAGCGCCAGACGCTCACGCCGTCCCTCGCCCAAAGCATCCCGAGCACCGCCCCCGACAAGAGCGTCGCCGCCAGCGGCTCGCTCATCAACATTCCCCCGTACTCCAGGAACGCCGGGTAGATCGCCACCGCGAGCGCCGCGATCAAGCCCGCGACGACGGCCGAGCCTCCAATCGCATCACCGCCGTCCCCTGCGCCACTCGTCTGCTGCCCACCCCGCCGATCGCCCACCACACCAGCCCGAGGTGGGCGATCGGCGGGCGTCAACAGACCCGTCCCCAGCCGCCTCCCAATCAAGTACGCAAATCCCACCGCCAGCCACGCCACAACCGCCAGCACCACCCGTGCGGCCCGTTCATGCACCCCGCCCGTCACCTCGTAAACCGCTGCCACCGCCAGCGGCAACCCCGGCGAGTAGTTGCTCGACGGCTGCGTCGCGCCGGCGCCGACCGTGAACCCCTCGCCGCGCTCGAGGTTCGCCGCGATCGCCGCGTAGGCCTGGGCGTCATACACCGGCGCTCGCCCGTCCCAGGCGTAGCCGACCCGCAATCCCAGCCCCAGCAGCAGGATCGCGACCAGCGTCAACAGCCCAGCCCGGCCCCCGTTGCGCGCCGCAAGTCCGCTTTCCATCGCCCGGATTCAACTAGGTACCCCGCCGGGAGAGTCACTATCCTGCCCGACTTATGCGCGTTCTGATCCTCGGTGGCGACGGCTACCTGGGTTGGCCCACGGCTCTTCGTCTCTCCGCTCGCGGCCATGAAGTCTCCGTCGTCGACAACTTCTCGCGTCGCCGCTGGGTCCGTGATGCGGGCTCCGACTCGCTGACCCCGATCGCCGACCTCGAGCAGCGGCTCGCCGCTTGGACCGAGGTCTCGGGCGATTCGATCCGCAGCTTCACCGGTGCCGTCGAGGACGGCGAGTTCCTCGACGAGGTCGTCGCCGAGGTGCGGCCCGAAGCGGTCGTCCACTACGGCCAGCAGGCCTCGGCGCCCTACTCGATGGCCTCGCGCGAAAAAGCGGTCGAGACCCAGTACGCGAACGTGATCGGCAACCTCAACCTGCTGTTCGCGATCCGCGACCACGTCCCCGACTGCCACCTGGTCAAGCTCGGGACGATGGGGGAGTACGGCCAGCCCGAGATCGACATCGAGGAGGGCTACATCGAGATCAGCCACAAGGGGCGCAAGGACACGCTGCCGTTCCCGAAGCTGCCGGCCTCGCTGTACCACTGCTCGAAGGTCCACGACTCGACCAATATCCACTTCGCCTGCCGGACCTGGGGGCTGCGCGCGACCGACCTCAACCAGGGCGTCGTCTACGGGATCGACACCGATGAGACGGCCCGCGACGAGCGCCTGATCACCCGCTTCGACTACGACGAGATCTTCGGCACGGTGCTGAACCGGTTCTGCCTGCAGGCGGTGATCGGCCACCCGCTGACCGTCTACGGCGCCGGCACCCAGACCCGCGGCTTCCTCAACATCCGCGACACCCTCGCCTGCGTCGAGCTGGCCGTCGCCAACCCGGCCGAGCGCGGCGACTTCCGCGTCTTCAACCAGTTCACCGAGCAGTTCTCGGTGATCGCGCTGGCGGAGCTGGTCAAGAGCGCCGCCGGCCACCTCGGTTACGAGGTCGAGATCCAGCACTACGAAAACCCTCGGGTCGAGAAGGAGCAGCACTACTACAACGCGGTCCACACCAAGCTGCTCGACCTCGGACTGGAGCCGACGCTGCTGGGCGAGGAGCTGGTCGAGACGATGCTGCACAAGATCGAGCGCTACAAAGCCAACGCGATCGAGTCGGCGATCGATCCTCGCACCCGTTGGAACCCGGCGAAATCGCCAGCCGCGCAGGCCTAAGTTCCAAGCGCTGCGCACGCCCCAGTCCAGCGCAAACTCCGCTGTCCGACAGGCCGCCCGGCGCTGGTAGCATCGAACGTTCGATGAGGGCCGCTGACACGCTGATGGAATCGCTCAAGGCCGAGGGCGTCAAGCACGTCTTCGGGATCCCCGGTGGGGCCAACCTGCCGATCTACGACGCTGTCGTCGACGCCGACTTCCGCCACGTCCAGGCGCGCCACGAGCAGGGTGCCGGCCACGCCGCCGAGGGCTACTCCAGGGCTTCCGGCCGTGTCGGCGTCGCTTTCGCGACCTCCGGCCCCGGTGCCACCAACCTGATCACGGCGATCGCCGACGCGATGATGGACTCGACGCCGACCGTCTTCATCACCGGCCAGGTGAAAACCGAGCTGATCGGGACCGACGGCTTCCAGGAGGCCGACGTGCTGGGGGCGACGCTGCCCTTCGTCAAGCACTCCTTCCAGGTCACCGACCCGCGCCAGATCCCTGAGTACGTCCACGAGGCCTTCCACATCGCCGCGACCGGCCGCCCGGGCCCAGTCCTGCTCGACATACCTACCGACCTCTCGCGCGCCGACATCGACTACGAGCCGCGCACCGAGCCCGTCGAGCTGCCCGGCTACAAGCCCTCGACCGAGGGCAACACGAAGCAGATCAGGATCGCCGCCAAAGCGATGGCCAACGCGCGCCGGCCGATCCTCTACACCGGCGGCGGGGTCATCAACGCCAACGCCTCCGAGGAGCTGCGCGAGCTGGCCGGTTCCGACCGTTTCCCGGTCACCTCGACCCTGATGGGGCTCGGCGGCTTCCCGGCCTCCAGCGACCAATGGCTGGGCATGCTTGGGATGCACGGCACCTTCAGCGCCAACTTCGCGATGGACAAGGCCGACCTGATCGTCGCCATCGGCGCCCGCTTCGACGACCGCATCACCGGCAAGCTGGCCGAGTTCGCGCCGCACGCGAAGGTGATCCACATCGACATCGACCCGGCGGAGATCTCGAAGAACGTGGGAGCGCACATCCCGATCGTCGGCGACGTCAAGCAGGTGCTGCCGAAGCTGACCCGCGAGTACCGCGCCCTGCAGACCGACTCCAGCCGGCTCGATGTCTGGTGGGAGTCAATCCGCGGCTGGCAGCAGGAGCACCCGCTCTACTACGCGCCCGGCAAGGACGGCGAGATCAAGCCGCAGTTCATGATCGAGGCCCTGCACCGGGCGACCAAGGGCGAGGCGATCGTCACCTCCGACGTCGGCCAGCACCAGATGTGGACCGCCCAGTACTACGGCTTCGAGAAGCCCCGCCACTGGATCAACTCCGGCGGCCTCGGCACGATGGGCTTCGGCCTGCCGGCCGCGATCGGCGCCCAGGTCGCCTGCCCGGACGAGACCGTCGTCTGCGTCGCCGGCGACGGCAGCCTGATCATGAACATCCAGGAGCTGGCGACCTGCGTCACCGAGCAGATCCCGGTCAAGGTCTTCCTCATGAACAACGGCTACATGGGCATGGTCCGCCAGTGGCAGGAGCTGTTCTGGGACCGCCGCTACAGCGCAGTCGACATGAGTGGCAGCCCCGACTGGGTGAAGCTGGCCGAGGCCTTCGGCGCCACCGGCATGCGCTGCGAAAACGCCGACGAGCTCGAGGGCGCGATGGTCCAGGCGCTGGAGACCGAGGGCCCGGTGCTGATGGACGTCCGCGTCACCGCCGAGGAGAACTGCTACCCGATGATCCCGCCGGGCAATGCGGCCCGCGACATGGTCGAGGCGCCGCGCGAGGGGGTGCGCTGATGGAGGCCGGGACCCCACAGGCGATCAAGCTCGAGGACCTGCACCTGCCGGGTCAGCTCAGCGGTCGCAAACACGTTCTTTCGATCCTGGTCGAGAACAAGCCGGGCGTCCTCGCCCGCGTCGCCGGCCTCTTCTCGCGCCGCGGTTTCAACATCGACACGCTCGCGGTCGGCCCGACCGACGACCCCAGCATCTCGCGGATCACGCTCACCCTCGACGGTGCCGTCCACCCGATCGACCAGGTGACCAAGCAGCTTCACAAGCTGATCAACGTCCTCAAAATCCGCGACATGGAGCCGGAGGAGACGGTGGCCAGGGAGATGGCCCTGTTCAAGGTCTCCTCGGCGGTCGAGAACCGGGCCGAGATCATCCAGTTCGCCGAGATCTTCCGCGCCAAGATCGTCGACGTCGCCCGCCGCACGATGACGATCGAGGTCACCGGCTCGGCCGACAAGATTGAGGCCTTCGAGCGGATGGTCCGCCCCCACGGCCTGGTGGAGATGGTTAGAACGGGCGAGATCGCGATCGCCAGGGGCGGCGACTGATTCACGAGACCGCCCTCGACTCCCTGCGCGACCGCGTTGCGGCCGGGGTCGAGAGAGCGGTTGAACGGCGGCGGCGGACGCTGGTCAGCGTCACCGCCGCAGTCGACGTCGACGATCCCTGCGCGGCGGTGTTCACCTCGCGACTGGCCTCCGATCGCTGGTTCTGCTGGGAGCAGCCGGATCGGGGGTTTGCGCTGGCTGGGCTGGGCGTCGCGCACGAGTCGGCCTCGCGCGGGCGGGAGCGGTTCCGCGACGTCGCCGAGGAATGCTCGCGGACCGGGGGGGACGCGATCGTCGACGAGCCGGCGGGGCTGCCGGCGGGCGCCGGCCCGGTCTGGCTCGGCGGCTTTGCCTTCGACCCCGACGGGGGCGGCTCCTCGGCCTGGTCGTCGTTGCCGCCCGGCTCACTGGTCCTGCCCGAGCTCTCGCTCTGCCGCAGCGGCGAGCGCACCTTCCTGACCCTGAACGCGGTCGTTGCATCCGGGGAGGAGGCCGCTCAGGTCGAAGCACGCCTCGGCGTGCGGCTGGCAACGCTCCGCGCCGATCAGCCCTTGCCGATGCTGGACCCGCACCCGACCGACCACGCGGAGATCCGCAGCGCCAGGCCGCCGGGCGAGTTCGAAGCCGTCGTAAAGGCCGCCACAGACCAGATCGCGGCGAGCGATATGAGCAAGGTCGTGCTCGCCCGCGAGGTGATCGTCCACGCCGCCGCGGCCCACGACCCCGCCGCCCTGTTCGGGGCGATGCGGATCCAGTTTCCGGCCTGCTTCTGCTTCTGCTGCGGCACGCCCGAGGCCGCCTTCCTCGGCGCCAGTCCGGAGCTCCTGGTCCGCCGCAGCGGCGCCAGCGTCTCCACCGTCGCCCTCGCCGGCTCGACCAGGCGCAGCTCCGACCCCGCCGTCGACGACCACCTCGGCGAGCAGCTCTTGCGCAGCGACAAGGACCGCCGCGAGCAACGCATCGTCAGCGAGCGGATCGTCCGCGCCCTGCGTCCCCATGCGGTCTGGGTCGAGGCCGCAGCTGAACCGGAGATCGTCAAGGTGGCGAACATCCAGCACCTGGCGACGCCGGTGATCGCCCAGCTCGCCGAGCCGCACTCGGCGATCGAGATGGCTGGCCTTCTGCACCCGACCCCCGCCGTCGGCGGCGAGCCCTGGCCCGCGGCCGCGGCAACGATCGCCGAGCTCGAGGGCATGGACCGCGGCTGGTACGCCGGCCCGGTCGGCTGGATGGACGCAACCGAGGACGGCGAGTTCTGCGTCGCCCTCCGCAGCGGGCTGCTCCGCGACCGCGACGCCCACCTCTTCGCCGGCGTCGGCGTCGTCGCCGGCTCCGATCCCGCCGCCGAGCTGGCCGAGACCGAGGTCAAGCTGCAGGCGCTGCTGCCTTTCCTGGCTGAGTAGAGAGCCCCTACGGAAGGGCGTTGTGGACCGCCGTCGTCGCCCGGCGGTGTGCGTCGACGTTGGTTTGGCGGTCGGTCCTGACCTCGATCAAGCCGGTGCCGGCGGCGAGGGCGATCGGCAGTTCGGCGAGGGACTCGAGGCGGTGGTGGGGGAGGTCGAAGAGCGCCGCTGCCTTGGCGACGTCGACGCCGCGCGGCGTCCCCAGCAGCGCCTCGAACTCCTCGGCGCCCAGCGCCGCCTCCTGTGGGAGGAAGTGGAAGATGCCGCCGCCGTCGTTGTCGATGACGACGATCCGGACCGGGACGGCGACCTCGCGCAGCGCCGCCAGGCCGCCGATGTCGTGGAGCAGGCCGAGGTCGCCGCTGACGATCGTCGTCGGCCTGCCGCTGGCGGCGGCGGCGCCGATTCCGGACGAGATGAGGCCGTCGATTCCGTTGGCGCCGCGGTTGCAGAGGAAGAGCGCGTCCGTTTCCGCGGCCGCCAGGAACGACTCCTGGTCGCGGATCGGCATGCTCGAAGCCGTGTAGACGAGCTCTCCGTCGCGGTGGGCGCGGCCGAGCGCCAGGTGCAGGGCCGGCTCGGTGATCGGCCCCTCCGCGTCAAGGGCGCCCTCCAGCGCCCCGCGAGCGGCCCGCTCGGCTGCGATCCACGCCTCGGGCGCGCTGCGCTCTTCGCCCTCCAGGCGCGCGGCCCAGCCCGCCGCCAGCTCGGTCGGGTCGGCCCGCAAGAGCGCCGCCGCCCGCCGGCTCGGCTCGTTCCAGCCCCCATAGGGATCGACGACGATCTGGTCGGCGCCACTAGCCGCCAGCCAGGTCCGCAGCGGCTTGCTGGTCGGCATCTCGCCGAAGCGGAGGACGAGGTCCGGGACCGCGGAGCGCGCAAAGCGCTCGTCGCGCAGCAGCTGGTCGTAGGTGGTGATCACCTGGGAGCGGTCGTGCGGCCCACAGCGCAGCTGCGAGGTCGGCTCGGCCAGGATCGGGAAGCCGGAGGCGCGGGCGAGGTGAGCGAGCGGCTCGCGCAGCTCCGGGTCGAGCTGGCGGCCGGCGATGATGACCCCGGCGATCGCATCGGCGATGTGACCGGCGACCTCGTCGAGCAGGAAGCTCGAGGGCTCGAGGTCGATCCGGGTGACGGCGGTCAGCGGCCGTCCGTCGCGCCCCTCCAGCGCCAGCGGGTCGGTAGCGGTCACCGCGCCCTCGACCGGAACCGGCGCCAGCGGCTCGCGCCAGGGCAGGTTGAGATGGACGGGGCCCGGGCGGGTCTCACCGCGCGCCGCTGCTAGCGCCCGACAGGCGACCGAGCGGTAGTGGAGCAGCCCTTCGTCGTCCGCCTCGTGGGTGCCGACCTCGCAGAACCAGCGCAGGGAAGAGCCGAAGACCTTGATCTGGTCGATCGTCTGGCCGGCGCCGATCCCGCGCAGCTCTGGCGGCCGGTCGGCGCTGAGCACGACCAACGGCAGCGCCGATTCGTCGGCCTCGCAGACCGCCGGGTGGTAATTGGCGACCGCGGTACCGCTGGTGCAGAGCAGCGCCACCGGCTCGCCGCTCGCCTGCGCGGCGCCAAGGGCGAAGAACCCCGCCGAGCGCTCGTCGACGATCACCGTCACCTCGATCTCCGGCTGGCGCCAGAGAGCCACGGCCAGCGAGGTCGAGCGCGAGCCGGGGGAGATCACCGTCCGTCGCAGCCCGCCGCGAGCGAGCTCCTCGGCAAAAGCCGAGGCGAGGGCGGTGTTGGCGTTGGTCGGGTCCACGCGATCACTGTCGACTTTGTTTCCCACGTGGGAACAAACTCGACACGAGCAGGCTAAAGGCGGTGCGCCTGCAAGGCATCCTCGTCGATCTCGACGCCGAGGCCGGGACCGGGGGGGCGGTGAAGGAAGCCGTCGCGGAGCTCGCACTCGACGGCCGCGATCGTCGAGGCGAAGAGGCGCTGCGTGGCGAGGCCGTGCGCCCGCGGCGGCTCGCCGGGGTGGGAGAAATCGTCGCGGTCCAGCGCGTAGGCGAGGTGAGCTCCGATGGCGATCCCGACCGGCCCATCGAGCGCGCTGGACACGTAGGCGGGCATCGTTTCGGCAATTTCCATTCCGGTGAAAAAGCCGCCGACCTTCGAAAGCTTTATCCCCGTCATCCGGAAGGCTCCCTCCTCAATCGCCAGCTCCGCCTCGGCGCGGTTCGCGATGCTCTCGTCGCCAGACAGCGGAATCGCCGTCGTCTGCGTCAGCGCCGCGGCTTCCTTCATCGTGGCGACGGGCTGCTCGACCAGCTCAATACCGTACGGCTCAATCTCCGCCAAGAGTTCGATCGCCGTCTCCAGCGACCAGGATCCGTTGGCGTCGACCCGCACGCGCGCGGTCGGGCCGACGGCCTCGCGGACCGCGCGCACCTGCGCCACGTCGTCACCCGCTCCCAGCTTCAGCTTGAAGGTCGAGAAGCCTTCTGCGGCCCAGGCAAGGGCGTCCTCTGCGACTTTCGACGGGGGACCGGCGCTCAAGGTTGCGTTGCAGGCAATCGGCTTACGTTGGATTTCCCTTAGACCCAACTTGGGTTCTTCGATGTCGAGCAGCCTTTCGTAGAAGTCTTCGACGGCGGCGAGCACCGCCGAGCGCACCGGCGCGGACAGCTCCAAACGAGGATCGATTTCCCCAACCGAGTGGACCTCGAACGAGGCACGGCCGAAAAAGTCGTGCAGCGCTTCGCTTGCCGCGACATCCCGAAGTTCCTCGACGACTTGCCCCAGGGCCACTCCTCCGCGCAGCGAGAGCGGCACCGCTTCGCCGAGGCCGACGATCCCCTCGTCCGTCCTCAGCCGCAGCAGCACCATCTCGCGCTGCGTCAGCGTCCCGTTCGCGGTCACGTACGGCTCCTTGAAGGGGAGCGCGTAGGGGATCACCTCGACGGACGCCAAACGCATCGCCACAGCCTTTCAGGCCCGCGCCTAGCTCGAGATCAGCAGCCCGGCCGTGACCAGCAGGCTGAAGACGCCGAGCAGGGCTCCGGTCGCCGCCAGGGCGCCGTTCAGCGCTGGGCCATCGGTCCTCGTCGCCACGATCCGGATCGGTTTGACCGCCAGCGGCAGCGCCAGCAGGCCGATCAGCGGCAGCGCACTCGATTCCCCGGCCCAGAGCGCAATCGGGAGGACGACGAACGCGCCGAGCACCAGCAGCCGGTAGAGATTTACCGCCCCGGCGCGGCCGATCTGCACCGCCAGGGTCTGCTTGCCGGCGCGGCGGTCGGTCTCGATGTCGCGGACGTTGTTGACGACGATGATCGCCGTCGCCAGGAACCCGATCGAGATCGAGAGCCCGAGCGGCAGCGCGTCGAGTTCCTCGAGCTGCACGTAGTAGGAGCCGTTGACGGCGACGAGGCCGAAGAAGAGGAAGACGAAGACCTCGCCGAGCCCGGCGTAACCGTAGGGCCGCGGGCCGCCCGTGTAGAGGACGCCGGCGGCGATCGAGACGATCCCGATCAGGATGATCACGATCCCGGCGACCGTCGCCAGGTAGACGCCGCAGGCGACCGCGACGCCGAAGGCGATCCAGGTCGCGGTCAGGACCCGCTGCGGCGTCACCAGTCCGGTCGAAGTGACCCGCACCGGACCGAGTCGGTCGGCGGTGTCGGCGCCGCGCTTGGCGTCGGAGTAGTCGTTGGCGAGGTTGGTCCCGATCTGGATGAAGATCGAGCCGACCAGGGCGGCGAAGAAGGCGCCCCAGCGCGGCAGGTGGCCGAGCCACTGGACCGCCGCGGCGCTGCCGACCAGGACCGGGGCCACCGCCGCCGGCAGCGTCCGCGGCCGCGCCGCCATCAGCCAGATCCTCATCGTGCGCCCCCCGCGCGCCGGCGTCTCATGGCCGTCGTGGGAACTTCGAGAAGTCGGGTTGGCGGCGCTGCTTGAAGGCCTCGCGGCCCTCGGCGGCCTCCTCGCTGCCGTAGAAGAGGAGGTTGGCGTCGTGGGCGAGCTGCTGGATCCCGGCGTAGCCGTCCTCGTGGGCGTTGAAGCTGGCCTTGACCAGCCGCAGCGAGAAGGGGGAGAGGGCGAGCATGTCGCGGCACCAGGCGACGGTCTCGGCTTCGAGGCGGTCGAGCGGGACGACGGTGTTGATCAGGCCCATCTCCAGCGCCTCCTCGGCGTCGTACTGACGGCAAAGCATCCAGAACTCCTTCGCCTTCTTGGTCCCGACCAAGTCGCGCAGCAGCGAGGCGCCGTAGCCGCCGTCCCAGGACCCGACCCGCGGCCCGGTCTGGCCGAAGACCGCGTTGTCGGCGGCGATCGTCAGGTCGCAGCAGAGGTGGAGGATGTGGCCGCCGCCGATCGCGTAGCCGGCGACCATCGCGATGATCGGCTTCGGCAGCCGCCGCATCTGCACCTGCAGGTCGGTGACGTGGAAGCGGCCGAGCGTCGCGCCCTCGGCGACGTAGCCGGTGTCGCCGCGGACTTTCTGATCGCCGCCCGAGCAGAACGCCCGCTCACCGGCGCCGGTGAAGACGATCACCCCGACCTCGGTGTCCTCGCGGGCCAGCTCCATCGCGGCCGAGACGTCGATCAGCGTCTGCGGGCGGAAGGCGTTGTGGACCTCGGGCCGGTCGATCGTGATCTTGGCGATCCCATCGCCGGTCTCGTAGCGGATGTCTTCGAACTCACCGGCACTGCGCCACTCGATCGGCGCGTAGAGCTCGGCTTCGGGCAGGGCGTCCTTGTGGCGTTTGGGCATGATGGGGACGATATCCAGCTGATGAAGCTCGACGACTGGCTCTCACAACGGTCCCAAAGTTGTCCTGACCGCATCGCCCTCGTGGCGGACGGGGCGGAGATGACCTATGCCCAGCTCGAGGCGGAAGCCACCTGGGTCGCGCGCCGGCTCGCCGCCCAGGGCGTGCGCCGCGGCTCGATCGCGGCGCTGACCATGCACCCGCGCCGCGAGCAGGTCGTCCTCGCCCACGCCCTGATGAAGGTCGGAGCGACGCTGCTGCCGCTGAGCCCGCGCCTGACCGCGGCCGAGCGCGCCGCGATCGTCGCCGCCGAGGAGCCGATCGTCGACCTCGACGACCCCGGCGAGCTGACCCAGACCGAGGCCGACCTGCCGCTGCTCGGCGAGCACGACATGGACGACGTCTGCGCCCGCGTCCTCACCAGCGGCAGCAGCGGCCTGCCAAAGCCGATTGGTCTCACCTACGGCAACTTCCTCTGGAACTCGGTCGGCTCCGGCTTCAACATCGGCGTCGACCCGGCCGACCGCTGGCTCTGCTGCGTCCCACTCAGCCACATCGCCGGGCTGGGGATCGTGATGCGCTCGGTCATCTACGGCACCGCCGCCGTGGTCCACGACGGCTTCGACGTCGACCGCGTCGCCGCGGCGCTGCGCGAGGACGGGATCACCGTCGTCTCACTGGTGGCGACGATGCTGACCCGGCTGCTCGACGCCGGTGCCGACCTCTCCGGGCCGCGGGCGATCCTCGTCGGTGGCGGCCCGGTCCCGGAGGAGCCGCTGGAGCGCGCCCTCGACCAGGGCGCGACCGTGGTCCAGACCTACGGCCTGACCGAGACCTGCTCGCAGGTGACGACGCTGGCCCCGGCCGACGCCCGCCGCAAGCTCGGCTCCGCCGGCCGGCCGCTGCTCACCACCCATTTGCGGATCCAGGACGGCGAGATCCTGATCCAGGGCCCGACCGTCGCCCCCGGCCGCTCCGACGCCGACGGTTGGCTCCATACCGGCGACCTCGGCCACATCGACGAGGAAGGCTTCCTCTACGTCAAGGACCGGATCGACGACCTGATCGTCAGCGGCGGCGAGAACGTCGTCCCGGCCGAGGTCGAGGAGGTCCTGCTGCGCCACCCGGAGGTCGCCGACGCGGCGGTGATCGGCCGCGAGGACCCGGAGTGGCAGCAGGCGGTGACCGCGGTCGTGGTCCTCGAGAGCGGCTCCGAGATCACCCCCGACGAGCTGCGCCGCCACTGCGGTGAGTCGCTGGCCGGGTTCAAGGTGCCGAAGCGGATCGAGCTGGCGGCGGCGTTGCCGCGTACGCCCTCGGGCAAGCTGATGCGGCGGGCGCTGCGATGACGAGCGCGGCGCTCCGATAGCCTGCCGCCTCATGCGAACTGACGACATCTTCTACGACAAAGACGCCGACCTCTCCAAGCTCGACGGCAAGACCGTCGCGATCCTCGGCTACGGCTCCCAAGGGCACGCTCACGCCCTCAATCTCAAGGACTCAGGCGTCGACGTAGTCGTCGGCCTGCGCCCAGATTCCTCCAGCCGCCCGAAGGCGGAAGAGGCCGGTTTCGAGGTCCTCGACATCGCCGACGCGGCGAGCCGCGGCGACATCGTCATGGTCCTGTTGCCGGACGAGAAACAGGGGCAGGTCTGGCGCGAGGAGATCGTCGACGGCATCGCCCCCGGCAACATGGTCCTCTTCGGCCACGGCTTCGCGATCCACTTCGGCGAGATCGAGCCGCCGGCCGGGATCGACGTCGGCATGGTCGCGCCCAAGGGCCCCGGCCATCTGGTCCGGCGCCAGTTCGAGGAAGGCAACGGCGTCCCCGACCTGATCGCCGTCCACCAGGACGCGAGTGGCGAGGCCCGCGACCTGATCCTCGCCTACGCCTCCGGGATCGGCGGCGGCCGCGCGGCGATCATCGAGACGACCTTCAAGGAAGAGTGCGAGACCGACCTCTTCGGCGAGCAGGCGGTGCTCTGCGGTGGCGCCTCGGAGCTGGTCCAGGCCGGCTACGAGACGCTGGTCGAGGCCGGCTACGACCCCCGCCTCGCCTACTTCGAGTGCCTCCACGAGCTGAAGCTGATCGTCGACTTGATGTACGAGAAGGGGATCCAGGGAATGCACTACTCGATCTCCAACACCGCCGAGTACGGCGACCTCACCCGCGGCAAACGGGTGATCACGGACGAGACCCGGGCGGCGATGAAGCAGATCCTCTCCGAGATTCAGTCAGGCGAGTTCGCCCGCGAGTGGATGGCCGAGAACCGCGCCGGCGGCGAGAACTTCGACCGCATGCGCAAAGAGCTCGAGGGCAAGGAAGTCGAGAGCGTCGGCAAAGAGCTCCGCTCGATGATGCCCTGGATCGACCAGGAGTTCTAGACGCGCTGTCGCCGGCGAGAGCGCGTCTAGCGGTGGGTCTCGCCCTCGGCGAGTTTCCCGTCGCGCCCGACGTAGCCGTCCTTGCCGCCGATGACGACGTAGACGGCGTCCTCTGAGTCGCTGAGGTTGCGGACCTTGCGCTCGGTCGTCGGCGCCACCCAGGCGAGGCCGCCCGGCTCCAGGGTCTGGGACGAGCCGTCGCCGAAGACGAACTCGACCCGGCCGCTGTGGAGGAAGTAGAGCTCCTCCTGCTCGTCGTGGTAGTGGCTGCCGGTTTCGTAGGACGGCGGCAGCACGATCGCGTTGACGCCGAAGGCGGTGACCCCGAGCTCCTTGCGGATCTTGCGGAACCCGGGGCCCTGACCGAGGTCGTCCAGGTTGGCGACCGCGTAACCCTCGCCCTTGATCGCTCCCTCGGTCATTCTTGCCTCCTCGTCGTGCTCGCTGGGTTGTCTTACGCCGCCGGCGTCGCCGGGGGTTCGGGGGTGGTGGGGGCCACCGCCGGTGCCGGCGGCGGTCCACCTTTGGCCGCCTCGATCCCGATCGGCGGGTAGTCGTCGGTGAGGAACGCGATATAGCCGTAGACCCGGGCGTAGAAGGAGTTGCAGAAGGTCATCATCGAGTTGGCGCCCTCGGGCAGGTAGCCGCGGAAAACGACCGTCAACCAGGCCAGCACGGCCGCAAAGAGGTGGATGTAGTTGACCGCGTAGGAGACGATCAGCATCGGGATCGCCAGGATCAGCCGGAACAGTGCCTTGAGCCGGCTCTGCCGCTCCGCCCGCGGCGGGATGTTGATCCGGATCGGGTAGTTCGGGTCGTCACTGAGCCCAAACGGGGGCCAGACGTCGGACTGCAGATAGAACCAGGCCGAGAACCTGACTCCGAAGCGGACGACGCCGGCATTGAAGTTGTAGAGCCATTCCGGGTAGCGGCCGAGGATGATGATCGCGATCCAGGCGATGAAATGCGTGACGTAGAAGAGCAGCCCCCAGAACGTCGCGACGATCAGCCATGGGATCGCGAGGATGATCCGGAAAAAGGTCGTCGCCCGGTTCGGGTTCGGGTTGAAATCTGCTTCGTACGTAATCGGATACAACGCTCTACCTCCTAGTGGCTCCCTGCCGCTTTGGACTGGCACTTGGCCCCTTTCCCAGTGGGCTCGAGCCAGCCTAACCCGCCGTCCGGCGGGGATTCAAACGAGGTGGCCGATCGGTCCAACGGCGGCGGTCAATAACCTGTCGGCGGATGGCGCCTCAGACGACTGACACTGCTCAGATTCCGGCGGAGCTCAAGCCCGCCGACGGCCGCTTCGGCTGCGGGCCCTCGAAGGTGCGCCCGGAGACGATCGCTGCGCTCAGCGAGCGGGCGGCGCTGATGGGCACCTCGCACCGCCAGGCGCCGGTCCGGGACCTGGTCCGGGAAGTGCGCGGCGGCCTCGCCGAGCTCTTCTCGCTGCCCGACGGCTACGAGGTCGCGCTCGGCAACGGCGGCACCACCGCCTTCTGGGAGGCCGCCACTGCCTGGCTCGTGCGCTCGCGCTCGCTGCACCTGAGCTATGGCGAGTTCTCGCAGAAGTTCGCCAAGTCGACGGCCGCGGCGCCGTTCCTCGCCGACCCGATCGTGATCGAGGCCGAGCCCGGTGACGCGCCCGCGCCGACTGCCGATCCAGAGGCCGACGTTCTCGCCTGGGCGCACAACGAGACTTCGACCGGAGTGATGGTCGACATCAGCCGCCCCGAGGGCGCCGGCGACGCCCTGGTCCTGATCGACGCCACCTCGGGCGCCGGCGGCCTGCCGGTCGACGTCGCCGAGACCGACGCCTACTACTTCGCACCGCAGAAGGCCTTCGGCGCCGACGGCGGTCTCTGGCTGGCGCTTTTGAGTCCGGCCGCGATCGCCCGGATCGAGGAGCTCGACGGCGCCGGCGACCGCTGGCAGCCCGCCTTCCTTTCTTTGCAGACGGCGCTCGAGAACTCGCGCAAGGAGCAGACCTACAACACGCCGGCGCTGGCGACCTTGATCCTGCTCGCCGACCAGGTCGAGTGGATGAACGCCAACGGCGGACTCGACTGGTGCGTCGAGCGCACCAGCGACTCCTCCAGCCGCCTTTACGGCTGGGCCGAGCGCAGCGAGCTGGCGACCCCGTTCGTCGCCGACCCGGCCAAGCGCTCGCTGGTCGTCGGCACGATCGATTTCGCCGAGCAGGTCGACGCCGCGGCGCTCGCCAAGGTCCTGCGCACGAACGGGATCGTCGACGTCGAGCCCTACCGCAAGCTCGGCCGCAACCAGCTGCGGATCGGGATGTTCCCTTCGGTCATCCCGGCCGACGTCGAGGCGCTGACCGCCTCGATCGACTGGGTTCTGGAGAACGCCGGAGTCGTTTCTTGAGAGGAGTGGCGGTTCCCTGATGAGAGTCCTGGTCAAGGAGAAGATCGCCGACACCGGCGTCGATCTGCTGCGGCAGAACTTCGACGTCGATCTCGGCCTCGAGATGTCCGACGAGGAGCTGCGCGAGGCGATCGGCGCCTACGACGCGATCCTGATCCGCTCGGCGACGAAGATGACGCCGGAGCTGATCGACCTCGCCACCAACCTGAAAGTGATCGGCCGCGCCGGCACCGGCGTCGACAACGTCGACATCCCGGCCGCGACCAAGCGCGGGATCATCGTCGCCAACGCGCCCGAGTCGAACTCGGTCGCTGCCGCCGAGCACACCCTGGCGCTGGCGCTGGCGCTGTTCCGAAACGTCCCACAGGCGCACGGCTCGCTCGTCGACGGCCGCTGGGAACGGTCCAGGTTCAAGGGGGCCGAGCTCTACGGCAAGACGCTCGGCGTGATCGGCTTCGGTCGCATCGGCCAACTCGTTGCCAAGCGCGCCCAGAGCTTCGAGATGGACGTCGTCGCCTTCGACAAGTTCGTCTCCGCCGAGCGCTTCCGCGACCTCGGCGTCGAGGGCGCCGAGAGCATCGAGGAGCTGCTTGGCAAAGCCGACCTGGTGACGCTGCACGTGCCAAAGACGCCGGAGACGATCGGCCTGATCGACGCCGGGGCGATCGCTCAGATGAAGGACGACGCCCGCGTCGTCAACTGCGCCCGCGGTGAGCTGGTCGATCTCGACGACCTGACGGCCGGGCTCGAGTCCGGCAAGCTGGCCGGCGCCGCGCTCGACGTCTTCCCTTCCGAGCCCTTCACCGAGCACCCGATCTTCGCCCGCGAAGACGTCGTCGTCACCCCGCACCTCGGCGCCTCCACCGCCGAGGCTCAGGACCGGGCCGGGATCGTCACCGCCGAGCAGGTGTCCGCGGCGCTGACCGGTGGCGTCGTCACCAACGCCGTCAACATCGCCGCCGTCCGGCCCGAGGCGATGGAGGCGCTGGCGCCGTTCGTGCCGCTCTGCGAAAAATTAGGGCGGCTCGCCCAGGGATTGGGCGACGGCTCGGTCGACCGCGTCACCGCCGAGTTCCGCGGCCGCATCGCCTCCCACGACACCCGCCTGCTCGGGATCGCGGTGATGGCGGGGATCCTCTCCGGCCACACCGAGGTGCCGGTCAACCTCGTCAACGCGCCGCAGATGGCGGAGGAGCGCGGTATCGACCTGGTCGAGACCAAGGAGGCGAGCGCCGGCGACTTCAGCGAGCTCGTCACCGTCCGGATCGAGTCCGGCGGCAACGAGGTCGAGGTCGCCGGGACCAGCGTCGGCCCCCGCAACGAGCCCTACCTGGTCTCGGTCTGGGGCGAGAGTTTCTACCTGCCGTTCGCCAACCACATCACGGTCTTCCGCTACGCAGACCAGCCGGGCATGATCGGCCGCGTCGGCACCTTGTTCGGCGAGGAGGGGGTCAACATCGTCTCCGCCGCGGTCGGCGCCGAGCACGCCGGCGAAAACGCGGTGATGGCGCTCACCACCGACGCCCCGGTGCGGGCCGAGACGATCGAGAGGATCCTCGGCGACGCAGACTTCTCCGTCGGTCGCAGCGTCGACCTCTGACCGTCTGACCGGCGCATTTCGGCGTCCTCGGTCGCTCGCGGGCAGAGCACGCTTCGCTCCCTGCGTCCTTGAACCGCTTGGCCAGCCGGCCAGAGATGCGGGTAGGGTGTGCCCATGAGGGCGGTGGTACTGACGGGGACCGGGGGTCCCGAGGTGCTTCAAGTTCAGGAGTGGCCCGACCCTGCGGTTGGCCCGGGGGAGATCCGGATCGCGGTTCGCGCCGCCGGGATCAACTTCGCCGACACGATGGCCCGCACCGGTCTCTACCCCGACGCACCGAAGTCGCCGTGCGTTCTCGGCTACGAGGTCGCCGGCGAGGTCGAGTCGGTGGGGGAGGGGGTCACGGACTTCAAGCTCGGCGACCGGGTGATGGCGGGCACCCGCTTCAACGGTCAGGCCGAGTTGGTCACCGTCCCCGCCGATCAGGCCCTGCCGCTGCCGGAGCGGCTCAGCTTCGAGCAGGGCGCCGCCTTCCCGGTCAACTACGGCACCGCCTACGCCGCCCTGATCATCATGGGCAGCCTGCGCGAGGGCGACCGCGTCTTGATCCAGGCCGCGGCCGGCGGCGTCGGCATCGCCGCCACCCAGGTAGCCCGCAACGTCGGCGCCGCCAAGCTGATCGGGACTGCCTCCGCCTCGAAGCACGACGCGATTCGTGCTCAAGGCATCACCGACGCCATCGATTACCGAACCGAAGACTTCGAGGCCGAGGTGATGCGAATCACCGGCGGCGAGGGAATCGACCTGGTGATCGACGCGATCGGGCCCGCCTCCTTCCGCAAGGACTACCGACTGCTGCGCTCGGGCGGGCGGATGGTGATGTTCGGGCTCTCCGAGGCGCAGCCCTCGGGCGCTCGCAGCATCCCGGCGGCGCTGCGCAGCCTCGCCTCGATGCCGCTGGCGACGATGCCGTGGTGGAAGAGCCTCAACCTGATGAACGAGAACAAAGGGGTCTTCGGGCTCAACATGCTCGGTTGGTGGGATCGCGAGGGCAACCTCGACCGCGTCACCGAGCCGCTCGTCGCCGACCTCGAGGCCGGGCGCCTGGAGCCGGTCATCGCCGCCAGCTTCCCCTTCGACCAGGCCGGTGAGGCGCATGAATTCATCGGCCAGCGCCGCAACGTAGGCAAGGTCGTGTTGTTGCCATAGACGAGGTCTGAGTACGCCCAGGCCGAATACCTGCGCGATGAAGCGAGCAATTCTGATTCTCACCACCCTGCTGGTGGCATGCGCCGCTACGGCTGCCCACGCCGGCGAACGGTCGCTGACCGTGCTGCTGACGGGCGGCAACGAAGCCAACATGGTCCGTATCGACCTCAGCGCTGACGCTCGCTCCTTCGCGATCGAATCGGACTCGGCGCTCGAAGTCGGCGGCACCGTCTGCACGCATCCCGACGCCAACATGAACGCGCTGCTCTGCGAAGCGAGCGCGATCGCCGGCTTCGAAGTCAACGCCAACGGCGGCGATGACAGTGTCACGGTCGGTCACGAAGTCGGGGTCCCGGTGACCCTGCGCGGCGGGCCCGGGAACGACAAGCTGATCGGCGGCGGTAGCGCCGACAAGCTGATCGGCGGGGTCGGCGACGACGTCCTCGTCGGCCGCGCCGGCGACGACTGGCTCTACGGCGGCGGTGGCGACGATCGCCTCTACGGTGGCAGCGGCAACGACGTCCTCCGCGGCGGCGAAGGCAGCAACCTCCTGCTCGGCGGACCGGGCGTCAACGACGTCCAGTAGGCGCCGCTGCGGGCGGCGGTCCCGCCACTTTCTCAGGCAGTTTCGGTCGCCGGCTTGGAGCTCGAGAAGAGCCGGCCGCCGATGAAGAAGACCGCGATCAGGAAGCCGATGAACGAGAGCGAGGCGTCGAGCAGGAAACCGGCGTGCAGGCCGTCGGTGAAAGGCGGGATCGAGGAGGAGAAGACGGTCGTCGTCAGGCCCAGCCCGATCGATCCCCCCGCGATCTGGAACATGTAGACGATGCCGCCGGCAAGGCTGGTCTGTGATTCGTCGACCGAAGTGACGCCGGCGGTGGTCGCGGTCGGGTAGAAGCTGCCGACGCCGATTCCAAGCACGACCATGCCGAGGATCAGCGAGTCGTAGCCGGAGCCTTCGTCGACGAAGGAGAAGAGAAACGGGCCGAGGGTGATGCAGGCGGCGCCGATGATCGCCAGCACCTTCGCCCCGACCCGGTTGTAGAGCGGGCCGGCGACGAAGGAGACCACCGCGAAGGTGGCCAGGAAGGGGAGGATGCCGACGCCCGCTTCGAGCGGCGAGTAGCCGAGCTGCTTCTCCATGAACTGCGGCAGGTAGAGCAGGGCCGCGAAGAAGGTCGCCGACATGAAGAGGATCGCCAGGCAGGAGGCGGTGAAGCTCTCGTTGCGCATGATCTCCTTTGGGACCAGCGCGTGGCTGCCGGCTCGGCGCTCGACCGGGATGAAGGCGATCAGCATCACCACACAAAGGCCCAGCAGGAAGATCACGCGGGGGTCGCCCCAGCCCCAGTCGTCGACCTGGTCGAGAGCGACCAGCAGCGAGACCAGGCCCAGCGAGAGCGTCGTGATCCCGCCGTAGTCGATCTTGTGGTCGTCGACTTCCGGCTCTTTCACGTGCACCAGCCAGTAGGTGACGAGGACGGCGAAGAGCGAGATCGGGACGTTGAGGAAGAAGATCCAACGCCAGCTGGCGAGGTCGGTGAGGACGCCGCCGATCAGCGGCCCGAGCGCGTTGCCGAGGCCGGCGGCGCCGAGAATGATCCCGCCGGCGAGCCCGGCCTTGTCTTCGGGCAGGATCGCGAAGGTCATACCGAGGATCGCCGGCCACATCAGCGCCCCGCCGATCCCCATCAGGGTGCGGCTGGCGATCAGCCAGGCCTCGCTCTGGGCGGCGCCGCCGAGCGCCGACATGCCGGCGAAGATCGCGGTGCCGAGGAAGAAGGCGTTGCGGCGGCCGAACATGTCGGCGAGCTTGCCGCCGGTGACGATCATCACCCCGAAGGTCAGCGCGTAAGCGTTGACGACCCACTGGATCGTGGTGACGTTCGTGTCGAAGTCCTTTTCCATCGTCGGCAGGGCGACGTTGATCGCCGAGAAGTCGTTGGCGATCACGATCACCGCCAGGCCCATCGCGATCAGGGCGAGCCAGTTCGTGCGTTGTGGAGAAGCTTCGATGCCGCGAGGGTACGCCAAGGCCCGAACGGAACCGCCTGCTTGCGCTACCCTCTTGGACGAATGGCTCTGTCGGCCAACAGCCTTGCGCTCCTCCTTCTCCTCCCCCCTCGGGGGGAATAGCGCTGGGCGGCGCGATAGCCGCGAGAGACAGAGGTCATTTCAAAGGTAAAGAGAAGGAGAGGTCCGATGGGACCAGCAGCTGACACGAATACCGACGCCAATCGCGTCCACATCTTCGACACCACCCTGCGCGACGGTGAGCAGTCGCCGGGGATCTCGCTGAACACGGCTGAGAAGGTCGAGATTGCTACCCAGCTCGCCCGCTTGGGGGTCGACGTAATCGAGGGCGGCTTCCCGATCACCTCGCCGGGAGACTTCGAGGCCGTCTCTGAAATTGCTCGCCGGGTCGAGGGGCCGGTGATCTGCGGCCTGGCACGCACCCACAAGGCCGACATCGACGCCGCCTGGGGGGCTGTGAAGGACGCGCAGCGGCCGCGCATCCATACCTTCATCTCGACCTCGGACATCCACATCGAGCACCAGCTGCAGACCGACCGCGAGGACGTCAAGGGCCAGGCCCGCGCCGCCGTCGCCCTGGCCAAGTCCTACCTGGAGGACGTCGAGTTCTCGCCGATGGACGCGACCCGGGCCGACGTCGAGTTCACCGCCGAGGTCTGCGCGATCGCCGTCGAAGAGGGCGCGACCGTGATCAACGTCCCCGACACCGTCGGCTACACCACGCCCGAGGAGTACGCCGCCTACCTGAAGCGGCTGTACGAGCTGGTCCCGGGGCTGGCGGACGTCGAGCTCTCTGTCCACTGCCACGACGACCTGGGGATGGCGGTCGCCAACTCCTACGCCGGCCTGCTGGCCGGCGCCCGCCAAGTCGAGTGCGCCGTCAACGGGATCGGCGAGCGGGCCGGCAACTGCTCGCTGGAGGAGATCGCGATGCTGGTCCACGTCCGCGAGGATGCCCACGGCCTGACCACCGGGATCAACACCCGCGAGCTGGCCCGCACCAGCCGCATGGTCTCGCGCCTGACCGGCTACGCGATCCAGCCCAACAAGGCGATTGTCGGCCGCAACGCCTTCGCCCACGAGTCCGGGATCCACCAGGACGGTGTGCTGAAGGAGCGCAGCACCTACGAGATCATGGACGCGACCGAAGTCGGCCTGGAGTCGAACTCGATCGTGCTGGGCAAGCACTCCGGCCGCCACGCCTTGCGCGACGCGTTGGAGCAGCTGGGCTTCAAAGTCGAGGGCAGCGCCCTGAACTCCGCCTTCAAGGCCTTCAAGGAAGTCGCCGACCGCAAGAAGCAGGTGACCGCGCTCGACCTGGAGGCGATCGTCTCCGACGAGATGCGCGAGCGCTCCGACGCCCACGAGCTGGCCTCCTTCGAGGTCGAAGCCGGCTCCGACCGCGAGCCGCGGGCGAGGGTGGAGGTGACGATGCCCTCCGGCGAGGTCGCCGTCGGTGAGTCGGGCGGCGATGGCCCGATCGACGCCATCTTCCGCGCGATCCAGCAGGCGACCGGGACCGAAAGCGAGCTGCGCCAGTACACGGTCGACGCCGTGACCGGGGGAGAGGACGCCCTCGGCGAGGTGACGGTGATGCTCCGCACCGACGGCCGCCTGGCGACCGGCGTCGGCGTCGCCACCGACATCATCGAGGCCTCAGCCCGCGCCTATCTCCGGGCCCTGTCCAACTCCCTGGAAGGCGCCGCCACCCGCGAGGCCGAGGCCGCCACCGCCGAAGCCGCCGTGGAGCGCACCCCAGGCCCCTAGCCGCCCCGAGCCCCAACGAACTCCGAGTCCTCGGGGGGAGAACCCCCCGCCGAGGTTGCCTTTTGCCTGTACATGACGGGCAAAGGGCAACCTCGGCGAATCGATAAGGCGATTGCGAAGCTCGCGGAGCGGCAGCATGGGGTAGTTGCTGAGAGCCAGCTGGAGGAGATGGGGCTGGGACGAAGCGGCGGGGAGGCCCGAATCGCCGTGGGCCGCCTTCACCCCATTTACCCCGGGGTGTACGCGGTGGGGCATCGGGCCCTCTCACAGCGGAGCTGGTGGACGGCGGCTGCTCTTGGCTGTGGGACTGGGGCGGTACTGAGTCACTGGTCGGCGGCGGAACTCTGGGAGGTTAGGAGTCCGACGGAACGAGCAATTCACGTGACTCTGCGGCCGAAGAGTCGCTCGCCACGAGGCATTCGACGCCATGCCAGCAAGCTGCTGCCGGCCGACGAGGTGACGGTTCACGACGGGATCCCGGTCACGACGGTGCCGCGGACGCTGCTCGACCTCGCTGCGGTGGCGTCGGCCGATGCCGTGGAGTTCGCCCTCCGTGAGTCCGAATACCTCGGCCTCTTCGGCACCCTCTCCCTCCAGGATTTGATTGATCGCTACCCGGGCCGCCGTGGCGTCCGCAAGGCTCGTCTCGCCCTCGACCGGCTCACCGAAAGGCCAGGGCGTGTCCGCAGTCCGCTCGAGGAAGTCTTCGTCCCCTTCCTGCGTCGCCACCACCTCCCGATCCCGCGCCTCAACACCTGGATCGACCTGGGTGGCCGGCGCTACCAGGCCGACTGCCTCTGGCCCAACCACCAAATCGTCGAGCTCGACGGCTGGCAAGGCCACGGCACCAAGTCCGCCTTCCGTGAAGACCGCGCCCGCGACCGCCGCCTCCGCGTCGCCGGCTACTCGATCACCCGCCTCACCTGGTCCCAACTGGAGGACGAACCCACCGCCGTCGCGGCAGACCTCAGGGCCCTCCTCACCACACCTGGGTAGCCAGACAAAACAACGCGCGGTCCCCGGGCACGGCGCGCCGGCAAGGGCTAAGGGGACCACGCCAGCGCCACCTCGGCAGTCAAACCCAAGCCAACTTACAAACGTCTGTGATAACGTACGCAACATGGCCCCCACTGAGACCAAGGCCGTGAGCGCGACCGCATCGCCCCCGGTGAACTCGGGGCGCCACGACCAACCCCGCACCGCCGAGCAACCGCCTCCCATCGGCCCTCGCATTCGCGCCCTGCGCGACGCGATGGGTCTCTCGCTGCGCGACCTCAGCGAGCGCTCCAATGTCAGCGCGCAGATGCTGTCGCAGGTCGAGCGGGGGGAGACGAGCCCGACGCTGGCGGTCGCCGGCAAGATCGCCGCCGGGCTGGAGCTGTCGCTGTCGCAGCTGCTGCGCCTCGACGAGGGTCAGCACGTCGCCGTCAGCCGCGCCGCTGCCCGTCGCCGCAGCACCCGCGGCGGCCATGCCTTCGAGGAGCTGACGCCGCCTATGCCGGGGCAACGTGCCGACGTCTCCGTCCACACGCTGGAGCCGGGAGCCAGCACCGGCGGCCACGCCGATCCGCCGATGCACGAGCCGGGCAGCCGCGAGACCGCGGTCGTCCTCGCCGGCACCCTGGCGCTGACCGTAGATGGCAGCCGCTACGACTTGCAGGAGGGCGACAGCGTCACCTTTGACGCCGACTTGCCCCATCATTTCGAGAACGATGGCGAGGAGCCGACCCGGTTCATCGCCGTGATCGCCGCCGGCCTGAGGAGGGGCTAACCAATGCCGAAGAACATGTTCGAGAAGATCTGGGATGCCCACGAGGTTTCCGACGGCCTCATCTACATCGACCTGCACCTGGTCCACGAGGTCACCTCGCCGCAGGCCTTCGACGGGCTGCGCCTGGCCAACCGCCCGGTGCGGCGCCCGGACAAGACCCTGGCCACGGCCGACCACAACACGCCGACCGACGGCACGATGGCCGCCCGCCTGATCGCCGACGAGCTCTCCCGCGTCCAGGTCGAAACGCTGGAGCGAAACTGCGAGGAGTTCGGGATCCCGATCTATTCGCTGGGCTCCGACCGCCAGGGCATCGTCCACGTGATCGGGCCGGAGCTGGGCGTCACCCAGCCGGGGATGACGATCGTCTGCGGTGACAGCCACACCTCGACCCACGGCGCCTTCGGGGCGCTGGCCTTCGGCATCGGCACCTCCGAGGTCGAGCACGTGCTGGCGACCCAGTGCCTGGTCCAGAAGCGGCCGAAGACGATGCGGATCAACTACGCCGGCGCGCTCGGCAACGGGGTCACCCCGAAGGACCTGATCCTGGCGACGATCGGCCGCCTCGGCACCGGTGGCATGACCGGCTACGCGGTCGAGTACGCCGGCCCGGCGATCGAGGCGCTCTCGATGCCCGGCAGGATGACGATCTGCAACATGACGATCGAGGGCGGCGGCCGCGCCGGCATGATCGCCCCCGACGAGACGACGATCGAGTGGGTCCGCGGCCGTGAGGGCGCGCCCGAGGACTTCGATGCCGCCGTCGCCCGCTGGCGGGCGCTGCCGACCGAGGACGGCGCCAGCTTCGACACCGAGATCGACGTCGACGCCGCCGAGATCTCGCCGATGGTCACCTGGGGCACCAACCCCGGCATGGTCATCGAGGTCACCGACGTCGTCCCCGATCCCGCCCAGTTGGACTCGCCGGCCGACCGCGAAGCGGCCGAACGCGCCCTCAACTACATGGGGCTGGAGTCGGGCACGCCGATGACCGAGGTCGCCCCGGAACGGATCTTCATCGGCTCCTGCACCAACTCGCGGATCGAGGATCTGCGCGAGGCGGCCGAGGTGCTCGACGGCCGCAAGGTCGCCGACGGCATCCACGCAATGGTCGTCCCCGGCTCCCAGCAGGTCAAAGCCGCGGCCGAAGCCGAGGGCCTGCACGACGTCTTCCGCAGCGCCGGCTTCGAATGGCGCGAGGCGGGCTGTTCGATGTGCCTCGGCATGAACCCGGACACGCTGGCCGAAGGCGAGCGCTGCGCCTCGACCTCGAACCGCAACTTCGAGGGGCGCCAGGGCAAGGGCGGCCGCACCCACTTGGTCAGCCCGAAGATGGCAGCCGCAGCCGCCGTCGAGGGCCACTTCGTCGACATCAGGGATTGGAGCTGAAGATGCGACCGATTGACGTAATCGAGGGCAAGGTGTCGGTACTGGACCGCGCCGACGTCGACACCGACCAGATCATCCCCAAGCAATTCCTGAAGCGGGTCGAGCGGACCGGCTTCGGCGAGTTCCTCTTCTACGACTGGATCCGCGACGGCGAGATCGAGCTGGAGCCGAACCCGATCCTCGTCACCGGCCCCAACTTCGGCTGCGGCTCCTCGCGCGAGCACGCCCCCTGGGCGCTGGAGGACTTCG
>DATKIA010000033.1:0-18883 GCA_035509895.1 Solirubrobacterales bacterium
GAGGCGAACGCGGTCCGGCGCCTGGCACCGCTCTCCGTTGAAGAGCGGAACGAGGCGACGATCCCGACCCTCTCGGTGACGATGGTCTTCCCGACTCCGCGCCAGCAGCGGACGCCGAGAACCGACGCCGAGTAGCGCCCCCGGCGGCGGGCATCGAAACTAATCTAGGGCTACGCCCCCGTAGCTCAGCTGGATAGAGCGCCGGCCTTCTAAGCCGGATGCCGCAGGTTCGAATCCTGCCGGGGGCGCTCGAATCAGCCGCGGTTAGAGTCTCCTGATCGGCGAAGTCGCGACACTCCGCTGCCCGAGGATCCGACGCTGGCGGCGACCGCCGTCGCGCTTCGTGACACCGGTCAGTGGGCGGATATCGTCGATGGACCGAAGGGTTTTAGGTGGTCGAACTTTTCGCTATTTCCGCCGGAGCGCTGCCTCCAACTGATTTCACACGAGGTCCCTACCAATTATTTGGTAAAAATCAGGTGAATTCCGCGCGCGGGGATATCGCCCCTTCCTCGAGTTCCTCGTCGCCGTCGGCAGACAAGCCGCCCTTGAGGCCACCTCAGGGGTGGCTTGTCCGATGCCGCGATTGGTCGCCGCTCAGAGGCCCGGCGGGTGGCGGACGACGAAGCCCGCGCTCGAGGTGCTGGCGAGGTGCCAGCGGGGGCCGGTGCCCTGGGCGTCGCCGACCGTGTCCCAGCGCAGGCCGGCGATCTCGGCGAAGGTGTGGCCCGCGTTGGCATAGACGGTGATCCATTTGCCGGGTCCAGGGGAGCCCCAGCCCTCGAGCTCGCCCGAGGTCAGCGGCCGCGGGATCAGGCCGCCGCCGAAGAGGGCGAAGCTGACCGAGCCCGAGCAGTCGTATCCGTGCGAGTACCAGGAGCCGTGGCCGCCGCCCCATATATAGGGACGGCCGACGATCGTGTTGGCGTTGTTGATCACGTTCTTGACGGCTTCCGGGGCGTCGGGCGGCGCCAGGGCGACGCCGCTGAGCAGGATCGCGCTCGATTCGCCGTCACCGCGGGTGTGGGCGAAGATCTCGTCGCGGCTCATCGCCGAGGTGTGGGGGACGACGGTGCCGTTGCTGCCGGCGGAGGCCGGCGGCAGTTCCGAGGGGTCATCGACGACTTCGTCGAACGCCGACGCTTTGGGCTTCGGTTCTTCGGAGCTCGCCCTGGCGCTAGCGGCTTCGCTGTTCTCGATCCGGAAGCGGGCGTCCAGCAGGGCAAGGCTGTTGCCGATCGCGGTCACCGCGTGGTTGGGCACGTTGCCGCCGATCGCCGCCAGCACGGCATGGCCGAGGACCTTCAGCGCCGCATCTTCTTCGCCGGCGGGGGGCGCGGCGCCGGAGCTGGCAGGGGTCGCGAGCGCCAGGCAGAGCAGCGTCGCGGCGGCTGCCAACGTGCGTCTGAATGAGACCTTCATGGCCGAACCCATCCCCCTGCGGACCTTAGTGGGCGATTGTTGACTTCATCTTTGCGTTAGAACTGTCGGTGAGGGTCCGGACGCGTGAAAATTCTTCTAATCCCACTGGCGATCATCGCCTTCATCCTCTTCCTGATCGTGCTCGGCGCGATCGGGCTCGGCGTCGCCTTCGTGTTGATCTCGATCGTGCGCGGTGTCTGGCGCTTCGTCACCCGGTCCGAACGGCGCCGCGAGCGGCGCGAGGCGCGGCAGGCTCAGCAGGCGTGAGCGCCGGCGGCGCTCTTGACGACCTCGAAGGCGCTGCCGGGGATCCGCTTCAGCTGGTTCAGGTTCTCGTCGTCCCAGCGGCGGTCGCTGGAGCCGCTGAAGTACCAGTTGGAGCCGTTGTCGGCGACGATCAGCCCGTAGTGCTTCATCGCCGTCGCGATCACCTTGGCGGCACCGCTGAAGCGGCCGAGGCCGTAGCCGGCCTTGAGCCGCAGGCGCAGGCCCATCGGCGGAGCGCTGGGGCTGGAGGTGTCGCCGGCGCAGTGTGAGGCGGGGTGGATCCAGGCGTCGCGGGTGCTCTCGACGGTAACCCGGATCGCGTGGTCGAGGTGGCCGGCGGCGACTTCGTCATAGCGGACGAGGCCGGCGAAGATCGGCAGCCCGGCGGCATCGGCCGAAGTCCAGCCCTCGGGCCGCAGCGCCGTCGATTCGAGGTCCCAGACGCTGCCCTGGTCGGCGTTCCAGTGCGGCTTCGGCCTGGCGACGAAAAAGGCGCGGTAGAGCTCGTAGAGCTTGCAGTCGGCGCGGTCGACGACGAGTACGTGGCGGTCCCCGTCGGAGCCGTTGCCGCCCTCGACCAGGGCGCCGCCGGGCACGGGGTAGGGGCCGGGGTCGCTCTCATCGCCGTAGGCGGTGAAGCGGATCGGGAGCTTGGGCTGGCCGGGACCGACGACGGCGAAGGGGAAGCCGTAGGGCCGGGGCGAGCCGAAGTCGGGGTGGAGGAAGGCGCCGCCGTGGGAGTTGATGTAGGAGATGTAGGCGGCGGAGCGGGGATCGCGCGGGGCCTTGGAGATGTCCTGGTTCCAGGCGGCCTCGTTGCCGAGCGACGAGGCGTTGGCCGGCAGCGAGGCGGGCGGGTCGGGGAAGACCTGGCAGGAGCCGAGGTCGGTGCTGGCGGCGTGGACACCGGGGGTCGCGACGAGCACTGCGCCCGCGGCGAGGATCAGGGCGGGGAGCAGACCTCGCTTTCGACTTTTGCCCGCCCATAGGCGGCACAAACTCGAAACCGTCACTGCGGCGGCCAGCCCTCGCGGACCGTGATCCGGCCGATCTCGAGCTCCTCGACCTTGAGTCTCTTCACTTCGAGCTGCTCGATCTGGGCGCGCTTGATCTTCAGCCGCCCGATCGCGAGGGCGCCGATCGCGAAGGCCCCGACCGCGGCGGCGCCGACGGCGAGGGCGCCGATCGCGAGGTTGCCCCGCGCCGCGGTGCCGGTCGCCGAGGCGCCGGTCGCCGTCGCGGGCCGGATCTCGCGGCGGAAGATCGCGGGCGGCGCCTTCGCCTTCCTCTTCAGCTTCTTCTGCTTCTTGTCGACCATCGCCGGAACGGTAGCCCCTCTAGCCTGACGGACTCATGAGCATGGACGACCGTCCCACCTTGCTGGCAATCCAGCACGTCCCCTGGGAGACGCCGCACCGGATCCTCGATGCCTGCGGGGAGCTCGCGGTCCACACCGTCAAACCGCTCGCCGGCCAGGCCTTGCCGGCGCCTGACGAGGTCGCCGGCGCGGTGGTGATGGGTGGGCCGATGAACGTCGACGAAGTCGAGCGCTTCCCGGGGCTGGCGGCCGAGTGCGAGTGGCTGGCGGCGGCGGTGGAGCGGCAGCTGCCGGTGTTGGGCATCTGCCTCGGCGCGCAGCTGCTGGCGCGGGCCCTGGGGGCCGAGGTTCGGTCCGGGGCGCGGAAGGAGATCGGCTTCGCCCCGGTCGAGGTGACCGACCCCGAGGATCCGGTGCTTGGCGATCTCGCCCCCGGGGCGGAGGTCCTGCACTGGCACGGCGACGTCTTCGAGCTCCCCGACGGGGCGACGCACCTGGCGTCCTCGGAGCTGACGGAGAACCAGGGGTTCCGCCTCGGCAACGCCTGGGGCGTGCTCTTTCACCCGGAGGCCGACTACGCCCTGGTCGAGGCCTGGCTCGGGGTGCGGGAGATGGTCGACGAGGCACTGGCGGCGATCGGCGACGATGGCGTCGCGGCGCTGCCGGCGCGGGCCGAAGCGCTGGAGGGCGAGCTGATCACCCGCACGACTCCCGGCTTCGAGGCGTTCGCCGGGATCGTCGCTGGCCATCGTTAGGGTGCGCGGCGATGAGAAAGCTGCTGACTCTGGCGGGGTTGGTGATGGCGCTGGCCGCGCTCGCGGGCTGCGGTGGCTCGGACTCGGATTCGACCGCGGCCGAGGCGACGACGGGCGGCTCCGGTGAGGCGCTGACGAAGGCGGAATTCATCGAACAGGCCGATGCGATCTGCGAAGACCACGCTTCCGAAAGGGAAGAACTTCAGGAACAAGCGGCCGAACTCGCCGAAGAAGTCAATGCCGGCGACGACCAGGCCCGAGAAGAACTTGCCGACCTGCTTTCCGAGGCATCCGGCAACGCCGAAACGGAGTACGCCGAGCTTCACGATCTCATCCCGCCGTCGAGCGACGCTTCGCTGATCGGCAACATGCTCTCGACCGCGGACGACCAGGTCGGACTGACCGAAGAAGCCGTCGATGCCCTGCGCGAAGAGGACTACAAGACCTTCTCCGCGCTCACCGTGGAGACCGGCAAGCTGAAAGCGAAAGCCACCGCGATCGCGGTGGGTTACGGCCTCAAGGTCTGCGGCACCGAAAGCGAATAGTCGCCGCGGTCGGCTGACGCCCGACGGCTCAGGCCGCCATCGCCTCGATCCCGTCCAGCATCCACTCCAGACCCTGTTCGAAATCGGCTTCCGGCGGTAGGCCGAAGCGGCTGGGCTGGCGGCGGTGGCTGCCGAAGGCGCGCTTGACGAGGTCCAGTTCGCCGGCCTCGAAGGCGGCCTGGACCTCGGGGTCGAGCTCCGGTCCCGGCTTGCCCGCCGCCTGCGTTGCCCGCATCGTGCGGATCGCGCGCTGCCGCGCCCGGTGCCGGAGGCAGTGGCCGACGACGTAGTCGTCGACCGCCATCAGCACGGCGCCGCCCTGCTCGGGTTCGACGCCCATCATCTCGACGACGCTGATCGACTGCTCGATGTGGCGGGTCATGTTGAGCCGCAGCCGGGGGCTGCGCGGCTGGGCGTCGAGCACCCAGAGGTGGGTCTCGATCGCGTCGCGGGTGCGAAGGGCGATCGCCCGCAGTGCTGCCCGCCAGTCGACCGGCAGCGGCTCCGGCACCAGCATCTCGCTGGCGACCCGGTCGCGCATCAGGTCGAGCAGCTCGTCTTTGCCGGCGACGTGCGAGTAGGGGGTCATCGTTGCGACCCCAAGGCGCTCGGCGAGCTTGCGCATCGAGACCGCGTCGAGGCCCTCGGCATCGGCGAGCGCGACCGCCGCCTCGACGATCTCCTCTCGCCGCAGCGCTGCCTTCTCGGATTGGACGACATCCACTGGCCGTACACTGTACAGTCATTCGCCCGTACGACGTACGGCCGTCTTCCCCCCTTCGGGGTAATGGCGGCGGCGGTCGGACTCTCCCCGCATGCCCTCAGCGATCTCGGTCAAATCCCTGCGCAAGTCCTTCGGCGAGTTCGAAGCCGTGCGCGGCGTCGACTTCGAGGTGGCGGCCGGCGAGGTCTTCGGCTTCCTCGGCCCCAATGGGGCGGGGAAGACGACGACGATCAACATGCTCTGCACGCTGGCGAAGCCGAGCGGCGGCAGCGCCACGGTCGCCGGCCACGACGTGGTCACCGCTCGCGATGAGGTCCGACGCCACATCGGCCTCGTCTTCCAGGACCCGACCCTCGACGGCTACCTCAGTGCCGAGCAGAACCTGCGGCTGCACGCCGAGCTCTACGGGGTGGAGAAGGCGGCGGTGGCGCCGCGGATGCGCCAGGTGATGGAGATGGTCGGGCTCTGGGAGCGCCGCGAGGCCCAGGTCCTGACCTTCTCCGGCGGCATGCGGCGGCGGCTGGAGATCGCCCGCGGCCTGATGCACTCGCCGCGCGTCCTCTTCCTCGACGAGCCGACGATCGGCCTCGATCCGCAGACGCGGAGCTCGATCTGGGGCTACATCCGTCAGTTGCAGGAGAGCGAGGAGATCACGATCTTCATGACCACCCACTACATGGACGAGGCCGAGTTCTGCGGCCGGATCGCGATCATGGACCACGGCGAGATCGTCGCCCTCGACACGCCCGAGGCCTTGAAGGAAGGCGTCCGCGCTGACCGGATCCGGATCGAGACCGACGACGACGGCGCCGCGATCGAGGCGATCGCGGAGACCTTCGGGCTCGAGGCGACGATCTCCGAGGGCGCCGTCAGCTTCGCCGTCTCCGAGGGCGAGGAGTTCGTGCCGCGCCTGTTCGCCGAGCTGCCGGTCCCGATCCGCTCGGTCAGCGTCTCGCGGCCGACCCTCGACGACGTCTTCATGGCCCACACCGGCTCGACGATCCGCGACGCCGAGGAGCTCGGCCGCGGCGATCAGAAAATCGCGGCGCAGATGCTGTCGGGGATGAAACGGTGAGCACGGCCGCCGCCCCCGTCGTCCGCGTCCACGTCCCGGCCCGCAGCTGGCGCAGCGAGCTGCGGGCGGTGAAGATCGTCTGGTACCGGGAGCTGATCCGCTTTCGCAGCGACCGGGTCCGGATCGTCACCCAGCTGGTGCAGCCGCTGCTCTTCCTCTTCGTCCTCGGCGCCGGGCTCGAACAGCTCTCTTCGGCCAGCACCCACGGCGTCGACCTCAAGACCTTCATCTACCCCGGCATCCTCTGCATGTCGGTGATGTTCACGGCGATGTTCTCCGCCGCCTCGATCGTCTGGGACCGCGAGTACGGGTTCCTGCGCGAGATGATGGTGGCGCCGGTGCGACGCAGCTCGATAGTGATCGGCAAGTGCGTTGGCGGCGCCACCGTGGCCGGCTTCCAGGGGGTGATCATGATCGCCCTCGCGCCTGTGGTCGGCGTCCCCTACAGCCTCACCCTCGTCCTCGGCGTCCTCGCCCTGCAGTTGCTGCTCGCCTTCAGCATCACCGCCTTCGGCGTCATGGTCGCTGCCCGGATCAGCCAGATCCAGTCCTTCATGGGCGTCATGCAGCTGGTAGTGATGCCGATGTTCTTCCTCTCCGGCGCCCTCTACCCGGTCGCCGACCTGCCCGGCTGGCTCGCGGTCCTCAACCGCCTCGACCCGCTGACCTATGCGGTCGAGCCGATGCGGACCCTCGTCTTCGCCCACCTCGACCTCAGCTCGGCGGCGGAAGCGAGCCTCAATCCCGGCGTCACCTGGTTCGGCTGGACCGTCCCCGTCGCGCTCTCGATCTTCACCGTCTTCGCGTTGGGGATGACCGTGCTGGCGATCGCGATCTGGGAGTTCAACGCAGGGGAGTAGTCCGGCTCACAGCCGGTGGCGACGGTCCCCTGGGCGAGCATCACGCAGCCGCTGTTGGCGGCGTTCGCCTTGCGTGAGAACGAGAGGTCGAAAGTGGCGAGCGTCGAGGGGGTCGCACGGGTAGCCAGTTGAACCGTCCAGGCACCGACGAATTCCTCGAACCCGATTCCCGCCGTCATCCCCGGTTCGAAGAAGCCGCCGTCATTGCCGGGGCCGTACTGGAGCGTCTCGTCGAGGACCGCGCCGGACTGGTTGGGGATGTCCCAGCGAGCTTTCGGCGACGTGGTCCCGGCGGCGCAGATCGCGATCAGTGGGCCGATTCCCGGAATGCTGAGGAGCTGTGCCTGTTCGCCCGCGGCAAGTTCGCGCCGGGCGCTGAGGAACTGACCGCCGCCGCGCAGGAAGGCGCTCGCCGGCATCCCCTGCAGCGCGGCGGCGTTCGCCGCGTTGGCTGCGCTGTCGGCACTGGCAGCGGCGGGAACTTTGCCGAGGGTCGACAGCTGCACCTTGTCGCCGGTCACGGCGC
This sequence comes from Solirubrobacterales bacterium, assembly GCA_035509895.1. Lineage (GTDB taxonomy): Bacteria > Actinomycetota > Thermoleophilia > Solirubrobacterales > 70-9 > VAYN01. The sequence goes on from DATKIA010000033.1 coordinate 7,493, forward strand.
CGTCTCTGATCTTCGCCGTGCTCACCGCGCCGGCCTTGAGCTGGTTGGCGCCAACCGAGTTCTTCGCCAGCTTGCCGGCGGCGAAGGCGATGCCGCCGCTCAGCGCTAGGAAGAGCGCCAGCGTTGCGGCGACGTTGGCGTAGGTGAGGTGTCGGCGGATTCTCTTCATGGTCATCCGCAGTACGGGGTGGCAGGCGAAAAGGTTCGATCCGGGCCGGCGAACCTCACCCCTTAGGCTGATCAGCGTGGAAATCGCGCTGATGGTGGAGGGCCAGGAGGACGTGACCTGGGATGACTGGCTGGCGCTGGCCAGGGCCTGCGAGGAGCACGGGGTGGGAGCGATGTTCCGCTCCGACCACTACCTCTCGGTCGACGACCGCCGCGAGCGCGGCTCGCTCGACGCCTGGGGGACGATCACGGCGCTCGGGGCCGTCACCGAGAAGCTGAGGCTGGGGACGATGGTCTCGCCGGCGACCTTCCGCCATCCCGCGGTGCTGGCGAAGGCGGTCGTCACCGCCGACCACGTCTCCGGCGGCCGGGTCGAGTGCGGGATCGGGGCCGGTTGGTGGGAGCGGGAGCACGAGCTCTACGGTTTCGACCTGCCGCCGGTCGGGCCGCGGATCGACGCGCTCGAGGAGCAGATGCAGATCATCCGCGGCCATTGGGGCCCCGGCCCGTTCAGCTTCGAGGGCAAGCACTTCTCGGCCCGCGAACTCGATGCGCTGCCGAAGCCGGTCCAGCAGCCGCGGCCGCCGCTGATCCTCGGCGGGCGCGGTGGTCCCCGCAGCCTGCGGCTCGCTGCCCGCTATGCCGACGAGTACAACTGCGTGATGGCGGTCCCGGAGGAAGTCGCTGGTATCCGGGCGCGCCTCGACCAGGCGTGTGAGGTCGAGGGCCGCGACCCGGCGACGCTGCCGCTCTCGATGATGACCACCTGGCTAGTGGGTGCGGACGAGGCCGACCTGCGCGACCGCGCCGCGCGGCTCTCGGAGTGGAAAGGGGAGGGCGGCGACGGCGACGCCTTCCTCGCCGGCCTGCGCGCGGAGGCGATCAAGGGAACCGTCCCGGAGGCGGTCGAGCAGCTGCGGCAGCTGGAGCGGGCGGGGCTGACCCGGATCATGGGCCAGCACCTGCTGCACCGCGACCTCGACGCAGTCGAGCTGATGGGGCGGCAGGTCGCCCCGGCGCTCATCTGAGCCGACGAGGCCGAGTGACTAGGATCGACGCATGAGCCCCGAGAACCCGGTTCTCATTGCCTACGACGGCTCCGACTTCGCCAAGGAGGCGATTGCCGAAGCGGGCCGCCAGCTCCGCCCCGGCCGCGCCGCCATCGTCCTCACCGTCACCGAGCCGCTGGAGAAGATCCCCTTCATGGGCGCCGCCGGCCTCCCGGTCGACGACGACACGATGGAGACCCTCGTCAACGCCGCCACCAGCGGGGCGGAGAAGACCGCCGAGGAAGGCTGCGACCTCGCCCGCGAGGCGGGCCTCGACCCCGAGCCCGCAGTCGCCCCCGGCTCCCCCATTTGGGAGCGCATCGTCGCCACCGCCGACGAGCGCGACGCCTCCCTCATCGTCATCGGCTCCCGCGGCCTCTCTGGCATCAAGCACGCTGTCCTCGGCTCCGTCGCCGCCGCCGTCGCCCAGCACAGCAAGCGAACCGTCCTGATCACCCACAAGCGCTAGATTTCTCCCCGCGCGGTGGCAGTAGCTCAGTTGGTAGAGCTCCGGCTTGTGGTGCCGGCGGTCGCGGGTTCGAATCCCGTCTGCCACCCCTGAAAGACCTGCAAATAAAGCGCGTGACCTCACCAGTCCAGGTGACGTGATCGCGCAGGAGACTCCGACTGTCAAGGTCGATCCGACTCGATCACCCAGCCGAGGTTGCCGACCGGGCCGAGGTGCCTCAGCTTGTCGGGGTTGGAGATCGAGCCGATCGCCTTGATCTCGCCGTCGGCGACATCGAGGGCGGTGACGCCGACCAGGCGCTGCCGGCTGTCGAAGACGAGCATTCCGGGGCCGCCGTTGATCTCGGTCGGGCGGAAGGAGATGCCCGGGAGTCGGGTCTCTGGGCTGAGCCATTCGATCAGCGTGCGGGCGACGCGGCTGCGGCCGCGGAGGGTCTGGGCGAGCGCCGGTGCCTTGCCGCCGCCGTCGCCGGTCAGCTCGACGTCGTCGGCGAGCAGCGCCTCCAGCCCGGCGAGGTCGCCCTGTTCGGCGGCCTCGAAGAAGCGGCGGGCCAGCTCCTGCCGCTGCTCGCGCGTGGTCTGGAAGCGGGGCCGGCCCTGCTCGACGTGGCGCCTGGCGCGGGAGGCGAGCTGGCGGACGTTGTCCTCGCTCTTGCCGACGATGGCGGCGATCTGGGGGTAGTCGTAGTCGAAGACGTCGTGCAGGAGGAGGACCGCGCGCTGCTCGGGCGAGAGGCTCTCGAGCAGGACGAGCAGCGCCAGCGACAGCGAGTCGGCCGTCTCGGCGTGGCGGGCGGGATCGTCCTCGCCGTCGGTGACGATCGGCTCCGGCAGCCATTCGCCGACGTAGCGCTCGCGGCGAGCACGGGCGGAGCGGAGCTCGTTGATCGCCAGGCGGGTGGCGATGGTGGTGACGTAGGCGGGCGGCGACTCGATCAGCTCGCCGGCGTCGAGCGCCTGGTGCACCCGCAGCAGCGACTCCTGGACCACGTCCTCGGCTTCGGAGACGCTGCCGAGCATGCGGTAGGCGACCGCGAACGCGACCGGGCGCAGCTCGTCAAGAAGTAGGTCGCGATCGGTCATCACCACTAAGACAGCACAGCGGGCCGGGCTGTGACAGTTCGCGGGCGGTTGTCACATCTGCCTCCCAGGGCTTGTCAAGGGTTCGGAAACCCACGACATCCCGGAGGACGCAAGATGCAATCACGAATCGACCACCCGGCCCTGACCGTCAAGGGCGCAATGGAGGCGCTGCAGCAGCTCGAGAAGGCGATCAAACGGGCCGGCGTGCCCGAGGCGACGCACGAGCTGGTGAAGCTGAGGGCGGGGCAGATCAACAGCTGCAGCGGCTGCGTCGACCTCCACTCCCGCGCCCTGCGGGCGATGGGCGAGTCCGACGAGCGCATCGTCATGGTCGCCGCCTGGCGGGACTCTGCCTACTTCACCGACGCCGAGCGGGCGGCGCTGGCGCTGGCCGAGGCCGCGACCCGGCTCGCCGACCGTCCCGACCCCGTCTCGGACGAGGTCTGGGAGGAGGCCGCGCGCCACTACGACGAGGACGAGCTCGCCTCGCTCGTGCTCTCGATCGCCTCGATCAACGCCTGGAACCGGCTCAACGTCGCGACCGGGCAGATCACCGGCGAGTGGATCGCGCAGTACCTGGAGACGAAGCCGGCCGACGCGGTCGCCTGAGCACTCGGAAGTTAGTCCGGATCGGGAGCAGGGCGCTTGACACCGTCCGGTGGCGGTGCTCTGCTCCCGACCGTGAAGCGGACGGGGAAGCTGATCTGGTTGGGGATCGGAGCGGCGATCGCGCTGCTCTGCCTGCCGTCCTTCGCCGGCGCCGACGCGAGGATTTCGCGCAGCGGCAACACGATGAAGCTGACCTCCGACGGCGACGGCGACTCGATCCGCTCTTACGACGCCGACCCCCTGCACTCCATCGCCTTCTACGTCGAGCCCGGGCACGTGCTGCGGGCCGGGCACGGGTGCCACCGGTTGCGGGGGCCGCACGTGACGAAAGTGGTCGTCGAGTGCGGCGCTCCCTCGCTGCACGAAAACGACGGCAACCACGTGACGATGCAGGTCGACCTCGGGGGCGGGAACGACACCTTCGTCGCCAACCCGTACTCGGACGTGCAGCCGCGGATCGTCGCCGACGGCGGCGACGGGGACGACGAGATCCGCGGCTCGGTCAACGCCGACGACATCAACGGCGGCGCCGGCGACGACGAAGTCCTCGGCCTCGAAGACGTCGACAACGTCGACGGCGGCGAAGGCAACGATCGAGTGGTCGGCGGCGGCGGCGACGATGCGGTCAACGGCGGCGGCGGCGGCGACTTCATCTACGGCGACTGGTACGGCGAAGTGCCGGAGTGGGGGAACGACGTGATCGTCTCCGCGCTCGACTTCCTGCCGGACTTCAGTGGCTTCTATGCCGACCCCGTCGATTGCGGCGGCGGGCTCTCCGACGCAGCGGTGGTCGACAGCGTCGACCAGGTCGAACCGGATTGCGAGAACCTCTCCGGCGGCCGCACGACGCCACCCCCCGACACCGTCGGCACCCTGCCGCTGCGGGTCACGATCGACGGGCCCGCCTTCATCGCCGACGGCCTGCGCCGCGCCGTCGAAGGCGAGCCGATCCACGTGCCGATCACCTTCTCCGCGGCGGCGACGATCAACGCGACGCTGCGCGTTTCGGGCGGGGAGGCTCGGCGCCTCGGACTGCCCAACCCGGTCATCGCCCGCGGCATCGGCACGCCGCTTGTCCTGACCCCGATCACGACGAACTCGCAGATCCGCTTCCTCTGGAAGGTCCGGCCGGAGCTGGTCGGCCTCGACCGGCTCGACGCGAAACTGACCGTGACCGGTACCGCCGCCGACCGCTCGCACGACACCGCGGTCAAAACGCTGGTCCTGCACTGAGCCCCGCTGCTCGGGCAAGCCGCGCATCGGCGGGGCCACCGCTCTTCGCGTCACCCCTTACGACATTGACCACACCAGAGCCTGGTCAATGTCGCAAGGGCGGGGAGCGCCGCTTGCTTCGTTGCACCTTTTCGTGTTAGAACTACCTAATCTTGGGTAGACAATCTCACCTAATGTTGGGTAGCAGACGAAAGGGAGTGAGATGAGGGAACGGGGTCGTGCGCGCGTGGGGTCGCTGCAAATGGCATTGGGCTGCGCGCTGCTGGCGGTGGCCGCGGCTCTGGCGCTGGCGACGACCGCCCAGGCGGCGTCGTTCGACGCGCGCGGAAGCGTCGAACAGGTCTACGCGACCGGGCTCAACCCCGGCGCCCAGGTGGTCCTCTACGACGGCCTCGGCCAGAGAGTCGGGGCGAAGAGCGCCGACAACCTCGGCGGTGTCCTCTTCCGCGAAGTGGCTCCCGGGAGCGGCTACCGGGTCGCCGCGGGCGGGACGAAATCGCCGGCCCTGCGGGTGCTGACGACGAAATCCGCACCGCCCAGCAGCGACGTCTACAACCAGTCGATCCCCGCGCGCGGCTACGGCTACCTGACCACCCGCGACGGCACCAAGCTGGCGATCGACGTCCACCCGCCGCAGGATGTCGCCAATGTCCTGCCCGGCCTCGAACTGCCGAAACAGGTCAGCGAACCGCTCGAAGAACTGCTCGGCACGCCGCTGCCGAGACTGCCGATCGGCTCCCAACCCGGCGCCGAACTGCCAACGCTGCCGACCCCGCCGACCCCGACCCTGATCGAGTACTCCGGCTACGGCTACGCCAACCCGGAAGGCCCGGAAAGCGGGATCGCGCTGATCGCCAACCTGATGGGTTTCACCGTCGTCGACGTCAACATGCGCGGCACCGGCTGCTCCGGTGGCGCCTTCGACTTCTTCGAGCCGCTGCAGGGCCTCGACGGCTACGACGTGGTCGAGACGATCGCCCGCCAGCCCTGGGTGGCCAACGGCAAGGTGGGGATGATGGGGATCTCCTACGGCGGCATCAGCCAGCTCTTCACCGCCGCCACCCGGCCGCCGAGCCTGGCCGCGATCTCGCCGCTGTCGGTGATCGACAACACGCAGACGACTCTCTACCCGGGCGGCATCCTCAACACCGGCTTCGCGCTCGAATGGGCGAAAGAGCGGATCCACGACGCCGAAGCGGCGTCCCCGGGCCACGGCCAGGCCTGGGCCACGAAGCGGATCCAGGAAGGCGACGGGACCTGCGCCGCCAACCAGGCGCTGCACCCCGAAGCGGTCAATCTGCTGGCGAAGATCGAAGAAAACAGCCACTACAAGCCCGCGGTCGCCGACCCGCTCGCACCGATTACCTTCGTCGACAAGATCAACGTGCCGACCTTCATGGCCTGTCAGTGGACCGACGAGCAGACCGGCGGCCACTGCCCGACCCTGGCCGAGCACTTCACCGGCACCCGGCGCAAGTGGTTCACCTTCACCAACGGCGCCCACGTCGACTCACTCGACCCGGCGACCTTCAACCGCTGGTTCGACTTCCTCCAGCTCTACGTCGCCAAACAACCACCGATCCTTGGCTCGGCGGTAATCCACGCTGCGGCGCCGCTGGTCTTCCAGGAAGCGATGGGGATCCCGGGCGTGACGCTGCCGCCCGATCCGATCCAGCTGCAGCCGACTTATGACTCGGCGCTGGCCGCCTTCGAAGCTCAGAAGCCGATCCGGGTCCTGTTCGACAGCGGCGCCGGCGGCCTCACGCCGGGGCAGCCGTACCCGAGCGCGGAAGCTTCGTTCGAACAGTTCCCGGTGCCGGGCACCCAGGCCGGGCGCTGGTACCTGGCACCCGGCGGCGACCTCGACTCGAAAGCTCCCGCCGGCGCCGCTGCCGACGGCTTCACCTGGGACGCCGATGCCCTGCCGGCGACCGATTTCAGCGGCGACACCGCCTCCGGCGAGGGCGGCCTCTGGACGGCAACGCCGGCATACCACTGGGAACAGAGCCCGGCCGGGAAGGCGGTCTCTTACCTGACCGAACCGCTGAGCCAGGACACGACCGTGATCGGCGGCGGCGCCGTCAACGTCTGGGTCCGCGCCTCGGCGCCGAACGTCGACCTGCAGGCGACGATCAGCGAGGTCCGGCCCGACGGCAAGGAGACCTTCGTCCAGAACGGGTGGGTGCGCGGCAACGAGCGCAAGCTCGACGCTGCCAAGAGCACGACGCTGGAGCCGGTGCTGAGCTTGCGCGAAGCCGACGTCTCGCCGCTGCCGAGCGACGAATTCGCCAAGGTCACGATCCCGCTCTATTACCAGGGCCACGCCTACCGCGCCGGCTCCCGGATCAGGGTGACGATCGCCGCCCCCGGGGGCACCCAGCCGATCTGGGCCTTCGCCAACGCGGAGCCGGAGGGCAACGCGCAGGTCGCGATCGCCTCCGGCAAAGGCACGCCCTCGAATCTGGTGCTGCCGGTGGTGCCGGAAGTGAGCGTGGCCAGCGCCCTGCCGCCGTGCCCCGGCCTGCGCGGCGAGCCCTGCCGCGACTACCGGCCGTTCGAAAACCGCTCAGCCACTCCCTGACGGGGAGGCATTCCTGGGAGGTCTACATGACGGTTTGACAGATCCTGCCGGCTGCCTGTGTCAGTCTTGGGCCGGGGGCGCCAATCACCGACCTTGCGCAAAGCCTGATCGACGCACTGGCGCTTGGGGGCCTCTATGCGCTGATCGCCATCGGCGTCGCCCTGATCTACACCGTGATGGGGATGATGAACTTCGCCCAAGGCGAGTTCATCATGCTGCCGGCCTACGCGCTCTACGTACTGGCCGGACTGCCGTTCGGCGTTGCGGTCGGCGCCGCGCTTGCGACCGGGATCGGGATCGCGGTTCTGGCCGAGCGGGTGGCTTTCCGCCCTGTTCGGAACGCCGACCTGGCTGCCCAGCTCGTTACCTCACTTGCCGTGGCGACCATCCTGCAGAACGTCGTGAGCGCAGCAACGGATGCTCGCACCCAGTCGGTGGCAGCGCCTGAGCTTCTGAGCGAATCGAGCCAGATCGGCGCCCTCTCGATACCGAACCTCGAGATCCTCACTCTGACGCTGACCGTGATCGTCCTCGGCAGCCTCGGATGGCTGCTCTATCGAACTCGCATCGGCCTTGAGATGCGGGCGGCGGCCGAGAACTTCGAGATGGCTCAGCTACTCGGCGTCCGCGCCAACCGCGTGATCGCGATCGCCTTCGCGATCAGCGGCGCACTCGCAGCGATCGTGGGCGTCCTGATCGTCATGCAGACCGGTCAGGTCTCGCCGACGATGGGCCTGACTCCTGTCCTGGTCGGCTTCATTGCCGTGGTGATCGGCGGCTTCGGAAGGATTTTCGGCGCCCTGGTCGGCGGGCTCGTGCTCGGCGCCCTTTCATCGCTGCTCGGTACCTATCTGCCGGACGGGCTGGTTCCGTTCCGTGACGCGATCGTCTTCTCACTTCCGGTGGCGATCCTGATCGTGAGGCCGCAGGGCCTGCTCGGCGCGGCGACCGGGGAGGCACGTGTATGAGCGGCCGGGGACTGCGCTCCTCGGCTTCCGCCGCTACCTCTTTGGTCGTCCCACTCGTCTTGGTGGCGCTGACCGCTGCGGTCGGGGCGGGCGGCACGCCCGCCTTCGAAGACACCGTCACGCTGATCCTCTGCAACCTGATCATCGTCCTCGGCCTGCAGGTGTTCATCGGCAACAGCGGCGTCTACTCGTTCGGGCAGTTGGGCTTTGCGGCGAGCGGCGCCTATGTCGCGGCCCTGCTCACGCTCCCCACGATTTTCACGGCCCTGCAGACGCCTGAGCTGCCAAAGCTGATCGCCGATGCTCAGCTCGGCCCCCTGTCCTCCACCTTGATCGCCGCGGTGGCGAGCGGATTTCTGGCGGGGGTGATCGGTTGGCCTCTGATGAGAACTTCGACGCTGGCGATTCCGATCTCGACCTTCGCTTTCTTGATTGTCGCCTACAACGTCCTCGCCAATTGGGACCTGGTCACCGGTGGAAGTGGGGGCCTCGTCAGCATCCCGATGACCACCGACGTCGAGTCGGCAGGGCTTTGGGCCGGCATCGCAGTCGTCGTCGCGCTTGCCTTCAAGTGGTCGGCAAGCGGCTACCGGTTGCAAGCGACCCGTGAGGATGAGGTGGCGGCGCGCTCGATCGGCATCGGCTTGATGCGGGAGCGGCTCATAGCGTTCACGATCAGCGGGATGCTGTGCGGGATCGGCGGCGCCTTGACGGTGCATCAGTCCGGGGCCCTGACTCCCGAGACCTTCTACTTTGCTGCCTCGGTGACGACGATCACCATGCTGGTGGTGGGCGGCGCTCGCAGCGTCTTCGGGGCCGTCGTCGGGACCCTCGCGGTGGCGACGGTCAACGAGCTGCTGCGCAACTTCGAGGAAGGCGCCAGCGTCTTCGGGCTGGTCTCGATCGGCGAAGCTCCGGGGCTCGCCGCCATCGGCCTCGGTCTGATCCTGCTGGTGACGATGGTCGCCCTGCCGGCGGGGCTGACGGGCGGCCACGAGGCAGGTGAGATCGAGCCGATCCGCCGCAGGCTGCGCCCCCGAGCTCCGTCGGCGTCGCCCGCGACTGCGGCGAAGGACCAAGCAAGGCCAGGGCCCGCCCGAGGATCGGCTGAGGGGCTCCGCGCCGAGGGAATCTCTCTCGCCTTCTCCGGACTGCAGGTGCTGAGAGGGGTGGACCTGGCGCTGGCTCCTGGCGAGGCCCTCGGGCTGATCGGCCCGAACGGCGCCGGCAAGACGACGCTTGTCAACGTCCTCAGCGGCTTCCAGGCTCCCGATTCCGGAAGCGTCTTCCTCGACGGGGTCGAGGTGACGGGCTGGTCGCCGGCGCGGCTCGCCCGGGCGGGACTCGGACGCACGTTCCAGGCAGCGCTTCCGTTCGCGGGACTGACCGTCGTCGAGAGCGTCGCTGTGGGTGCGATGGGCGTCGGGGTTGGCCGGCGACGCGCCGTCGATGTCGCCACAGACGTGCTCGGGCGACTCGGCCTGGCCGAACACTCGCAAAGCCGTGCCGGTCTCCAGCCGCCGGGGAGCCAGAGGTTGCTGGGCATTGCCCGCGCTCTGGCCACCGGGCCGCGCTACCTCCTGCTCGACGAGCCGGCGGCGGGGCTGAACGACGAGGAGTGCCGGGAGCTGGTGGCGATTCTCCGCGAGATGATCGAGGACTTCGGCTGCGCGATCTTGCTGATCGAGCACAACATGAACGTGGTGATGGACCTCTGCTCGCAGGTGCAGGTGCTCGACGACGGCGAGACGGTCGCGGTCGGGGGCCCCGAGGAGATCCAAGCCCATCCCGCCGTGGTCGAGGCTTATCTGGGCGCGTCGTACCTGGCGGGCGCACATGCTTGAGCTGCGCGGGCTGACGGTTGCCTATGGTGGAGTCGAGGTCCTCCACGGCGTCGATCTGAGTCTCGGCGGGGGGGAAGTGGTCGGCGTGGTCGGTCCCAATGGCGCCGGTAAGAGCTCGCTCTTGCGTGCGATCTGCGGCCTCACCCGTTCGCGTGCCGGTGAGATCAACTTCGAAGGCAGGTCGCTGCGCGGGCTTGCGCCGGAGGAGATCGCGAGGCTGGGAATCGCGCTGGTGCCCGAGGGACGGCAGATCTTCGGCACGCTGACCGTGGCAGAGAATCTGCGTCTGGCGGCGCAAGGCGACGGGGGCGAAACGATGGAGCAGGTTCTGGAGCGGCTTCCAATCCTGCGCAAGCGAGCCGGACAGCGAGCCGCCCGCCTCTCGGGCGGCGAGCAACAACAACTCGCGGTGGGCCGCGCGTTGTTGCGCAGGCCGCGGTTGTTGATCCTCGACGAGCCGTCGCTCGGCCTCGCTCCGAAGATGATCGACGTCATCTACGGACTGCTCGAGGAACTCCGCTCGGAGGGAACGACGATGCTCCTTGTCGAGCAGAACGCGGCGCGGACGATCGACTTCTGCCAGCGAAGCATGGTCCTCGCCGGTGGCAAGGTCCGCGCGAGTGGAAGGCGCGAGGAGCTGCAGCGCAACCCCGAAGTCTTGCGTGCCTACATGGGAAGGCAGCTATAAGTTCCGAAGGAAGAAATGGCAGAGGATCAGACTCCCATACCGTTGAGCAGTGAAGACGTAGCGTTGGCGCTACGACACTGCTGGCAACCGGTGGCAAGGGTGGAGGACCTGAGCGATGGGCCCCAGCGGGCGGTGCTGCTCGGCGAGGCCCTCGCGGTCTTCCTGACTGAGAACGGCGAGGCAGCGGTGGTCGCCGATCGCTGCGCCCACCGGGGCGCTTCGCTTTCGATGGGCAAAGTCTGCGGCGAGGGCATTCAGTGCCCTTACCACGGCTGGGAGTGGGCTGGCCGCGACGGCGCCTGCACCCGGATTCCCTCCCTTGCCGATCAACGTCAGATCCCACCGCTCGCCCGGATTCCGTCATATCCGTGCCGTGTGCACTGGGGGCTCGTCTGGACGACGCTCGAGGAGCCGCTGACCGCCGTTCCCGACGTTCCGTGGTTCGACCCGGATCGGTGGACGTGGGGTCACGGCACCCCCTTCGAGCTACCGGTCGCCTTCGGGTTGATGATCGAGAACTTCCGCGACGTCGCCCATTTCGCCTTCGTCCACCAGGACACCCTCGGCCCCCAGCCGGCGGAGATCGAGCCCCTCATGCCGGAGAGGAACGGGCTCGAGGTGACGCTCCGCCGAAACATGGAATGGGGAGACGGCGCAAGCGCGGCGTGGGGCCCGTTGCGAGAAATGGGCTACCACACGA
>DATKIA010000034.1:0-7009 GCA_035509895.1 Solirubrobacterales bacterium
GCTTCGCCCCGCGTGCGAGCCCGCGGCGCTCGGCGGTAGCTTTCCTCGCGATCGGCCTGGTTGCGGCGCTGATCTTCGCCGCCGGCAGCTTCGGCGCCGACGTCGGCGCCGCGATCGTCTTTCCGCTGGGAGCGGCCGTCGCCGCGGCGGTGGCCGCCGGCCGGGGTCGCCGCGGGTTGCTGCTGGCGATCGCGGCGCCGTTTGCCGTCCTCGCCCTGCTCGCCCTGGTTGACCTCCTCTCCGGCGCCAACGCTCACCTGACCCGCTCGGTCCTCGACGCCGGCGGTCTCGGCGACCTCGCCGACGTCGCCCAGCGCCGCCTCCAACTCTCCGCCCACAGCTTCGCCCGCCCGGTCCTGCTCATCTTCCTGCCCGTCGTCGCGGCCATTGTCGCGCTGGCGATCTGGCGCCGCGACCGCCTTCAAGCATGGCTGCGGCCGGCGCCGGCGCTGCGGGCGGGCTTGATCGGCGCCGTCGCCGCGACCGCGGTCGGCACCCTTGCCAACGACTCCGGCGCCCTCCTGCTCGAGGTCGGCACCGCCTATCTCCTGGTCTTCACGGGCTTTGCCTGGACGGAATCGGACTGAGCGCCTTCGTAGACAAAAAGTTACACTTTCGTGCGCCACGCGTTAGACCTTCATCCCTAGCCTTCGGAGCATGGAGTCGATGAGATCCACCTGGACCGATTCGCGTCTCGACGACCTCAATCAGCGGGTCTCGGATATCGACCGCCGAATGGCCGACGGTTTTGCTCGCATCGACACCGAGCTGGGCGGCATGCGCCAAGAAGTCGGTGGCCTGCAATCCGACGTGAGTGGTCTCAAGGCCGACGTTGGCAGCCTCAAGACGGATGTCGGCGATCTCAAGTCCCAGCTGGGGGCCCTGAATCGGACCATGATCCAGATCGGCTGGGGGCTTGCCGGTGCGGTATTCGCGAGCGCCTTCGCGGCGATCACGACGATGGTCGCTACGCAGCTCTAACGCGGGAGCGTCGCCGGCGGACCCACGCACGTCCCAAAATGCGCCTGGTCACGAACTAGGCCCGATCGATGCCCTACCCTTTAGGGCTCGTGCGTATCGGTCTCGTCTCGCCATATTCCTGGTCATACCGAGGCGGCGTCAACCAGCACGTCGAGGCCCTCGCCGAGGAGTTTCTCGGCCGTGGTCATGACGTCCGCGTGCTCGCCCCCTTCGACCCGCCCGGCCGGGCCAGCCGGCTGCTGCACCGGGCCGCGGCCGAACCGCGCGCGCTCCCGGACTACTTGACGCCCCTAGGCCGTACCGCGGGTTTCGGCGCCAACGGATCGGTGTCCAACCTCGCGCCCTTCCCGGTGGGCGGCGTCGTCGTCCCCCGGCGGGCGGTCCGCGCCGGCGAGTTCGATGTTCTTCACGTCCACGAGCCGCTGGTGCCACTGGTCGGCTGGAACGCGACCCTGGGGGCGAAGGAGACGCCCGTAGTTGGCACCTTCCACACCTACTCGACCAAGCCGGTCCCCAACTACCTCGCCAACGGGCTCGGCGCCCGCCGCCTGTTCAATCGCCTTTCCGCCCGGATCGCCGTCTCCGAGGCGGCGGCTTGGACCGGGCGCCGCTGGTATGGCGGCCGCTACACGATCATCCCCAACGGGGTTGACGTCGACGCGCCGCCCGACACGCCGCGCGCGCCCGGATCGGACCTGCGGATTCTCTTCGTCGGCCGGCCCGAGGAGCGCAAGGGGCTGCCGATCCTGCTCACCGCTTTCGGGGCTCTGGTCGAGCACGTGCCTTCGCGGCTGACCGTGATCGGAGCCGAGCGCGAGGACGTCCTCCGCTACCTGACCGATCCCGAGCTGATGAAGTCGATCGATGTTCGCGGTCGCGTCTCCGGCGATGCCCTCTGGCGCGAGCTGCACGAGGCCGACCTGCTTTGCGCGCCCTCGCTCTCGGGCGAGAGCTTCGGGATGGTCCTGACCGAGGCTTTTGCTGCTGGCACGCCGGTGATCGCCTCTGAAATCGCCGGCTATAGCGATGTCGTCACCGACGGCGTCGACGGCATCCTCGTCCCGCCCGCCGACCCCCAGCGCCTGGCCGAGGAGCTGCAGCGCGTGCACCACGAGCCCGAGCGCCTGCGGGAGATGGGGGAGGCTGCCCGTCGCAGCGCCCAACGCTATGCCTGGCCGCGGGTTGCCGACGAGGTCACCGCTGTCTACGAGCGGGCGATCGAGGCGCCGCAGCCGGTTGGCGCCGGTGAAAAGCTCGCCCACTGGGCCGGCGTCCGCCCGGCTGACGGCGAGCCCAAGGTTTCGGCGCAGAAGCTGCCGTCGCTCGACCCGCCGCTGGCTCGCGAGGGCAAGCGCGGCCGCCGCGTCGCCCGCCGCGTCGGGCTCGGCGTCGCCGGTGCGCTTGGGATCGGGCTCACGGTCCTGGCGGCGGAGAAGATCGGCGTCGACAACGTCGTCGAAAGCATCGTCCGCTCCAATTTCACCCTCGTCCTCGTCGCCTGCGCGCTGATGGGGATCTCACTCTTCTTCCGCGCCGCCTCCTGGTACTGGATCGCTCGTGCGGCACTGCCCAACCGGCCGATCCGCCGCCGCGACGTCACCTCGGCGACGATGGTCGGGGTGCTGATGTCCGCGACCCTGCCCGCCCGTCTCGGCGAGCCGGCCAGGGCTCTGACCCTGGCCCGCCGGACCGGACGGATGCGGGAAACCTTCCCGGTCCTGCTCGGAACCCTCGTTTCACAGACGATGCTGAACCTGGTCGCCCTGGTTCTGCTCGGGGTGATCATCGTCTCGACCACGCCGCTCTTCCACTCCGGCACCAAGCAGCTCTTCCTCTTCAGCCTGGTGCCGCTGATCTTGCTGCTGGTCGTGCTGGTGGCGCCGCTGCTGATGCGCCGCAACGGCGACGGGCGCCTGGCCCGGATCGGCGCCGCCGTGCACCGGGCCCTGGTCCAGGTGCGAGCCGGGCTCGCGGTGTTCCGGAACCCCCGCCGCGGCGCCGCCGCGGCCGCCGCTCAGCTCACCGCCTGGGCGATCCAGCTGTCCGCCTGCTGGGCGCTGCTTTACGCGCTCGGTCTCGACGGCAAGGCGGGTATTGGTGCCGCCGCTGCGGTCCTCTTTGCCGTCAATGTCACCGCCGTCGTCCCCGCGACTCCCTCCAACATCGGCGTCTTCCAGCTAGCGGTGATCAGCGTCCTCCACACCGGATTCGGCGTTAGCACTGCCGACGCGCTCGCCTACGGCGTGATTCTGCAGGCGGTTGAGATCGCCACCGCCGTCGCCCTCGGCCTGCCGGCGCTGGTCCGCGAGGGCCTCACCTGGAGCGATCTGCGGGTGCAGGCACTGTCGACTGCGCCGGTTCGGCTCGAGCCGAAGCCGCGCGCCCGCAGTGGCGAACCGAATCGCGAACACGTTGTTTAGGAGAAAAGTTCGCTGATCTATAAAAAACTCTGGTGTATTGATCTAGGATGCACCGGGAGGCGTGCCGCCACCATTCCCAGGCCGGCACTCCTGGCTACGAGGAGGCGCGTGGCCGGCGCTGAGTCCATCCAGCTGGCGTCGGCCCCCTTCTCGGTGCACATTTGCACGGTTTCGATTTGCCACTGCTCGGTTGTACCTAGGGCGGTCGTCCGGCTTATCGAAAATTTCTCAGCAAAGACCATGCTGGTTCCGTAAAGTCGGCGGAAAGTGGTGGGGAATTTCAAAGCTGCCTGAGGCGAGGGGTTCATGGAATACGACTCGGCTGTGCTTGAGAGGGTTACCCAGCAGTTCCGGCGTGACATGTGGACATCTGTCGTGCCGGCAGCGGTGACGGAATCGGGGGTCGAAGTGGAGCGGTTTGGGCCGGTGCAGGCAACCGCGTTCGGCGACCTGCCGGAGTTCGTCATCCTCAATCAGATTCAGGGTGCCGCTGAGCCCGGCGCGATCGAGGACGGGCACTTGGCCGGCGCGATCGAATGGATGCGCTCGCGCGAAGTTCACTTCCGGATCCCAGTCGCGAGCTGCCGGCCCGGGGCCGGTGCTGCAGACGCTTGGCTTGACGAACGCGGTTACGAACAGGCCGATGGCTGGATCAAGCTTGTTCGTGGCACCGCGCCTCCGTACCCGGCGCCGGATCCGCGGATCACGATCTACGAGCTCGGCCAGGACGAAATCGACGGCGAAGCGCTGAGTGCGATCGCCGCCGAGGGCATGAACCTGCCAATGCACGCCGGCACGCTCTTCTTCTCACTGCCGCAACGTGAGAATTGGCGCTGCTACACGGCGGCGCTGGCGCCGGACGAGCCGGTGGTAGCGACGGCGGCGATGATGATCCACGACGGCGTCGCCCAGTTCGGCCCCGGCAACACGCTCGAGCACGCCCGCGGTCACGGCTGCCACACCGCGCTGCTGCGCCAGCGGCTAATCGACGCCGCTGCGGCCGGTTGTCACACGGTCGTGGTCGAGCTCTGGGGCTGCACGCCCGAGCGTCCGTCGGAGGCTGCTCGCAACCTGATCCGGGTTGGCTTCGAGGTGGCGTACGCCGGTCGCACTTGGCAGCGGCCGGTGCTGCAGCCCGCCCTCCGCTGAGGGGGGCTTGGGTCCAGCATGGACGGCCGGCTCAGCCGGCCGCCGCCGGTTCGGCGTCCTCGGACTCCTCCGAATCAGGCTCGGACTCGGGCGGCAGGTCGCCGCCGCGCTCAGTCCCCGCGATCAGCTCGTCGTGGGACTGTGCGGCCGGGATGAAGCCGGACTTCATGCCGAAGTAGACCGCCTGCGGGTGGTGGGCGACGATCGCCACCGTCGATTGCTCGGGCATCACGGCGAAGCCGTCGGAGAGGGTCATCCCGATCCCATCCAGATCGAGCAGGCGCCAGACCTTCTCGTGCTCGGACTGGTCCGGGCAGGCCGGGTAACCCCAGGAGTAGCGGCGCCCCTGGTCGAGGTCGATCGCGAGCCCGCGGCGGACCTCTGAGTGCAGCCACTCGGCCAGGCCCTCGGCCGACTGCACGCCGAGGCCGTGGACGTAGAGCTGTTCGGCGAACTCGCCTTCGGCCTCCAGCCGCTCCATCAGTTCCGTCACCTCGGCCCCGACGGTGACGCCCTGGAGGGCGACGACATCGCGTTCGCCGGAGTCGAGCGGGCGGTAGAAGTCGGCGAGGCAGATTCGGTCGTGTTTGGGCTGGCGCGGGAAGACGAGGCGCTCGAGCTCGCGCTCGGGGTCCTCGGGGTCGAAGACGACAAGCTCGTTGCCGTCGGCGTTGCAGGGGAAGTAGCCGAGCCGCGCCCGCGGGTGCAGGTAGCCCTGCTCGCGCCACATCCGCTCCAGTCGCGGCGCAAAGCCCTCCTCCTCGTCGGTTCCCTCGACCAGGTCACGCCAGGCCTCGCCCTTGACGCCTTTGCCGCCCCAGTGGAGCTTGAAGAGCACGTGGCGGTCGAGGTAGGGGTAGACGTCGGCGAGGTCAACCGGGACCTCGCGCGCGCCCCAGTAGGGCGGCGCCGGAATCGCCACATCGGTACGGGCGGAGGAGCGGACGCTGTCATCGGTCGTCGGCGGCGAGTCGTCGACAACCACTGGCTTCTCGCGCAGCTGCTTGGCCTCGGCCCGGATCCGCTCGACCAGCGCCGCGCGGGCCTCCTCGTCGACCAGCGCGTCCATCGTGTCGAGGCCCTGGAAGGCGTCCTTGCAGTAGAAGACGCCGGGCTCGTAGACCTCGTCGGACTCCCTGCCCTTCGGGTAGAGGGTGCGCCGGCCGAAGTCGCGGTTGATCGCAGCGCCGCCGATCAGCACCGGGAACCCGAGCCCGCGCTGGTGCAGCTCCTGGACGCAGGTCGGCATCTGCTTCGAGGTCGAGACGAGCAGGGCGGAGAGCCCAATCGCGTCGGCTTCGTTTTCGACCGCGGCTTCGATGATCGCGTCGACCGGTACCTGCTTGCCGAGATCGATCACGGTGTAGCCGTTGTTGGTGAGGATCGTGTTGACGAGCGACTTGCCGATGTCGTGGACGTCGCCGAAGACGGTCGCGATCACGACCTTGCCCTTGGTGTGGCCATCGATCCGGTCGAGGTAGTTCTCGAGCTGGGCGACCGCCCGTTTCATCACTTCGGCCGATTGCAGGACGAAGGGCAGGATCAGTTCGCCGGCGCCGAATTTGTCGCCGACCTCCTTCATCGCCGGCAGCAGGACCTCGTTCAGGGTCGGCACCGCGCCGATCTTCTCCACCGAGCGGTCGATCCAGTCCTCGACCCCGTCCTTCTTGCGGCGCAGGATGTGCCAGTGCAGCGCCTCCTCGGGCTCCATCCCCGCGGTCGGGTCGGCTGCCTCGGTCTCGGCCTCCTCGCCCTTGGACTCAAAGTGGGAGATGAAGCGCTCGAGCGCGTCCTCGCGGCGGTTGAAGACGAGGTCGTCGGTCAGCTCGCGCTCGTCGTCGGGGATCTCGCTGTAGGGCGTGATGTGGTTCGGGTTGACCATCGCCAGGTCGAGCCCGGCCTCGACGCAGTGGTGGAGGAAGACCGAGTTGAGGACCGCGCGCGGGCGGGGGGAGACGCCGAAGGAGACGTTGGAGACGCCGAGTGAGGTCTTCACCCCCGGCAGCTCGGCCTTGACCCGGCGGATTCCCTCGATCGTCTCTACCGCCGAGGGCCGCCACTCCTCGTCACCGGTGGTGAGGGTGAAGGTGAGCAGGTCGAAGATCAGTGCCTCGGGGTCGAGGCCGTGCTGGTCGCAGGCGATCTCTTTGATCCGCTGTGCGATCTCGAGCTTGCGCTCGGCCGTCTTCGCCATCCCGACCTCGTCGATCGTCAGCGCGATCAGGGCGGCGCCGTGGGCTTTGGCCAGCGGCACGACGAGGTCGGCCTTGTCGCGGCCGGCCTCGAGGTTGATCGAGTTGACGATCGCCCGGCCCGGGATCTGCTCGAGCGCGGCCTTGATCACCTCAGGCTCGGTCGAGTCGACCTGGATCGGCGCGGGCTGGGTCAGCGAGATCCGCTCGACCACGGCCTTCATCTGCTCGTCCTCATCGGCGCGCTCGGTCAGGGCGACGCAGACG
>DATKIA010000035.1:0-25439 GCA_035509895.1 Solirubrobacterales bacterium
TGGTCCGGGTCGTCTGGCGGACACTCAGAAGTGGCGGTGAGCCTCGTCTTTCTCCCTCTCCCGTTTGATCTTGGAGGGGGAGATCCTTGACACCGTTGGCTCACATAGGAGAGACCCCCCGGTTGCGTGCCTGAGCCGCACTTTCTTGATCAGGAATTCAAGAAGGAGCCGGACGACCACGACCCGGTGCAAACCGCTCGCTCGCTGGCCAATGAAGCGGGATGGCCAATGCGCGGATCAAACTGGACCCGGAGGCGGTGGAGGCGATTGCTCGCCGGGTCGTGGTTCTGCTCGAAGAGAGGGGACTGCGGCAGCGGGAGCTGATCGGAGCGGCCGAGCTGGCGCGGCGGCTCGGGGTCGATCGCTCCTGGGTCTACTCGCATGCGATCGAGCTGGGGGCAGTGAAGCTCGGGGACGGGCCGAGGGCTCGGCTGCGGTTCGACCTCGAAATCGCGGAGCGGGCACTGCGGAGAGGCGATGAGGTCCCTGCCGCCGATCCGCCCGCCCGCTCGGGTGAGCGGGCGGATCGGCGGCGCGGGGGAGGAGGGGACGGGCGGCCTGGGCCGGGATTTCCGCTCTTGCCGTTCAGGGATGAAGACGACCCCCCGCAAGGGGCTTAAGGTCGAAGGCAGAGGATGAACGCGCCAGGGCAGGTGATCGAACGGAAGCGGAAGAACGGCAAGGTCTTCGCCGTCCGGTTTCGGGCCTACGGGAAGCGGCGCTATCTGACCCTCGGTACGGCGGCTGAGGGGTGGACCCGCCGCAAAGCCCAGGACGAGTCGGAAAACATCCTGGCCGATGTGCGGCGCGGCATCTGGCAGCCGTACGAAGCTCCGCAGAAGGAGGAACCGAAGCCCGAGCCGACCTTCCACGAGTTCGCCTCTGAATGGCTCTTTGGCTTGGAGGCAGAGGGGCTAAGCGAAAACACGCTCAAGGACTACACCTGGCAGCTCTGCAACCACCTGCTCCCGTTCTTCGCTGAGCACCGCCTCTCAGAGATCACGATCTCCGAGGTTGACCGCTACCGGCAGAAGAAGGTCCGCGACGGAAAGCTCTCGGCGACTTCGATCAACAGCACGCTGACCCGACTCGCGCAGATCCTCGAGATCGCGGTCGAGCGGGAGCTGATCTCTCGCAACCCAGCGAAGGGAAAGCGGCGCCGGCTCAAGCAGCGCAAGCCGGAGCGCAGCTACCTCGATCGCGCCGAGCAGATCGTCGCTCTTCTTGACGCTGCGGGCCAGCTCGACGAGGAGGCGCGCATCGACCGGAGGGCAACGCCCCGCCGCGCGCTGCTGGCGACGTTCACCTTCGGCGGCCTACGAATCGGCGAGGCGCTGGCCCTGCGCTGGCGTGACGTCGACCTGGCGGCGGGGAGGCTCAAGATCGTGGACGCGAAGACCGATGCTGGAGTCCGCTACGTCGATCTCCTGCCGGCACTGCGAGAGGAGCTGGCGGTCCACAAGGCCAAGACGCGTTTCGACCGGCCGAGCGATTTCGTCTTTCCGACCGAGACCGGCGCCGAATCAGAGCGCAACAACGTTCGCCGCCGCGTCCTTCACCGCGCCGTTGAGCGCGCCGACGCCAACCTGGAGGAGCGTGATCGCAACCCGCTCCCTGGTGACCTGACGCCGCACTCCCTCCGCCGCACCTTCATCTCGATCCTGCTCGCACTCGGCAAACCGGTGCCCTACGTGATGCAGCAGGTTGGGCACACGGATCCGAAGGTGACGCTCTCGATCTATGCCCGGGTGATGTACGGGGGAGAGGGGGAGAAGGAGCGCCTCAAGATGGTTACGGAAGGCGCGGATTGGGCACTGTTGGGCACCAGCGCACCTGAAGAGACTCCAGTTCCCGGCGACCAGATGACCCTCGATTCGCTGGAAAGTCAGGGCGATGCAGGGGATTCAGATGATGGGCACGGCTGGTTTCGAACCAGCGACCTCTCGCGTGTGAAGCGAGCGCTCTCCCACTGAGCTACGCGCCCTGGGCGGCGAATCTTACGCCAGGGCGGGCTGGGTTTCGGGGGGCTCGGGCTCGCTCGGGGCCTCGCTCTCCGAGCGGCGGCGCAGCGCCAGGCCGACGAACGGGTAGATCAGGGTCGAGAGCATCGCGGCGCCGACCAGGCCGGCCGCGGTCGAGGGCTTCATGTGGTTGCTCTCGATCGCGATCGTCGTGATTGCGACGACCAGCGGCAGCTCGGTTGCGCAGTAGAAGGCGAGGGCGGCGCGGTCGCGGAAGGAGAAGACGCCGCGGTAGAGGAGCAGCGCTGGCACCCCGCGGACGACGAGGAAGAGGCCGAAGAACATGAACAGCTTCGCGATCGCTTCCGCCGAGCCGAGCGCGGCGAGGTCGAAGTTGATCCCGCTGGTGACGAAGAAGAAGGGGACGAAGAAGCCGAACCCGACCGCGGTCAGCTTCGACTCGAAGACCTGCAGCTCGTGCCCCTTCAGCGCCAATCGCACGATCATCCCGGCGACGAAGCCGCCGAGCAGGACGTCGAGGCCGAGCTTGCCGGCGAGGAGGACGAGGCCGAAGACGAGGACGACGGTGATCCGCACCGCCAGCTGGCTGCTCGCCTCGAAGGTCCGTTCCAGCGCCCCCCAGCCGCGCCAGGCGTAGCGCACCGAGCCGATCGCCAGGATCAGCGCCAGGGCGATGAAGGCGAGCAGGATCACCGACTCGTGCAGCGGGTTGGTGGTCGAGAGGACGAGGGTGACGAGCAGGATCGGGCCGAACTCGCCGGCGCCGCCGGCGGCCAGCAGGTAGGTGCCGAAGCGGGTCTTGAGCTCGCCGTTGTCGCGCAGGATCGGGATCAGGGTGCCGATCGCCGTCGTCGCCATCGCCGAGCCCGTGTAGAGGAAGGAGAGGACGATCCCCAGCGCCGCGAGGATGCCGCCGAGCCCGTAGGCGAGGGCGATCGAGAGCAGCCAGCCCCAGCCTCCCAGCAGCATCGGCTTGCCTTTGATCCGGTCGAAGTCGATCTCGTAGCCGGCGAAGAAGAAGAGCATGCCGAGGCCGAGGTTGGAGAAGAATTCGACGAACTCGTCGTTGTGGGCGAAGTCGAGGATTTCGGGGCCGATCACGATTCCGAGCATCAGCTCGAGCACGACCACGGGCGGCGCGAGCTTCTTCGGCAGCGCCGCCACCGTGATGGCGGAGATCGCGGCGACGACGACGATCGCGAAGAACGATTCGGTGTCGACGTCGATCACGCGCAGATCCTACGGCCGGCAGGGTAGGATCACCAGTGGACCGTGCTAGGCGGGGAATCAGCGGTGCCTTGTAACCCGCAATCCGCTCTAGCGGGGCCGAATTCCCGTTCCGAGGGGCTGGCCGTCGGGGTCAGTGCGTCGCGGCGGCGTTGACGGCCGGGTCCTGCGCGACGTAGGCACGCGAATCAGGTCAGGTCCGGAAGGAAGCAGCCTTAAGCGGATGCCGCGGGTGCCGCAGGCGAGCCCGGCCCGAGCCAGAAACGACAGCCACGCCCGGTGACTTCGCTTCGAAGGCGGGTGCACGGTCCATTTTCTTCGCTGGGTTTGCACTTTGTCGGGACAGGAACGACAAAGTGCAAACTCGCCTGCCTAGTCGATCAGGCGCTTCTGCATTTGGCGGATCGCGATCCGCCAGGTGGCAACGGCGAAGGCGACGAGGAAGGCGAAGCGGCCGAGGTCGGCCCACTCGAAGCCGAAAGCGCCGCCGCGGACCAGTTCGACCAGCTGGTGCAGGGGGTTGGCCTGGGCGATCACCTGGAAGAACTGGGGCAGCCCGTCGATCGGGAAGAAGGTGCCGGCGACCAGGAACAGCGGCGTCACGAACAGCGCCGTGACGTAGTTGAACTGGTCGATCTTGGCGACGGTCGCCGCCATCGCGACGCCGAAGCCGGCGAAGCCGAGGGCGGTGACGAAGGCGAAGAACGGGACCAGCAGCATCCCCCAGGCCGGGTCGAGGCCCCAGAAGAAGGTGACGACGAGCGGCACGCAGCCGTAGACCGCCGAGCGGGTCGCGATCCACAGCATCTCGGCGCTGACCAGCTCTTCGACGTCGACCGGCGCCGCCAGGATCGCTTCGTAGGTGTTCTGGAAGCGGTGCTTGACGAAGGTCCCGAACATCGCCGGCAGGGCGCTGGAGAAGATCACCGCCGTCGCCACCATGCCGGTGCCGACGAACTGGATGTAGGGGACGCCTTCGACTTCGTCGACGAGGGTGGCGCTGAGGCCGAGGCCGAAGGCGAGCAGGTAGACCAGCGGTTCCAGGATGCTGGAGAAGGTCGTGCCGCGCCAGTAGGTGCGGAAGTTGGCGACCTCGCGGCTCATCACCCCGGCGATCGCCGCCGGTTCCAGCCGCCGCATCGTCCGCCGTGGGGCGGGGGCGGTCTCCGGCTGGGCGCTCACTCCGCTTCCTCCCCGGTGAGCAGGACGAAGACGTCCTCGAGCGTCGCCGCCCGGACCACGGCGTCGGTCGGGACGACGCCTTCGGCGGCGGCCTCGGAGCCGACGATCGCGATCGCCGGTCCGGCCGGCCGCACGCGCAGGCCGGCCGCCTCGGCGTCGGCGCGCAGTTCGGTCAGCCGTTCCGGCGCCGCGTAGACCTCGGCGGTGTGGGTGCCGGCGTGCTCGGCGATCAGTTTCGCCGGGTGTCCGCGGCTGATGATCCGGCCCTGGTGCATGACCGCGACCTCATCGGCGAGGCGTTCGGCCTCCTCGATGTAGTGGGTCGACATCAGGATCGTCGTCCCCCGCGATTTGAGCGCGCCGATCAGGGTCCAGAGCTCGGTCCGGATCTGCGGATCGAGCCCGACCGTCGGCTCGTCGAGCAGGATCAGCTTTGGTTCGTGGACGAGGCCACGGGCGAGCAGAAGCCGCCGGCGCATGCCGCCGGAGAGTTTGTCGACGGCGTCGCGGCGGCGCTCGCGCAGGCGGGCGAGGTCAAGCGCCCGGTCGACGGCGGAGGCGACGTCCTTGACCCGGTAGAGGCGGGCGTAGACCGCGAGGTTGTCCTCGACGGTGACGTCGACGTCGAGATTGTCGAGCTGGGGCACGACGCCCATTTCCGACCGCGCCGGCTTCGACTGGGCCGGCAGCTCGTAGCCGAGCACGCGCAGCTGGCCCTCGTCGGCGATCGCCTGCCCGGTCAGCAGCCGCATCGTCGTCGACTTGCCGGCGCCGTTGGGGCCGAGCAGGCCGAGGCAGATTCCTTCGGGCACGTCGAGGTCGAGCCCGTTCACCGCCGTGATCGGGCCGAAGCGCTTGACGACGCCCTTGAGTTCGATCGCTCCCACCGGAGCTGATGCTTTCAGACCGGGCGCCTCGCCCGAATCCGCTAGCCGCCCTCGGCGCGGGCGATCGCGGCGTGGGTCTCGGCGGCGAGGTCCGGATCGGCGAGCTCGATCGCCGGCGGCAGCTCGACGTGAAGGTCGTCGGAGGGGTCGATCCGCAGCCGGGCACCGGCGCTGGTTCGCGAGCCGAGGACGTGCCCGCCGTGGCCGCGGTCGGCGCTGATGAAGTGGAGGTGGTAGCCGGCGACCTCGATCCCCTCGACCCAGGCCGGGAAGCGGAAGCCGAGCATCGTCCCGGCAAGGTCTGTTAGCTCGAACACGTGCTGGTCGGCGACGACCTCGGTCAGCGGCCGGTAGGGCGGCTCCTGGCTGGGCACCGAGCGAGCGCGGACGAGCTCGAAGCGCCCGTCGATCCGGACCGCGCAGGAGGAGGCCGCGCCGGGAACGAGCGCATCGACCCGCTCCAGCAGCTCGGCCTGATCGAGCGGCTGCGCCAGCGTCACGTCGACGCTCGGCTCGAAGTTGGTGACGACCGCGAACGGGGTCAGCTCGTCCGGGCCGACCCGGCGCACGGCGCCGTCGACGTCGGCGCGGAAGAACTCGCCGTCGAGGGCGATCATCTCGCCGTCGAGGTGGTTCAGCGTCCCCAGCCCGAGGTCGCCGTGCTCGGCCAGCTCGGCGAAGCTGAGATCGCCCTCGAAGGCGCCGTCGAGCAGGGCCCCGATCGTCGAGGCCTGGAAGAGGACGTGCGGGTCGTGCTCGGCGTGCAGGTCGGCGCGCCGCATCGACTCGACGTGCAGCGATCGGATCCAGCGCTCGTCCAGCACGGGCGCCAGTTTTCCACGTCCCGGCGGCGGTACCCTGCCGCCCGTGTCCGGGGGCTTCAAGCGCTCGTCCTGGTTCGGCCTGATCGGCGTCTTCCTCGTTGCCGCGATCGTCGTCGTGATCGCGACCACCAGCGGTCAGGGCGAAGCGAACCCGAAGCTGACCCTGGGCCTGATCTTCGGCGTGATCGCGGTCTTCGTCATCACCCTGCTGGTGCTGCAGCGCTCCGACCTCGAGCGCGTCGCCAAGGGCGACGAGGCGGCGACGAGCCGGGCCGCCGCCGAAGGCGGTCGCCAGGTCGAGAATCCGATGACGATGGCGGAGCCGGAGCTCTGGGCGGCGATGGCGGTGTCGCCGATCGACGCTGACGCGGTGCGGGCCCGCAGCGAGATCTGGGACGTCAACCGCCGCAGCAACAAGCTCGGCTTCGTGATCGTGATCCTGATCTTCCTCACCGTTCCGACCGTCTACCTGAGCGAAAGCTTCGTGCCGCTCGCGATCGGCGGGCCGCTGATCGTGATCGCGGCGGTCTACGGCGCGATTCGCGCGATCGGCCCCAGCGGCGAGATCCAGAGCTCCTACGACCGCACCGACCGGACGATGGCACCGCTCGGCCTGCAGGTGACGGAGACGCCGAAGGGCGGCTTCGAGATGCGCTACCCGGCAACGCCCGGCTTCGACTACCGCCTGCGCGGCTGGACGGTGCTGAGCGGCGAGCGCCGGGGGCGCGCGGTCACGGTCCGGCTCGGTGGTCACGAAGACGCCGGGACGACCGAGGTAATCATCGCCGGCGCCGCTCCTGAGTTCGAGGCGCGCTCCCGCGACGGCCGGATCCGCGCCAGCGACGGCGCCCCTGAGGCGATCGTCACCGCCCTGGCCGCGGTGCCGAACTCGGTCCGCTGGAAACGGGTGGAGGTGGAGGGCGGCGCCGACGGGATCCTCGTCCGCCGCAAGAAAGGGGAGCAGCGCGACTGGCTCTGCGACCTCTGGCTCGCCGAGCGCCTGGCCGACGGCTAACCCCACCGCGAGGTTGCGTTTTGCCTGCCTATAGGGCGGAAAAGGCAACCTCACGATTCAAGTTCGGGGGTGGGGTGGTCGACAAGGGGTGGGATGCGCCTCGTCCACGCCTCTTACAAGCGCGAACTCTTTGCTGTGCTCGTGGTCGCCGCCGTTGGCATCGCGGTCTCCTTCATCGCCGCTGGCAGCGCCGACGCGCGCACGGGCGGCTCAGGTGCCAATGCGCGCCCGGCGCATCCGACCGCGGTCGTCCCCAACGGGACCTATGGCGCTGCCAGACTTGCCCGCGGCGAATACGTCGTCTTCGAAGTCCGCAACCGCCGGATCCGCAACCTCGAGTTCCAGATCCAGATCACCTGCGAAACCTCGGACATGCCCGGTGTCACCGAACAGCGCTTCTTCACCTCGGGGCGCTCGTGGGAAAACACCCCGATCTCTCCCGGCGGCATCGTCAGGATGAACTGGCACGAGCGCGGCAACGGCCGCCTCGGCTACCTCAACGCCGAACTCAAATTCGGCGTCCGCGACGTCGCCAACTTCTCGGTGATCGTCCCCGAAGACCCGAGCGTCCTGCCCGGCGAAGGGGCCGAGAGCTGCGACGGCGTCGGCTCGCTGCGTTTCCGCCGCGGCTACGAACTGCCGCCGATCCCCGCTCCCTGAGCTGGGTCCGCTTGCCGGGGCGTCTAGCCGCAGTTGCGGTAGACGACCCAGGACTCGTTGCTGGCGACTTCCTCGAACCCGGGAGGCGGCCCTTCGAGGTCGAAGTTGGTCGGGTCGTTGGGGTCGAGGATGAAGTTGTGGATGACGAACTCGTTGGCGGGTTCGACGAAGTAGCCGCGGGCCGGGACGCCTTCCTCGCTGGCGCTGACGACTTCGGTCGGCTTGATGTCGAGACCGAAGGCGAGGCGGGGGACGGCGCGGTGGTTCGGCACCGCGATCTTGCCGCAGAGCGGCTCGAAGGCGCCGGCGTCGACGAGGTCGGTGAGGTCGTTCTCGATCTGGGCCTGATTGGTGAGGTCGGTGTCGACGGTCGAGTCGAGGTCCCACTGGTTCGGCAGCCAGACGATGAACATCAGGAGGACGAGGCCGGCGAAGACCTGCCAGCGCCGCCGCCAGCGGTGGTCGCGGTCGAGCAGGCGCCAGCCGAGCAGCGCCAGGGCAGCGAAGATCGCCAGCACCGCCGCCGCCAGCATCGTGTAGCGGGCGATGATCGCGAGGCCGGCGCAGGCGAGCAGGGCGAAGGCGCCGAGGGCGAGGATGACGGCGGCGATCCCCAGTGCCGAGCGGCGGCGGAGGAAGGCAAAGCCGAGGACGAGGCCGCCGAAGGCGCCGACCATCCCCGGCCACTGCAGCACTTCGCCGAGCGCCCGCGGCCCGTAGAGGATGAGGTCGGCCGGTCCGGTCTTGCGCTTCAGCGTCTCGACCGTTTCCTGGGTGCCGGTCAGCGAGTAGAGCGGTTCGCCGGTGGTGATCGCGTCGAACAGGACCCAGAGGATCGGTCCGGCGGCGGCGAGGACGGCCAGCCAGAAGAGCTGCTTGGGCGAGCGCTCGCGGCGCCAGCGCAGGTACCACTTGCCAAGGTGAAGATCGCGGGTTCGACCCCCGTCGTCGGTATCGGGTTCAGTCTCGACGGTCAGCGTCAAATAGAGCCAGTACACGCCCGCGAACAGCCACGCCTCCGGCCGCAGCAGACCGGCCGGGACGAGCAGCGCCAGGACCGGCCAGGCGGCGCGCGGGCGCTTCGCCTCGACCAGCAGGGCACAGAGGCAGAGGGCGATGTAGGGGAGGTCGATGTAGGCGCGCAGCCCGTTCGAGAGGTAGGGGGCGCGGGTGAGGACGATGACGGCGGCGACCGCCCCGATCCAGCGGTCGAACCAGGTCGCGCCGAGCTTGTAGACCAGCCACCCGATCAGTCCCAGCGAGGCGTAGGCGACGATCATCGTCACCGTGATCGCGCCGTCGCCGAGCGGCGCGCTCACCAGCCCCAGCAGGTCCGTCAGCGGGTGCGGCGTGGGAGGGAGGGCGGCGCCGTAGTCGGGGCTGAGCCCGTGCGCCAGTTCGCGTCCCCAGACGAGGGCGTAGATCGTGTCGTAGTTGGGGAAGCCGACCGGGAAGACGAGCAGCAGCAGCCCCGTCACCGCGGCGACCCAGGCGGCCGGCGTCAGCCAGCTGGATAGCCGTGGATACACTGGCCGAAGACTAATGTCGAGCTCGGAATCGACCTCTCTCTACCGCCGCCACCGGCCTGGCTCCTTCGACGAGGTCGTCGGCCAGCAGCACGTGGTCAGGACCCTTCGCAACGCCGTCGAGCAGGGCAAGGTCCACCACGCCTACCTGTTCGTCGGCTCGCGCGGGACCGGCAAGACCTCGATGGCGAAGATCCTCGCCCGCTCGCTCAACTGCGAGCGCGGCGGCCCGACCGTCACCCCTTGTGGTGAATGCGAGTCGTGCCTGACGATCGCCGCCGGTACCTCGATCGACGTGATCGAGATGGACGCCGCCTCCAACCGCTCCGTCGACGACATCCGCGACCTGCGCGAGCGGGTCGCCTACGCGCCGGCCGGCGGCCACTGGAAGGTGTACATCCTCGACGAGGCGCACATGCTGACCAAAGAGGCCTGGAACGCCTTCCTGAAGACGCTCGAGGAGCCACCGCCGAACACCGTCTTCGTCCTCGCCACGACCGAGTCGCACAAGGTGATGGCGACGATCGCCGACCGCTGCCAGCGCTTCGACTTCCAGCGCCCCTCGCTGGAGCAGATCTCCGAGGTGATCGACCGCGTCGCCAAGACCGAGGGGATCGAGCTCGAGACCGGCGTCACGGCGATGATCGCCCGCTCCGCCTCGGGCAGCTTCCGCGACGCGCTCGGCACCCTCGACCAGCTCGTCGCCTTCGGCGGCAGCACGGTCAGCCTCGACGGGGTGCTGGAGATGCTCGGCGCCGCTGATGCGGAGTTGCTCTTCGGTGCCGTCGACGCGGTCGTCGGCGCCGACCCGAAAGCGGTTCTGATCGGGGTCGAGCGGATGGCCGCCTCCGGCCGCGACCCTTCCCAGTTCGCTCGCGACCTGCTCGCCCACCTGCGGTTCCTGCTCGTGACCCAGACCACCGGCGAGGTCCCGACTTCGTTCGTGGTGACCGCCACCGACTCAGAGCGACTGCAAGCTCAGGCAAACGCTGTCGGGCCAGCCACCCTGGTCCGCACGATCGACGAGCTGGCTGATGCGCTGACGGCGGTTCGGGAGGGAGACGATGCGCGGATGGCAGTGGAGATCGCCTTGCTGAAAGCTGCCCGCCCCGACCTCGATCCGACTACCGAGGGCCTCCTGCGCAGGATCGAGCAGCTCGAGGCGCGTTTGACGGGAGGCCGGCCGCCGGCGGGTCCTGTCGGCGCAGGGGACCCACCTCCCCCTCCGGTAGCTAAAGCTTCCTCGGGGGAGGTCCCCCCTACGCCGCCACCCGCCGGAGACCCGTCTCCGGCATGCGAGGTTGAGCCGTCCGAGGTGCGGGCAGAGGCTCCCGCCGTGGAGGAGCCCCAAGCCGCGGAGGAGGCGCCTCCCGTGGCTGAGGCCTCTGAGCTTGATGTCACCGCAATCAATCGGGCTTGGCCGGCGGTCATGCAGAAGCTGGCGGAGACGGCGCCGGCGCTGGCCGCGACCTTCGACGGAGCGAGGCCGGTGGCTCTGGACGAGGAGGGATTGAAGATCGGCTTCCCTGCCGACCGGACTTTCAACAAGAAGAAGGCGGAATCGCCGGAGCGGCGTGAGGCGGTGGCTGCGGCGTTCGAGGCGGTGGTCGGCACCTCTCTGCGACCGAACTACGTGACCTTGGAGGACGGTGCCGATGAGGCCGGAGTCGCTGCTGAGGATTCGCCTCCGGTCGACAAGACTGCGGTTGACGAGGAGGACATGTTGGAGCGGCTGAAGAGCGAGTTCGACGCGGAGGAGGTCGGTTAGTGGCGCGAGGAGGCGGTCCCGGGGGTTTTGACGTCAATGCCCTGATGAAACAGGCCCAGCAGATGCAGGCGCAGATGCTGGAGGCGCAGGAGAAACTGAAGGACGAGACCGTCGAGGCCAGTGCCGGCGGCGGCATGGTCAAGGTGACGATGGGCGGTGACCTGACCCTGCGCGCGATTGCGATCGACCCGGAAGCGATCGATCCCGAGGAGGCCGAGATGCTGGCCGAGATGGTCCAGGCCGCGGTCAACGAGGGGCTGCGCGCAGCCCAGGAGCTGGCGAGCTCGAAAATGGGCGGGATCACCGGCGGCATGGGCGGCGGCATCCCCGGTCTGGGCGGTTGAGCTCCGAGGGCCCGGCACCGCTGGCGCGCCTCGTCGCTGAGCTCTCGCGTCTGCCCGGGATCGGCCAGCGCACCGCCCAGCGGCTTGCCTTCCATCTCCTCCGCGCGCCTGATGAAGAGGCGTTCGCGCTCGGCGACGCGATCCGCGAAGTGAAGGAGAAGGTCGGGCTCTGCGAAGAGTGCTTCAACCTCGCCGAGGGTCCCCTCTGCCGGATCTGCTCCGATTCCAACCGCGACCGGGCGACGATCTGTGTCGTCGAGGAGCCGGCCGACGTGATCCCGATCGAGCGCACCCACGAATACCGCGGCCTCTACCACGTGCTCGGCGGCGCCCTCTCGCCGATCGACGGCGTCGATGCCGAGGACTTGAAGATCGCCGAGCTGCTGACCCGGGTCGGGCGCGGCGGCGTCGAGGAGGTCGTGCTCGCGACCAACCCGACGACGACCGGCGAGGCGACCGCGCTCCACATCGCCGAGCGCCTGCGGGGTCAGGTGTCCGTCACCCGCTTGGCGAGCGGATTGCCGGTCGGCGCCGACCTCGAGCACGCCGACGAGGTGACGCTCGGCAAGGCGCTCGCTGGCCGTCGCAGTATCGAGTAGTTCGCAGATAACCCGCAAAGTACGAATTCCGGCTGGACGTTTGTCGTGTCGGAAATTCCGAGTTTTCGCTTTTACTGCGTCCGGTTCTTGCGCCAAGGTGCGCGCGTGGCAGACCAGTCGCATACAGGCACGAACGCGGGGGACGGGTCACCGGCAGGGCGTTTGGCGCTCGAGGTCTCGGCTCATCACGCCGCCCTACTGGCGAAGCTGCGCGAGGAGCTGGGCGACGATCCAGACGCCCTGACCGAGGCGGCGCAGCGGCTGGCGGCCGAGTTCGGGCCGATCACCGCGACCGCCGTCGAAGCAGCTGCGCGCCAAGCGGCGCTGCCGGCTGAGCCGGGACCGGCGCCGGCGGCTGGCGACAGCGCGGCGGGCGAGGCCCAGGAACTGGCCAGCCTCTACCGGCCCGGCCACATGCGCCGGCGTCTCAACCAGCTGATCGAGACCAACCGCCGCTACGGCCACCCGTTTGGGCTCGCGGTCTTCGACGCCTCGGGCCCCGGCACCCGCAGCGGTTCCGTTCCCGGCGGCGAGGACACGGTGCTGGCGATTCTCGGCGCCGCCCTGCGCGAAAGCGTTCGCCTCGTCGACGAAGCCTTCCGGCTCGAGGAGGCGGCGATCTGTGTGCTCGCCCCGAACCTGCGGACGGTCGAAGGGGTGCAGATGGCAGAGCGCCTGCTGGGGCAGCTCGACGAGCTCGAGCGGGCCGGGGGGCTGCGGATCGCGGTCGCGGCCGGGGTCGTCGCCTGTCCCGACCACGGCGCCGATGCCGACAGCCTGCTGAGCAAGGCCGATGCCGCGCTCTGGCGCGCCCGAGCCGTCGGCCAGCCGGTCGGTGTCGGTGCGCTCGAGGCTGTGCAGGACCGCTGAGCGGGGGCGGAAAGCCCGTGCAAGATCGCTGACAGATTTCGTAAATCTGTCCATAACCGGTGTAAACCTGGAATTTCGCTGGAAGAATCCCCGCAGATGCCAGGAATCCGAACCAACGCCGCGGCCGAAGTGCTCGGCGTCAGCCCCAACACGCTGCGCAGCTGGGAGCGCCGCTACGGCTACCCGGTGCCGAAGCGCACCGTCGGCAACCACCGCAACTACGAGCTGGTGGAGCTGCAGACCCTGCGCGACGCGCTGGCCCAGACCGGGAACATCTCCTCGGCGATCGAGCTCGCCCGCCAGCGCCAGTCGGCGCCGGCCAACGGCAGCAGCCTGCAGAGCGCCTTCGAAGCCTTCGACGAGGCCGCCGCCGACCGCGCGATCGAGGAAAGCCTGGCGCTGCGACCGCTGGAGCGCACGGTCGAGGAGCTGCTGCTGCCGGCGATCGACAAGCTTGCCGCCGACCCCGGCCGCGAGGCCGAGCTCGAATTCGGCGCCCGCTGGGCGACCGGGTGGCTGCACGGCGCCCGCCGCCTTGCCGCCGCCGCTTCGCGCCCAGCCGGGATCCTGCTGCTCGACTCGAGCCGCGGCCAGGACGCCGAGGAGGTCTACGCCCAGGCGCTCGACCTGGCGCTGCGCCGCGCCGGCTTCCGCGTCCTCGTCCTCTCCAATGAGCTCGGCGACGAGCGGCTCGAACGAGCGCTGAACGCGCTCGAGCCGACTGCGATCGTCCTCTGCGGCCCCGGCGCCGAGACCCAGGACGCGGTCCGGCTCGTCCGCAAGATCCGCGACCTCGGCTTCGTCGCCCCGCTCTACGGCTTCCGCGCCAGCGGCCTGATCGGCGCCGCCGTCCCCTCCGCCGGCGAGAAGCCGAGCGAGGTGACCGGCATGCTCAACGCCGACCTCCGCCGCCGCGCCTCCCAGGCCTTCGCCTAGCCTCGCCGCCGCCCGCGCAGGCGGCGAAACAAAAACCGGCGCCGGACCCGAGGGCCCGACGCCGGTTGGAGGAACCGCTTGCGCCCTAGGGCGCGGACTGTTTACAGCGAGGCAATCGCCTTCTGAGCCGCGGCCTTGACGACCTTGGGCAGGGGCGGGAAGTCGAGCGCCGCGCCGTATTTCTGGCCGGGGCCGACTGCGTAGTTGAGGAACTGCTGCAAGAACCCCTTCTGCGACGCATCGTGCGGGACGATGGCATAGGTGAAGGTCGAGATCGGGTAAGCGGTCGTCGCCTTCTTCGGGGGGTTGACGATGCTGATCGCGTTGCTGGCCGGAACCGACTTCACGATCGAGGCAGCGTTTTCGATGTTCTTCAGGTTCGGGAACTCGAAGTTCCCGGCGGTGTTCTGGATCGCGGCGGCGCCGAGGCCGGCGGCGATCAGGTACGAGGCCGAGATGTAGCCGATCGCACCCGGGGTTTTCGTCACCGTGGCGGTGATCCCGGAGTTGCCTTTGGCACCGACGCCGTGCGTGAACCCAACCGAGGTCGCGTACCCGACTTCGTTCTTCCAGGCCGAGCTGACTTTCGACAGGTAGTTGGTGAAGGCGTAGGTGTCACCGGAGCCATCGCTGCGGTAGACCGGGGTGATCGTCGTGCCCGGCAGTTTCACGCCTTTGTTGACCTTCTTGATCTTCGGGTCGTTCCACTTCGTGATCTTCCCGAAGTAGATGCCGGCGAGGATGGTGCCGGTGAGGTTGATTTTCTTCACGCCCGGGATGTTGAAGCCGACGGCGGTGGCGGACAGGGCCCACGGGATCTGAACGCAGCCGTTGCAGGCAGCGGCCTGTTCAGGGGTGAGCGGTGCGTCCGAGGCACCGAAGTCGACGGTCCTGGCGGTGATCTGGGCGATACCGGTGCCGGAGCCGACGGCAGCGTAATTGACTGGGATCCCTTCTTTGATTTCGAAGCCGTTCTTCCAGTTGGCCATCAGCGGCGCGACGAGGGTAGAGCCGGCACCGTTGAGACCAGCGGCGGAGGCACCAGCGGTCGCGACCGCGGCCATCCCGGTGACAGTCAGGGCCACTGCGACCAACAGACCTAGCAACCTTTTTCGAAGCAAAGCGGAGTCCTTTCAAGCGTGGAACGTGATTTGACCGCGCTAGGTTCTCCCGCCTCGAATTCGAAAATGTTTCAATTCCGTGAAAGACGACCCTACTTTTAGCTTCTTTAAGTTGTGACAGTTTTGTTACAGATATATGAACAGACTCTGGGCGCGGATTGCGGCCTGGGAAGCGCCGCACTGTCAGTTGTGTCAATTCTGTGAAACCTGTCGCGAAACAGTGAGAAAAGGCGTAAGCCTCCAATACCCTGGCGCCGACGATGAGCGGTTCCGCCACTCCTGCCCTCGCCGCCGCCCGCGCCGGTCGCTCCGGTTCCCGCCGGAAGAAGGCTGATCGCTTCGGGGACCGGTTCCTGTTCGGGATCTGCCTCGCGGCGGCCGTGGTCGCCGTCGTCGTCCTGATCCTGATCGTCTACCAGGTCTTCGACGGCGCCCGCCCGGCCATGTCCAAATACGGGTTGAGCTTCATCACCGACACCGAATGGCAGCCGAACTTCAAAGTCTTCGGCGCCGGGGTGCCGCTCTTCGGCACCGTGGTCAGCTCCTTCTTCGCGCTCCTGCTCGGGGCGCCGATCGCGATCTCGATCGGCCTCTTCCTCAGCCTGCTCGCGCCGAGCGCGGTGCGCGGCATCGTCTCGCCGCTGGTGGAGATGCTGGCCGCGGTTCCCAGCGTCATCCTCGGCTTCTGGGGCTTGCTGATCCTGGCGCCGTTCGTGCAGTCGACGATCGAGCCGGCGCTCCACGACACCCTCGGCTTCATCCCGATCTTCGGCACGCCGCAGACGACCGGTCTCAGCATGTTCACCGCCAGCCTCATCCTGACGATCATGATCGTCCCGATCATCGCCTCGATCTCGCGCGACCTCTTCGTGGCGGTGCCCAGTGACCTCCAGGACGGCGCCGCTGCCCTCGGCGCGACCCGCTGGGAGGTGGTCCGGGGGGTCGTCCTGCCGAGCACCGCCTCGGGCGTCGTCGCCGCCTCGATCCTCGGCCTCGGCCGCGCCCTCGGCGAGGCGATCGCCGTCTCGCAGGTGATCGGCGCCGGCACCGCGATCAAGCCGTCCGTGTTCCTGCCCGCGGACACGCTGGCGGCGCGAATCGCACTCCAGTTCCCAGGCGCGCTGGGCGAGATGCATCAAGCTGCGCTCTTCTACTGTGGCGCGATCCTGCTCGTGATCGGGCTCGTCTCCAACCTCACGGCACAGTGGATCGGCCGGCGCTTCAGCTACCAGGGGGTGGCGGCGAAATGAGCGGCGGGATCCCGGACCCGACGGCGCCGCTGATCCCGAGCGGCAACCTGCGCCGGCGGCAGATCTTCAGCAAGATCACCGAGTACGCCGCGACCGCCGCCGCCGTCCTCGCCGTCGCCGTCCTCGCGCTGGTCGTCTACACCGTCGTCTCGCGCGGCGCCAAGGCGATCGACTGGGAATTCATCACCACCAGCTACCCGACCGGGGTGGCGCCGATGCTGGTCGGGACCGCGATCATCGTCGCGATCGGGACCGCGATCGCGATGCCGCTCGGGGTCCTGATCGCGATCTATCTCACCGAGTACGCCGGCAGCCGGGGCGCCGGCTTGTTGAGGACCACGCTGGACCTGCTGAACGGGATCCCCTCGATCATCCTCGGCCTCTTCGTCTTCAAGCTGCTCGTCTACCACAAGTCCCAATCGGGATTTGCCGGCTCGGTGGCGCTGGCGATCATCGAGTTGCCGCTGATCGCGCGCGGCACCCAGGAGGTGCTGCGTCTGGTCCCGAACAGCATGCGGGAAGCGTCCGAGGCGCTCGGCGTCGCCCGCTGGCGCTCGGTGCTGACCGTGGTGCTGCCCAGCGCCCTCGGCGGGATCATCACCGCGACCGTGCTCGCCGTCGCCCGCGCCGCTGGCGAGACGGCGCCGCTGATCCTGCTCAGCTCGATCGGCCCTCTCGACAAGGTCACCGTCGACCCGTCTGAACCGCTGGCCAACGTCCCCGTCTTCATCTACAAACTCTCCGAAGAAGGCAACCCCGAAGGCTTCGCCACCGGCTGGGGCATCGCGCTGCTGCTGATCTCGTTCATACTGTTTGCCAGCCTCGGCGCCCGGGCGCTGCTGGCCCGCAGTAAACGCAAGCTTGCCTCCTCATGACCAGCGGCCTCGACCCCAGCCAGGGACAGAACCAGCCGGTACCGGCCCGGATCCGGATCCAGGGCAGCGGCGTCGCGCCGCCGCAGAACGGCGCCGCCGCGGTTGTCACCGGCGCCGCAGTCGCCGAGCAGCACGGCTTTGCCCCGGATGTCGTCTTCGACTCGCAGGACACCTCGATCTACTACGGCGCCAAGCGGGCTCTGGCGGGGGTCTCGCTGCGGATCCGCCGCGGCCAGATCACCGCCCTGATCGGCCCGTCCGGTTGCGGCAAGACCACCTTCCTGCGCAGCCTCAACAGGATGAACGACTCGGTTCCCGGCTTCCGGATCGAAGGTCAGATCCTCTACCACGGCCACGACATCTACGGCAGCAACGTCGACCAGGTCGAGGTAAGGCGCCGGATCGGGATGGTCTTTCAGAAACCGAACCCGTTCCCGAAGTCGATCTTCGACAACGTCGCCTGGGCGCCGCGCAACCTCGGCCTCAAGAAGGGCCTCCACGACCGGGTCGAGAATGCGCTGCGTGGCGCCGCCCTCTGGGACGAGGTCAAAGACCGGCTCAAGGACAGCGCCCTCGGCCTCTCCGGCGGCCAGCAGCAGCGGCTCTGCATCGCCCGCGCGATCGCGATCGAGCCCGACGTACTGCTGCTCGACGAGCCCGCGTCGGCCCTCGACCCGATCGCGACCGGCGCGATCGAGGACCTGATGCACAGCCTCAAAGGCCGCTTCACGATCGTGATCGTCACCCACAACATGCAGCAGGCCGCGCGCGTCGCCGACCGCACCGCCTTCTTCAGCCTCGCCCCCGTGCAGGGCGAGGAGAAGCCGATCGGGTCGCTGATCGAGTTCGACGACACCGAGACGATCTTCAGCCATCCCCGCGATCCGCGGACGCGGGACTACGTCACCGGCCGCTTCGGCTGAGCCGGGCCGGCTCCTCCGCCCTGGCTAGCGGCGCAGGATCGCGTCGCCCGAGACCTGCTCGAGCAGCGGTTTGCCGCACTGCCAGCAGAAGGTGGCGCCGCTTGAGTGGGGAGCCCCGCAGTTCTTGCAGGAACCGGCCGCACCGGTCTCCTCCATGCGGAGGATCCGTTCGACCTCGCTCAATTCCGCGTCGGCGTCTTGGAGGACGACCGCGCGTTTGACGATCACCTCGATTTTGATGCTGTTGCGGACCGCCATTTCGTAGACGAGGCCGCCGAGGTCCCACTGCAGCTCGGCCACCCGGGCGACGAGCTGGTCGCGGCGGCGCTGGAGGTCGACGACGAACTCCTCGCCATAGGCCGAGTTGAGCGTGTTGGCCGTAGGCTCACCCGGCGCTGCCACCGGCTGGCCTGGTTGCCCTGCCGGCGCCTGTCGTTGCGGCGTCTTGCGCGTCGGGCCGAGCTTCGCCTTGCGTGATCCCGTCAGTTTCATTCGCCGAAGAAGTTCCCTTCGAACTTGCCGTTGTCACTGCACCCTGCGGTGCCCTTGTCACACGATTCGCCGACCGTCGCTTCCGGCTTCGCCTGCGGGACTTTCGGTTCGAGCACTTCTTCGACCGCCTTGCTGGTCCCGCTGCTGCCGGTTTCGCTCTTCGATTCCGCTTTTTTCGCGGCTGCGTTGTTGGCTTTCTTTTCCTTGCCGCCCTTCTTGCCGGTGTTCTTCTTGCCGCTTTCTTCGGGCGTGGCTTCTTCTTCGCCTTCACCACCGCCGCCGACCCTGATGATCTGAGGCGCCTGCGAGGCGGCGTTGCTGGTGCCGTTGTCGCCGGACTGTCCGATCAGGACGCCGACCCCGATCGCCAGCACCAGGGTCGCGATCCCGGCGATCAGCGAGGTGTTGGCCGACATGCCCTTCGATTTGCCGCCGCCCGAGGAGGTCGGTGGGGGGGGCGGCGTCTGCGGCTGGTTGATCGCCTCCATGAAGACCACCGCGTCCATGAACGGCAGCCGCGGGTCGCCGCGCCGGTGACCGCATTCGAGGCAGTAGCGCTGGTCGGCGGCGAGCGGTTTGCCGCAGGAGGGGCAGTGGTCACTGGAGGACGTCGCCGCCAGCGTCGGGTGCACCTCGGTCGGCTGGCTGGAAGCGTCGTAGGGCGAGGACGGGCTCGGCGGATCGGTCGGGTTGAGCCCAGGGTCGGGAACCGCCGCCGGAGGTCTGTGTTGATCGGGCTCGCGCGCCGGAAACGGCGTCGGCGAACCATCTGCCGGAGCGGTCACGTTCGCATTCTCTCCCGAGCCGGGCTCGAAGTGTTGAAGATTTGTGAACAGCGGCATCCGCGCAGGCGTGCCGATACTCGGAATTTTTACATCTTGTTTGCGCTCGCCGGGCAGCCTTAATCTCCTCAGGTGGCTTCTTTCATGGACGACGAACGCCGCGAGCCGAGCGGCCGCGGCGATTGCGCCGAGTGCGGTGCCGCCTGCGTCGAGGGCCAGCGCTACTGCCTCACCTGCGGGGCGCGCCGCGGTGACCTGCCGGCGGCGGTGGCGGCGCAGATCAAGCCGATGGCGGAGAGCGGGCGTGGGAAGGGCGCCGCAGGAGCGGGTGCCGCGGTTGGTGCCGGCGCGGCGGCAGGTGCCGCGGCCGCGGCGGGATCGGCGAGCGTCGAGGCCGGCACCGGCTTCCTCGCCGGGGTCAAGATGCCCTCGCCCCGCGCCGCGGTGGTCGCGGTGATGTGCATGCTCGCCTTCGGCGTCGTGATCGGGTCGGCGACCAGCCAGCTCGCCCAGAGCGCCGGCCTGACCTCGATCCTGCTCGAAGAACCGTCGCCGCCCAAGGCCGCCCCGGAACCGGAAGAAGAAGTCGAATTCGAAGAAGAAGAACCGGAAGAAGTCGAAGCAGCGCCGGTCGAAGAAGCGGCGCCGGAAGTGGTCGCCGAAGCGCCGCCGGCGGAAGAAGAACCGGTGGTCCCGGAAGAAGAACCGCTCGAACTGCCGGAAGAACCGCCGCCGCCACCGACCGAGATCAAACACGTCTTCGTGATCATGCTGGGCGAAAACAGCTACGAAGAAACCTTTGGCAAAACCTCGGTCGCGCCCTACCTCTCGCAGGAACTGCCGGCGCTCGGTGAGGTTCTGCCCAACTACTACGCGGTGACCAAGGGCGACCTCGCCAACCAGCTGGCGCTGCTCAGCGGCCAGGGGCCGACGCCGGAAACGGCGGTGAACTGTCCGAACTACGCCGACGTCGCCCCCGGCGCCACGCTGCCCGAAGGCCAGGTCCAGGGCAACGGCTGCGTCTACCCGGCTGCGACCCCGAGCCTGACGACGGCGCTGGCGGCGAAGAAACTGACCTGGAGGGCCTACGTCGAGGACATCGGCAACGGCGTCGCCGCCGGCCAGCCGGCGACCTGCCGCCACCCGCTGCTCGGCACCCCCGACCTCAGCCAGGTGCCGGTGCCCGGCGACAACTACGTGACCTGGCGCAACCCGTTCGTCTATCTGCACTCGGTGATCGACGGCCCCGAATGCGCCAGCGCGGACGTCGGTCTCGACCAGTTGCTGCCCGCCCTGAAGAAGAAGGTCACGGCGAAGACCCCGGCGCTCTCCTACATCGTCCCCAACGCCTGCCACTCCGGCGCCGAGGCGCCCTGCGAACCGGGCCGCCTCGGCGGCGCCGCTGGGATCGAAGAGTTCCTCAAACCGCTGGTGCCGGAAATCCTCAAATCGCCGGCCTATCTCGACGGCGGGCTGCTGGTGATCACCTCGAGCCAGGCCCGCCAGGTCAGCGCCCTTCCCGGCTTCCTCGCCGACACCAGCTCCTGCTGCTTCTACCCGACCTACCCGAACCTGCCGCCGGAAGCGCCGGTGGAAGCGCCGCCGGGGCCGACCAAACCGACCGGGGGCGGCGGCAAGGTCGGGATGCTGCTGTTCTCGCCGACGATCGAAGCCGGCGTCGTCAACGAAACCGCCTACTACAACCACTTCTCACTGCTGAAGACGATCAGCGAACGGCTCGGGCTCGAAGCCCCCGGCTACGGGGCCGAACCGGCGGTGCTCGGATTCGAAGAAAGCGTCCTCAACCCGGCTGCCGCAACCGCCGAAGAAGAAGCATTGCCGACCGGCACGCGGCCGTTCTGGCTGAAGGCGCTCAGTCGAGCAAGATCAGCAGCGCGGTAATCAAGCCAAGGCCAATGCCGGCGAAGGTCAGCGTTCGTACCGGCCAGGGGCTCGAAGCGAGCGCTCGTTCCTCGTGCAGGGCGCGGTAGATCTCGGCTCGCTGGGCGCTGCCGTAGGCGATCGAGAGGATTCCCCAGAGGGCGAAGCCGACGCCGGCGACGACGTAGGGCCACTTGGTCGCGGTCGGGTCGAGCTCGGGCACGATCCGCCCGACCCCGAGGGCGACCGCCAGCGCCGCCAGCCCGGTTCGCCACCAGGCGAGCTGAGTTCGCTCGCCGGCCATCTGCGTACGGCGGATGCCCTCGCCGGGCGGCACGGCCGGCGGCTCCGATCCAGCGGGCTGGGACGGCGGCGTCGAGTCGATCCAATGAACTTAGCCGCTCAAGCGCGGGTCGGGGCGGGCGTCGGCACCTCGCCCTCGCCGATTCCCCAGCGTTCGTGGAGGCGGCGCAGCGGTGCCGGTGCCCACCAGTTCCACTTGCCGAGCAGCTCCATCAGTGACGGAACGAGCAGCGCCCGGATGATGGTGGCGTCGATCAGGACGGCGAGCGCGGTGCCGACCCCGTTCTCCTTGATGAAGATGATCTGCGAGGTGGCGAAGGCGAACATCGCGACCGCGAACAGCAGCGCCGCCGCGGTCACGATCCGGCCGGTCCGCTCGAGCCCGATCGCGACCGCCTCGGAGTCGGAGGCGCCGTTGTCGCGCGCCTCCTTGATCCGCGAGAGGAGGAAGACGGCGTAATCGGTCGAGAGGCCGAAGGCGACGGCGAAGAGCAGGATCGGCATCGTCTGCTCGATCGCTCCAGGACTGGTGTAGTCGAGGATCCCTTCGAGCCGGCCGTCCTGGAAGATCAGCACCAGCAGCCCGAAGACGGCGCTGAGGTTGAGGAAGTTCATCAGCAGCGACTTCACCGGCAGCACCACCGAGCCGGTCATCAGGAAGAGGATGACAAGCGTCGCGACGACGATGATCGCGAGCGCGATCGGCAGGTGGCTGGTGAGGCTCGACTGGAAGTCGATGAAGTCGGCGCTGGCGCCGGTCACAGTCAGCTCGCTCCCGGTTGGCGTCGGCAGATCCCGGATCGCCCGCACCGTGGTCTGGCTGGCGTCGGAGGCGAATGGGTTGGCGGAGATCGCCTGAATCGCTGTCACGTCGCCAGCGAGCTTCTGTGGCGGCAGCACTTCGGCGACGCCGTCGACGCTGCGGACCGCGGCGGCGACCGCGCTGGCCTGCTGCGGCGTCCCGCTTTCGAAATCGATCCAGATCGGGGTGTCGTGGTAGGGCGGGAATTCCTCGCTGATCGTGTCGTAGGCCTGGCGAGCGCTCGC
Organism: Solirubrobacterales bacterium; assembly: GCA_035509895.1. Lineage (GTDB taxonomy): Bacteria > Actinomycetota > Thermoleophilia > Solirubrobacterales > 70-9 > VAYN01. The sequence goes on from DATKIA010000035.1 coordinate 22,495, forward strand.
CGACTGTGGCAGCACGGTCGGGTCGACGGTGTTGAACTTGATCCCGAGGAAGGGCAGGCCGAGCACTATTAGGAAGAGGGCGCTGAGCGTCGCCACCGGGATCGGGCGCCGCATCACGAAGCGCGAGAGGCGGTACCAGAAGCCGCTCTCCTGCGGCTTCGCGTCGGCCTCGGCCCGGCGCTGGAGGAACTTCGGCGCGCCGGCGTTGACCCGGCTGCCGAGCAGGGTGAGGACCGCGGGCAGCACGGTCAGCGAGATCAGCGCCGCGAACAGCGCCACCAGGGCACCGCCGAGGCCCATCGAGTAGAGGAAGCGCTGGGGGAAGACGAGCAGCGAGGCGAGCGCCGCGGCGACGGTCAGCGAGGAGAAGAAGACGGTGCGCCCGGCGGTGGCGAGGACCCGCCGCATCGCCGCCAGGCCGGGGCCGGTCCTGGCGATCTCCTCGCGGTAGCGGGAGACGATGAAGAGGCTGTAGTCGATCGCCAGCCCCAGCCCCAGGGCCGTGGTCAGGTTGAGGGCGAAGATCGAGATCGAGGCGAACTCGCTGGCGAGTCGAAGGATGAGGAAGGTGCCGACGATCGCGAGGCCGCCGATCATCAGCGGCAGGACCGAGGCGACGAGGCTGCGGAAGAACAGCAGCGAGAGCAGGAAGAGCAGCGGGAAGGCGATCATCTCGGCCATTTTCAGGTCTTTCTCGACCTGCTTGTTGACCTGCTCCTGGGCGACGGCGAAGCCGCCGACGACGACCCCGGGATGGGCGGAGAGCTGGTCGGCGATTTCGCCGCCGGCGTCCTGAACCGCCTTGTCGCCGGTTGGCTTCAGGGAGACGGCGAAGTAGGTGGCGTCGCCGTCCGCGGAGACGAAGGCGCGGGAGTGGGTGTCGTAGTAGCCGCTGACGACGGCGACGTCGGAGCGTTCGCGGACCTGATTCTCGAGCGCCTCGACCCGGGCGCGGGTCGCCGGCGCGGCGACCGGGGCGTCTTCGACCACGGCGATCACCGCCGGCGACCGCAGGCCGGCGTCCTGGAGGGCTTCGCGCGCCTTGACCGTTTCGGTCGCGGGGTCGTCGGCGCCGTACGGGTCGAGCCGGCTGGCGACCGAGCCGCCGAGCGCGGCGGCGAGCAGGAAGAAGGCGATCGCGATCAGACCTACGCGGCGGGCACGGCCGTCGGCGAGGCGGGCGAGGGAGTCGAACATCAGCTTCTCCTTTTCTCGGGAGCGGAGGCGAGGATCTGCTCCTCCATCCGCTCGCACCAGTCGGCGAACCACTCGGTGAACTCGATTCCGCCCCGCAGCACGGTCAGCGGGAAGGGGTCGTCCTTCGCTTCGGCCATCGGCTCCATCGAGCGCAGCTTCGTGTTGGCGGCGAGCCGGTAGGCGCGCATCGCGCGCAGGATCTCGACCGCCTCCTCACGCGGCAGGGCGTTGGCGAAGAACAGTTTCAGCAGCCCTTCCTCGCGCATCTCGAATGTCGCGGGGGGCTGGCGCAGCCAGGCCTTCAGCTCCTCCTCGCCGTCGGCGGTGATCTCGTAGACGGTGCGCCGCCGGCCGCCGGTGGGGGAGTCGACGCCGACCACCAGGCCGGCCTCGGAGAGCCGTTTCAGCTCCGGGTAGATCTGGCCGTAGCTGGCGGCCCAGAAGAAGCGGGTGGTGTCGTCGACGACGGCTTTGATCTCGTAGCCCGAGCGGGGCTCGGTGCGGACCATGCCGAGGATCACGTAGGCGGTGGCGCTGAGCGACTCCATCTCGCCTTTATATATCGCTCAGATATATCTCCGAGCGTGATACTGATCACATATGGTCACTGCGGAAGGGGCGGACCGAAATTTCGACGAAAGGGGCGCGGATGGCGCTCGATCAGAGCAAGGTGGGGCAGGTGGTGGCGGAGCAGATGGAGGCGATCGAAAACGACTACGGGGACGACTGCGAGATCGGCGACGTCTGCACGATCGTCGAGGTCGTCGGCCCGCACGGGTCACACGTCCGCGTCCGCAGCAGCGACATGCGCCCCCACAGCGGCCTCGGCCTGATCCGGATGGCCGAACAGGCGATGCTCGGCAACCTCGGCGGCGCCGACTGACTAACGCAGCTCGCTGACCAGGGCGTCGACGACGACCGGGTCGAACTGGGTGCCGGCGTTGGCCTGGAGCTCGGCGACCGCGGACTCGTGGTCCATCGCCGCCCGGTAGCTGCGGTTCGAGGTCATCGCGTGGAAGGCGTCGCAGGTGGCGATCACCATCGCCCCACGCGGGATCTGCTGGCCGCTGATCCCGTCCGGGTAGCCGCCGCCGTCGTAGCGCTCGTGGGCGGAGCGGACCAGCGGCGCGACCGGGGCCAGGAAGGGGATCCGGGAGAGCATGCGGGCGCCGATCGCGGTGTGCTCGTCCATCAGCTCGCGCTCGCGGTCCGAGAGCGGCCCGGGCTTGCGGAGGATCTCGCCGGGGACGCCGATCTTGCCGACGTCGTGGAGCAGGGCGCCGTAACGGAGCCGGTCGAGTTCGACTCCCCCCATTCCCATTCGGCGGCCGACGGCGATGGCGAGGTCGGCGACCTCGTTGGCGTGGTCGGCGGTGTAGGCGTCCTGCAGCTCGACCGCATCGGAGAGGACGCCGATCGTGGTCAGGAAGGCGCCCTCGAGTTCGTCGACGAGCTGGCAGCGGTGGATCGCGGCGCCGACCTGGCTGGCGACGACGTCGGCGAGCAGGAGGTCGTCCTCGGAGAAGGCGCCGGGGTCGAGCTGCTCGAGGTTCATCACGCCCCAGGTCGAGCCGGCGACGGTGATCGGCAGCGAGAGCTCGGAGCCGGGGTCGGTGCGCGGGTTGCGGGCGAGGTAGTCGGAATCGAGCCGGGTGTCGTTGACCATCGCCGCGCGGCCTGAGCGGGCGACGCGGCCGTTGACGCCGATCTCGACCGGCTGCTCCTGGGCGAGGAAGTCGGCGACGCCC